>JBAQUK010000201.1:0-4422 GCA_049297455.1 Desulfosalsimonadaceae bacterium | reverse complement strand
TATGCCTTAAAAAACCCAATAAAATGATTGAGCGCAGCGAATCCAGTTTAAATAATCCGGAAAATAACTGTCACAGTCAAAATAATCAGAAAAATCAGTTACATTTTTTTTGGAAATCAACAGCAATCTGATTGACCGCATCTGAGTATGCTTTATCTATAATAGCTCCTTCTACTTTATTAAATGAGTAATATAAGCTATAGGTATTACTCAACTCTTCCATTTTTTTATTTATATCTGATATTTTTTCATACCCATCATAATAGATAATCTTATTTCTCTCTGAAGCTTGAGGCACTCTTAAACGGGAAGATCGTACATAAGAAGGATTAATTGTGTCAGCAATAAATCCAGCAATAAAACCAAATTTATCCATTGTATTATTGCCGAATTTCACTTCTCCTTCCAATTCAGAAACCAGAGACTTATGCCAAGTCTCAACTTGACGTGAACTAATTCTTATTTGAGGATTACGCTCAATAAAAAACATTCCACTTTTAATAGCTTCTGTATTATTTGTTAAATGTGTCTGCAAGGACTGTGGACAAAACTTAATGGCATCTTTTATCATCGTTCGGCGTGTCTCTTCTGAAAATGATTGGGCTTGCTTTAAGTTAAAACCAATTAAAAGCCAAGACAAGAATAACAAAAAGATTAATTTTTTCATATCTTGTTCTCCAAATAAATGATTTATGAGCTCTCCACTTAAAGTAGAGCCATTATGTATTTTTCATTGAACTATTTTAATGATTAAATATCATCTATGTTTTTTTGATTAAAGTCAAGAAACGGTATTCACCATCATTTTCTTCATTTTTTCCGCATGCGGAAAAAATACTGTCCATATAAAACCCAATTTAACACATTTTTAACGTAATTTCAATGTATTATTCTGTGATTATTAGTTGTTATCAGGATTGGTTTACAGGATAAGCGCACTCCCCAATGACGGAGATTGTAATGGCTGTTATACACAGTAAATAACACTCCGCGCTAAAATTACAGTCGTCATTACACTTATGATAAAGGTGTAATAGAAATTATAGGTGGGCCAGAATACACACACACACGTACAATATATTAAATTCAAGTTTTAGCTTACACATTTTTTAAATATCGAAAAATTGATAAATTCAAAAATGGACACCATAGTCTATATGTTTATATAGGATAGGGTGTCCATTTTAGCTTTCAATATCTTTTTCTTCGATTTCAGGTTCTGCCAGTATATATTTTGTTTTTGTTTTATTCATCAATAGACCTTCTTCAGTCATTTTCTTTAAATATGCTCCCACAGTCTGCCTTCTTATTCCGTAATTGCTATAAATATCTATTGCGTTGACAGTTTCATTTTTTTTGAGCCAATCCATTACAACATTTTTTATAGGGTCATACTTATTGTCATTGCGAGATTTCCGTGGTGGAAATAAATAGTCTCTGTATTGGTGAGTTTCAATTTTTTGTAAAAAGGGTTCATATTCTTCAACTGGGTCTTTTGAGAGAATATAAAAATCAACATTATGGTGAAGATATCGTGTCCTGGCAATTGCCTGACGCATTTCAGCAAGGCGGTAAGACCTTGAAAGTTCTTCAATCACAATAAACTCTGGTTTATACTTACGAATGCCTTTGCTTCTTTTTAATGTCCATAAATTATTTTCTGTTGCTAAAATCTTATTCGGCTGTAAATTATCCTGTATAAATTCCAAAGCCATTGCTATTTCAACTGTGTCTGAAGGAATAAAGCTTCCGAGAATTATACCCACATCGCAGTTTTCCGCATCATTAAACCCTCTTAACTTTCCATAATGACATATCACTATATGGTGAGAAGGGTATTTGCTATTGATGAAATTTTCCAGATATGTGTATCTGACAGCTTTTGAACAAGCGATGAAATATTTTCTTTCTTTGCCATATTTTTGAATAATCCCCTCTACAAACTGCGTAGCATTTGTCTCATCCTCTTTAATATTCCTAAATGGCAGATCGTCGTTTATATTTTGCCATACTCGCAACTGCCGATTGGATTGAATTTCAATTTTCAATTTTTCAAATTCGACATTCAGTAATTTGTGCCGTAAAAATTTCTCGTGAAGAAGTGTACCATCAAAAAATACATGGGGAGGTAGACCTGACAGATTATATCGGGTCGGATTTAATAGAACAGCCTTGGCAACTTTAGCGTATTTTTGAACGACAAACCCAAATCGAATGGAATGCTCAATGACTTCAATATAATTTGGGATATTGCCCTGCCAATCAACAAAGTCAGGCAAAACGTTCTCCTTGTTGATAAAATCTTCTATCCATTTTTTCTTTATTTTGTTGGGTATTTTGAATGATGGGTTAATTGGAGGGATTACAGAAGTGGTATCACATTTATAATATTGCGCTATCAATTTATCAATATTATCAATTAACGTGTTGGCATCGTTTATTTTCTCTTCTTCATCAAAGGCTCTTATGAATTCTGACAAAGTTGACACACAGACAGTTAAATTTTTTTCATTTAATTCAATAGGCATGTAGCAGGAATTGGAAACAAAATCTTCATCCAGGATAAAAAAGCTTCTTTCCGGAGCATCATCTATTCTTTCTTTTTTACTCTCTATATTTTTAATAATCTTTCTGTTTTTATCCTTTTTGTAATACCCATCCTTATACCATTTTTTAATATCTGAAAGCATCGCAAATTTGCCGTATTGATGATGTGTTGTAATCACTATGCGGGATTTGGGCGCTTCATAATTGTGTTTTCTAAATCGGCATCCCTCTTTAATTGTACATTTATTACAAATATCACCTTTGATATACCATTTATCCTTGTACCGCTCGATTAGCTTATCATAATTCTGGCATTCGTTTTTATTAATACCGTCAGCATAATAAACCTGTTCCTGTAAAAAATCAGTTTTAAATCTTTGATTTGGAAAACCAAATTTGTCTCTGATTTCTTGCCCATCAGCATCTATAATATTCTCAAGATTTAATTCAATAACACGCTCTGAAAAGCCCATTTTATAAGCGAGCATAGACTTCAATTTAATTATCAAGTCCTGGCATAGTTTATGGGTTGGCATAAAAATAACCGCTGATAAATCCATATGTTCAACCAGCGTATTCACAATGGAATAGGTTTTCCCCAGACCCATCGGGGCATCCACAAACAAAGCGACTTCAGGACGCGCTATTGCCACCCACGAGGCAAGTTCCTTTCGCTTTGTGGATAAAATACAAACACGATATATTAATTCATCGAATGCTTCGGCTGACAATTTATGGACGAGTTCAGAAAATTTTAGCTTTTGAGACAGCTTTTGTATTTCAGGAATGAATGTCTGTCTGATATGCCATCTGTGTTCGGCGATTTCTTTTTCTATTTTCTCATCATCTGGGACAGGAACACCCTCTGCGGTAAACTGTTCAATAACGGTCTCTTTAATTTTTTTACCAGAAGCATCTTCCAATAAAAATTCCAGTGAGGTATTTTTTAGCTTATTATTAAATTCCAATAAACTGTCAGGTAAGCTATACGTTAAGAGAGAGCCATCTTCACCGATTTTATTAACAACTTTAAATTCAGGAAAACTCAGCCAGAGAAGGAAAAACCATTTTAAATTTTTCATGCTGTAAAATCTTCTTAATCTGACATGACCAGTTTGATTTTCTAATTCTAATCTGGAATTAATCTCTTGAAGGTCGGCCCTGAAAGGAATTTTTCTATAATTATAAGATAGATTGGAATTTTTATAAAAATCATAAGCAGGCCCTTTATCCATTATGGTGTCTGGCATTGCTTCAAATTTTTCAGTATCCAAAATTATCGCATTTGCTGTTGCTTGTTCCATGAATTCAGACTTACCCATTACAGAATACATGATATTTGGATTATAAGAAGCTGAGTTGGGCGGAAATACATCCCGTAATTTTTCTCTTACTTCATCATCGAACCAGGGTTGGTTGATAAAGTTAAAATTTAAAGGTGAGTTTGAATTTCCTCTAAAATCAAATTCATAAATAAGCTCCGATACGTTATCCCACGCATTGAACACTGTTGGAATAATATAAAACTCACGAAGATCCACCACAGGATTTGAACGCGCTAAAGATAAAAGAATTGTCTTTCCGCAGTTGATACAATTAATGCCCTGAAAAATCACGTCTCCACAATCGGCGTAAATCAAGCCCTGGTTATCTATGGAGTTTAGAAATTCTTCTTCGGAGTTGTTAATCTTTACATTCTATGAACCAAAACAGGCGGTGGATTTTTAGATTCCGTTGACAGATTAAATCGATTACCAGAATAAATGAGCCTCTGAGAAAGAGGCCTTTTTTTTTTAAAAGGGCGGCGAAGTTTTGGCGACCACCCGCCCTTTTAAAATGAAGAGTCCTCTCATAACCATAGAGGAGGATTGTCAG
>JBAQUK010000200.1:0-11158 GCA_049297455.1 Desulfosalsimonadaceae bacterium | reverse complement strand
ACAATTAGTAAAAAATTATGTCAAGCTAAAAACCCGAACAAATACTGATTTTTTGAAAAATCTTCAAACAGGACTAAATTTATAACATCAAGTTTTTATGACTTATTTTTGTTTCCGGTCAACCACAATATATTTATGCTCAGGTGAATTATATTCATTACCACAATCAGGACAAACCACTAAAGAGGGATTATGGATCATCTCGTATGCTGGAGGGGGTTTCATATTTTTCAGCATTTTTCCCAGGTTCAAATTGATGTCAGTCCTTATGCCTGAAAATTTGAGATGTTTTAAGTCGGTTTGGAATTTGAAGTCGAACTTTGGACGAGGCCGATACTTTAGATCGCTTTGCACTCTAAATTTTCGATTGCATTTTGGGCATTTAGTAAGTGTCATTATTGATTCTTTTTGATTATAACGCACCGGTAATTGGCGGCGGCTTTTTCCGTCGCCGTGAAAGCCGTAGTTATAGTCCTGGAATCCATCAATGGGATGATAGATAAAATGTTGTTGAACTCAACCGCATGTAACCTGTTGCGGTAACTCCTAAAATTATGGGGACTATATCGGCTTCGGGGGGTGTTGGCAAGCTTTAAAGATTCTTGTTCGGGCGGGTCGGCGGGCAGGAGGAGGCTGGTTCATGTTGGATTCCCAAATACCTGCCATCGACCCTTTTTTCTTCTACTTTTCTTGGTGGGTAAGAAAAGTAGCAAAAGAACCCAGCCCGCGCCGCTTAATTCCCTGCCGGGCGGTTTTCCGTGGCGGGGGAAAAACTCGCTTGATGCGGCAAATGTACGGGTAGGGGCGAAGCATTATCCATCTATTTGTTTTTATATGGATAATGCTTCGCCCCTACGATGCCCCCACATACAATCGGTCCATCGCCCATTGTTTGGGGTTGTTCAGGATGTAACGGGTGAGGTCGCCATAGGAGGCTTCATCCCGGATGATGTGTTCCCAATAATTCCGTTGCCATACCGGAACCCCGGATGCGCCGCGCAGGGTGTTTATTCTGCGCGCGGCGACGGACTTATAATTCTGCACGATAGCCCCCAAAGACCCGGATTGCGTGCCATTGGGCCGTAGGGGCGAAGCATCCGCCGCCATCGGATTGGTTTCAAGGACTCGACAGCGGATGCTTCGCCCCTACCGATCACGAGGATGCCGTGTATGTGATTGGGCATGACCACCCAATCGCCAAGCGTAATGGTTTCAAAGTGACGCGGAAGATCGCGCCAGCAGGCGGCGGCGGTTTCGCCGCATGGGTTTGCCCTCATTTCCCCGTCAATGATTTCACCGAATAAACATAAACGGTTATGCGCGCAAATGGTGATAAAATAAGCGCCCGTCCGGGAATAATCATACCCTTTCAACCGGATGGAACGTCGGTGGTGAATTTGGGGATTATATCGGGTGTTATCGGTCATGCAGGCAATCCCGTCCGTTATTCCGTAGGGGCGAAGCATCCGCTGCCACCGGATTGGTCTTTTTCAAGGACTCGATAGCGGATGCTTCGCCCCTACGCTGATTTTTACCCTAAGGGCAATAAGGGGAGAGTTCACACTTTTTATTGCACACAAGCACGGGAATTCCCGGCACACCCTTATCGAAATTTCGTTTGCAGAGTTCTTCTGGCAGTTTGCGCTGATCAACGTGGGTTCTGAATATCTCCCAAACTTCAGGCATTCCGGACTCAAGGCAATTCACCAGGTTCATGTCATAACTGCCATTTGAGGCGTCCTTTTTTAATCGGTCCAATGCTTCCGTGAGGGTGTCTCTCCCCTTTCCACCCATGTAGGGGCGTGGCGTTGTCATGGCGTCAAAGGAATCCGCAAGACCCACTATCTGGCCCGTCACGGAAATCGCGCCCGATAACGCCTTGTGATACTCTGGATAACCCCAGCCATTAATTCGTTTGTGATGCTCCAATACCGCCTTTGCGACTTCCTCATTTGCATTCACTTTTTTAAGCATTTCATAGCCTTCCACCGGATGGGCATAGATACTGGCCATCAGCACCGGTGACAGTTTTGCGGGCCGTGAGAGAACCTCGGCGTCGATGCCGACCTTTGCCAGATCGTGCACCAGACCGGCGCGCCACGCTGTCATCTGCTGGGATGCGGTAAGTCCCGCTTTGGCTGCAATGATTTTTGCGTATCCGCCGACACGCTCGGAATGCCCTCCAGTATAGGGTTCGTGGCTGTCCACCATGGCGCAGACGGCCTGGGCCATCCTGTCAACTTGAAGATGCGCTTTCTGTGAATCCAGTGCACGGGACATTGTGTGTTTAAGTGTCTGGAAAAAGCTATTCACATTTCCGCTGCCTTTGTCCGCATAACTGAACGCACCCGCTTCCATACATTTGACGATATTAACTGGATCGCTGAATGCAGTCATTACGATCACCGGGACATAGTCGGTTTGATTATCCTGAATATGCCGGATTATTCTCAATCCGCCTTCCGGAACTCCGGAGCCGAAATTCATATCGGTTACCACGATATTAACAGACGTTGCAGGCCGGGAGAAATGCTCCATACCCTCCTGCACGGTTTGGGCTGTTATAACCTCATAACTCAATTCTTTGTTGATAAGCTCCGCAAGGGGATATAGCTGGTCGGGATCGTCATCAATCAGTAAAACGCGCACTTGCTCTTGCATCATCCGGCTCCTTTTTTATGTAAGTGGCATTATTATCCGTTTATTGTTTCATGTGCTGCTCTTGAGGAATTCGAATAACGATTCTCAGGCCGGGATTACCGGGTTCGGCGATAACCGTGCCGCCCAGATCCGCCACCGCCTGTTTAACAAATGAGAGGCCCAGGCCGGTGCCTCCCGGAAAATCAAAATACCAGCGATCGAAGATTCGTGTGAGTTTATCAGGGGGCACACCGGGTCCATTGTCTTCGACGGTCACACGAACGAACCCGACGTCTCCTTTTGCCGTGATCTTGACCAAACCGTTTTCATTCACGGCCTTTGCGGCATTGGTGACCAGCTCATCCAGAACCTCCCGAAATTCTCCAGGCTCCGCATAAAGCGACTGCGCATCGCTTGATATGTCTGATTCAATCGTCAGATTAGGATAAAAAACATGGTTTTCCCGGATGCAGGTTTCAAGAAAAGCGTTTGTTTCTAAATACTGTGCTTCTTTTTGACGGGGTCTGACGAGCCTCAGCAGGCGGTCCGCCAGCCGCTGAACCCGATCGAGACATAGGCCGGCACGCTCCGCATACCTCGCTGCGTCCTCCAGAGTTATTTTCCCGGTTTTTCCCAAATCAATCAGTTGGATATAGGTGCGGACCGCATTCACCGGTCCTTTGATGCCGTGAATCGCCCCGAACGCCTGAGCCAATTCCCTTTCTGCGGCGGCTTTCCCTTCCGCCAGTTCGCGGTTGATGGAAATATCCCGGACAATAAGCGCGGCCAATGAGGCTATCTCCGCTAAAGCCGGCTTGAGGCCCGGTTCGTCCCAATTGATCCGTTCCTTTGGCTCGATGCGCATGGTACCGAAACATGTCCATTCAATCATCAGGGGCAAAATGGCGAGACTGGGGCCTTCAGGCGCGTTCATCGCTCTCAGGAGCCTTTCCCCGTGGTCAATTCGCCGAATATGTTCCTGATAATCCGAAATAAAATATGGATTGCTGGATCTGACCACGTAACCGGTCAATGTGTTGGTCCCTTCAACGGAAACAGCATCCGGAGCGGTGCGCTTATCACCCTTCATCCCTTTCAGAAAACGTAAAAGCCTGTCCTCCCGGATGCGCAACACCACATCACGGCAAGGTGTGATATCGTTCACTGCATCAAGGATAGCCTGCAATGCTTCGTCAATACCTTGTGCTCCGGCCACCTTGATCCGGGCCTCGGAGACTTTCTTGCGAAAATCCGGCTTTTCCGGTCCTGATGCGTCCGGCGCTTCCATAAACGCCCGTATGATTTCTTCGGCAAATGGCTTTAGATTCTGAATATCCTCGTTGTCAAGACATGATTTCCTACCTCCTTTAATATCAACCCCGAGCCAGCCGATAAGCTCCTTCTCGTTCCAAACGGGCAGATCAATCCAGGGCGGGTTAAGATCAAGCTGCATGATCAGATTGGCGTCTTCTCCCAAGTCCGGATCCCAGTTGAGATGCAATGTTCCTGTCATTTCCTGCATCGCCTTCCGGACGTATGGGTTTGTCTTATCTTCAGATGTCACGAATCCTGAAACCTTGCTGAGATAATCCTGATCTGCCTTGCTGTCCGGCCCTGCTGCAGCGGCAACGCAGGTTAAGCGGTCTGTATGGAGCGATTGGTAGATGCGCGCGCGCCCATATCCGGCAAAAACAATGCCCTGGGCAATGTAACGCAACCGGTCGGCAAGCTTCATTTCCTTTACAACGCTATCCAGCCTTTGAGTAGCTTTCTTGGCTGCGATAACCCGCTGGGGCTTATCCGAAGCCTTGGTGAATATCGGCGTGGTTACGACCTGGAGCCATTCCAGGCGCCATGAAGGGGAACGGGACAGGAATGTGCGTGTCGAAGTCTGGCCTGATTCGAAAACTTCCTTGACAGAACAGCCGAAACATTGCCCCTGGTTCACAGCGCAACCATGCAAGAATTTCCAACAGGGAGCACCCACGATATTCGGCGTCCCGACGATGTCCGCCTGGGTTTTGTTGGCGAACCAGATCCGGTATTCCCGGTCAATAAGGGTGATGCCCACATCGATTCCGATGATTGCGGAAGCCATTTCCAGGCGGCCGGAGGTGATTCCCTTAAATATGCGGGTCAGATCCTGCAACTCGCTCATGTCCTGAATGAATTCGTCAATGTCTCTGAGAAGTTCCCCGGCGTTTGCCTTTCGAATATAGCGATGCGCCCCGGATTTCATGGCGTTCCATCTGTGAATGTCTTTAATCTCCGGATCTGCGGTATACATCACGATAAAGAGATCCGGCCGCATATCGCTGATCTGTTTCACCGCTTGGGTGCCGCTTTCCAGAGTGCGATCCAGAACCTGATCCACCAGGGCGAAGCCAATCTCCCCATTGCCATCCTCAAGCAGCTTAAGCGCCTCGTCAGCAGAACCCGCCTCCGCAACGGAATATCCTTGGGCTTGAAAAAGATCGGAAAGCGATTCACGGGTATGTTTGGTGTCGTCCACCAATAGAATTTTCATCAAGCTGTTAACCTTTTCCATGGGTTTATTCCTTCCGGTTCTATGATTTTTTCAAAATCGGCAGAAAAATCGAGAAAGTGGTTCCGATGCACAGAGTGCTTTTTGTAATCTCAACATTTCCCCTGCGGCCCCCCTCTGTGATATTGGTGATGACCTTGCGGCAGATGTGGAGCCCCATTCCCATGCCTTGTTTTTCGGGGGGCTTGGTGCTGTAGCCGGGGGCAAAAACCCGCTCAAAATCAGACGGATGTATGCCTGGTCCCGTGTCGTTGACATCCATGCGTATCCAATCCGTACCTTCTTTTTTAACGGCTGAACATTTCACCCATACAAGGCCTTTCTGACGTCTGAAAAGTGCGATTTGCTGCACTGCGTTCAGCAACAGGTTGAACAGGGCAATGAAGAGACTTGAACGGTCCCCCTGAACATTATGCTTTCCGATACCGTCCTGCGTGCGCCTAATGTCAATTGTTGCTTTCGGTTTTTCTTCTTGCTCCTGGGCAATCTGCTGTTTCGCCGCCTGAATGGCCTCATCAAGGCATTCCAGGATGTCTATTGAGATGGAGTGGCAGGATTGCACCCCTCGAAATGTATTGGATATGGCGATGGCGCGGCTGATTCCCGTATCAAGGCGGGCAGAGCGTTCGGCGAGATTTGCCGGCAGGACGTGTTCTTCGGTCGCTTTTTCCATCGCGTCCTTTAGATTCCATGCATCCGCGCTCAGGCCCATCAAAATTCCCCTGAGTTCATGGGAAAGAAACACAAAGGCCATCCCTGCGGTTTGAAGGAGAAACTGTTCTTCATTTTGTTTTATCAGCCGTTTCCATTCAATGGTTTTTCCGATTTTTTCAGCGCAGAGCTGGGCACGGGCCTGAAATTCGGGATTGAATTTATCGGGATCCGGATGAAAGGCAAGAAGGCAATGTCCCATGGGTGATGTGGTTTGGATCGGAACTCCCAGGGAAGATCGATAGTTCATGGCTTTCCGCAGCCAGAGATGCTTTCCAATAAGATGTTCCGAGCTATCCACATTGTGGTCCACCCAGAATTTTCGCGCTGGATCGATGGCGGTGTCCCGCACGGGAGATTTTTTCAGTTTATATTGAATCAAATTCAGGTCGAGTCCATCGCCGAATTTGGCAATCGATTTTCCCCATTTTTTCAAGGGATGCATTGTAAAAACATGCGCCACCACCCCGGCTAAATGGCTTCCCAACTCATCAACCGCTTCCTGAATTGGGTCACGCTTTTCTATATCTTCTTTTTTCCCAAACTTTTCCAGAGGCGGCTCTGTATTTGATGGATGGATAAGCGGCTCAAGAATGTCTTCCAGGTTCTGGATTTTTACAGTCGCCGCATGGGTTATTTCCTGTTGAAGTTGAGCAATGGTCAATGGTTTCTGAAGGTATGAGGCAATTTTTAATCCGTTGCCGTCAGAAAGTTTAGAGTTTCTTCCACTATCCTGATTCAAATCCTCGCCACTCATCAGAATGATTCTGCAATTAGGATGTATCTGGTTGATTTGTCTTGCCACTTCCAAGCCATCGTGAACAGCATTATTGTGCAAATGCAAATCGATCAGCGCCACATGAATGGAATCTTTTTCAATGTCGGTCAGTGTCTGGATGGCTTTTTCTTCTGTTGATGCTTGTGTGACGATATAGCCTGAGTTTTTCAAAGCGTCGGAAATTGCTTTTAAAAAACTGGTCTCATTATCCACCAGAAAAATATGCTCCACATTGGGTGCGCGATCCCAGATATCCGATGGCGGCAAGACGGTTTCCCGGTCAGGAGGGGGGGCAAGCTGCTCCTGATCGGCAACATCCTCAGGATGCTCCTCAATTCGTTTGAACAACTCGTAAGGGTTTATTTTGATGCGGGGTTCATCAGATTTGTCTGGAAAATCAATACTGGAAACGATGCCCCCCACCCAATCGCCAAGGGCGATCCAACTGTGTGAGCGCCAGTGCTTATTTCCTTTAAGTTCCTCGTTTATGTATCTATCGAAAATCTTAAGTTCCAGACTTGCTTCGAGCCCCGGTTCTATCTCACCAATTGCGTATCTTCTTGTAAGCCGGGTCACTACAAAGTACTTGACCTGATCGATCCATTCATTTGTTACGTTATTCCAGGGGTTGTGCCCAACCCGGCGGCGGCTCACCGCGATCTGACTTTCCTGGAGCGATTTTCCCCAAGCAATTACCTGGATTTTTTCCCCCTTGCGGGATGTTGATTTGGCACGTTCCCATTCTTTCGATTCATAACTCCACTCGTCTGCTGGAAGCCAGCCCTCCGATCCATTGGGGCACAGGACGGTAACCCCGGAATTGGAAAATTTATTAACCGTCACTTCAAAGAGTTTATTCGATTTCGTGGTGGAAATTTGATCCACTTGAGGACTCCTCCTTACTTGTTCACGGTTGCTGGTTTGGTCCAATTCATAGCTTCAACTCTAAATGGACACGCGACATTATTACATCGAATTGAATACAATGTTGCACTAAAGAAGAAAGCGGGATTTCATTTTAAGCATGAATTCGATTTGTAGCATTTTACCTATTGAAAAACTATCATTTTTTTAATGGGTTCTCAAAGCATTTAGACATTTACGAATTTTCCTTGAAACTGAACCGTCCGCTTGCTAAAACTACCAAAACGCGCCGCTGTTTTCTATCCGTCGTTTCAAACCCGCCACCTTATAAAAAAAGGATATGTCCATGACCGAAACACTTCCCCAGGATGTTCTGCCAAATGTTCTGATGGATGACGCCCGGATCGATGAAGCCGTGGTGTTTATCAACGAGCGGTTCGCCGCCCACGTATACCAAGGGTATCTGGAAATTGGAAAATATGTTCTGGAAAAATTCTTCAATAACGATATCCGACTTGCCGGGTCCAGAAGCAGCAAAAAACCGGTGAGTTATAATAAGCTATGCCGCCATCCGGATCTGGCCGTGTCCCGTTCTGCACTGATGAACATGGTGAAAACAGGGGCGCAGAGCGGATTTCTGGTCGCCGGCGGTATTGCGGAAGAGCGCATCAAATACAGCCTTCTGATTTTATTGACCCGGCTGGAAAACAACCAGGAAAAGCTGGATCTGGCCCAGGCGTGCATTGATGAGGGGTTGATTTATGAGGAGCTGAGACAGCGGATTGGCGAAATAAACGTTCAGTCCTTGCCGCCCGCAAGTCCGGCGGATGCGGTGGGGAAGCACCTGACCTGTGTTCAGCGGTGGATCCGGGGGGTGCGCGCACCGGCGGGGATGACAAACGAAGCCGTCATCAGCGGCTTGGACCCGGCGGATAAGGAAAAATTCCTGGACGCCGCAGGCGGGATTCTGGAGGATATGTCCGTCATCACGAACGCGATAGCGCGGCTGGTGGCGATTTTAACCAAACCCCCCGTTCTTCCGGGAACCGGCCCGGAAATGGAGGCGTCGGGTTCATAAATAAAATGAATGCGCCCTCACTTGCTATAAATCTAGCAAGTGAGGGCGAAGCATCCGCCCCTGAATATACGGTTATGGCGGGTCATGCAAAAGGCGGATGCTTCGCCCCTACCCCTACCGCCCCGGTATGATAATCCGGGAAACGGCTTTTTCCTACCTTTTCTTAATTTCTTAAATCTTATTTTTTTCTTGACGTTTCATATAGGTTACGATATTTATTTTGATATCGTTTAGCTTTTTTTTGCCTATATATATTTAAAAAAAGTTCCGTAATAAACACGTAAAAATTATGGCCTGAACCATTGAAAAATAAGCATTAGGTATTTGGCCTAACTTGAAAAGACTTCCGCTGTTTTTTTTACAAACCATGATGAATAAAGGAATGTTAAAAAAATGATTTATCTTTACTGCCCGGCACCATGCAAAACAGACAATCCTACCAGTGCGAAAAAATGTCAAAAATGTGGGGCCATGTTTCCAACACAGGGGCGGCAATACAGAGTCAGAGTGACCTATAAAGGAAACCGCGTATCACGGATGACACATTCTCTCGAAATAGCGAAAGAGATTGAAACAACCATTTCTTCAGACATTCTGCGAGGGAAATTTGATATTTACCAGCGCAAAAAAGAAAATACAATGGATGATCTTTTTCAAAGATACCTGCCATACGCCAAAGACAACAAAAAGACATGGGCAGATGATGAAAGCATTTATCGGCGGATAATTCAACCAGTTTTCGGCAAAAAGCGGCTTTCGGAAATAACCCCGTTTCAGCTTGAGGCCTTCAAAGCTGATTTAAAAAAAAGAACAAACCGCTACGGGAAAGCATACGCTCCACAAACGATTAAGAATGTGCTGGTGCTGATCAAGCGGTTTTACAACGTTGCGGAAAAGTGGGGCGTATATACAGGCAAAAAACCGATGAACCGGGTTGACCTTCCAAAGATTGATAATCAAAAGGTTGCGTTTCTCACATCAGAGCAAACCGGAAGGTTGCTTAAAACTCTTGATTCATGGCCGGACGTGGATGCTCGTGATTTTATTAAACTGGCTATGTTGACCGGATTGCGGCGCGGTGAAATTGTAAAGCTGAAATTTGAGCAAGTGGATTTTGAAAACGGTATGGTTAAGCTATTGAATCCCAAAGGTGGGAAAACTGTTTCCATCCCTATCAGTGACGAGGCCATGCAGATTATAAGACGGCGGGCCATGATGGCACAATTAGAATCAGATCCAGTTTTCCCTGGCAGATCGAAAAATAAGCCATACCTCATAACGACCAAATGGCAAACACTGCGTAAGGCGGCGGGGCTGGAAGGTTTTCGTTTCCATGACCTGCGTCATAACTTTGCAAGTCAATTGGTGTCAAATGGCGTTTCCCTGAATGTTGTAATGAAATTACTGACCCACAAGAATTTTAATACCACCATGAAGTATGCACACTTAAAGCCGGAAATCGTCAAGGCCGCTGCGGAGCAATCGGCGGGTATCATCACCAATACGGGCGCGGACGTTATTGCAATGGATGAAGCGAGGGCCAACCAATGAAGTTGTTTTTGGATTTTCTGAACGTCAAGACCTGGGATTGTGAAACGCTGCTGGCATTGTTCAAAAAACATAATTATTATTTTTCGGTTGCCGGACAAAAGCGCGGATATGAAACCAGTTTTTTTATTGAACATCCTCAGTATAAGAAGAACTGTTTCTTTTTTGAGGATGATGATCAATTTGCGATGGAATCGGCGGCAGTGGGTAATGGTATATTACCGGGTGACGACCGCTATCAGGACGCCTTCAAATGGCTGTCAGAGCTTCAAAAGGAATGGGCTGCTACCTTGGCCTTTACCACCGAAAATGGGCCGAATATCGACTACCTGAACTTTATTGCGGAGCGCACCCGCATTACATACCGGCGGGGCAAAAGGTTATTTGATATTGAACCCCTGGCAGTCAGACCAGATGACGTTTTCACTATTGAGCAATACCTTGAATTTGACTATTTGCACACGTTTTTGACCGGGCGCGGCAATGATTTTCAGCGGTTAAGGAAATGCCGGGCCGCGGATTGCCGGAAATGGTTTTCGCCTATTCGGAAAACAAAAGAATTTTGTTCTGACAAATGCCGACTGGATTTTCACAATGCCATATATGCGGCTGATGGACGGGCGGCGGCGTCAATGCGGCGGAGCAGGTTAATCGGTAAAGGGCAGTAATCCGCCTCACAACACACATTAATTATAGAGGAAGCTGGATTCTTAAGTGAATCCGGCTTTTTTTATTCCCTAAAATGTTAAAACGATAATTATTTAAATATCGCAAGTTTCCGATTCAACTATTATTTATTTGATTTTTATCTTTTCAAACGCTATCTTTTCTTTACCGTTTTTAATTAACCAAAAAAATGAGGTGAATTTATCCTAAAAGTCGGATAAAGCGCACACTTTAAGCCAAAAAACACAACGTTATTGTAACTAAGCATTTGAAAACACTTACAACTTTTCTTCATTTTTATCGTGTTCGTATAAATATATTACGTACA
>JBAQUK010000199.1:0-18751 GCA_049297455.1 Desulfosalsimonadaceae bacterium | reverse complement strand
TATGCCTTAAAAAACCCAATAAAATGATTGAGCGCAGCGAATCCAGTTTAAATAATCCGGAAAATAACTGTCACAGTCAAAATAATCAGAAAAATCAGTTACATTTTTTTTGGAAATCAACAGCAATGATCGCTGGCGCTGGTTCAGGGAAGACAACATCCCTTATTACTGCACTTGAGAACATAAGGAACGAATACGCAGCGGACTTGCGCAAAAATTCACAGCGTGTTGCTTGCATTACATACACTAACCGAGCAGTCGAAGTGATTACGTCCCGGTTGGGACACGATGATCTCTATCTGGTATCTACTCTCCACAGCTTTCTCTGGGGTGAGATCAAAAGGTTCTCTCGCGACATTAAAGAAGGGATTAGGGAACATCGAATACCACAACTGGTTGAGAATGCGCGTGAGAAGGATAATGGAGGAAAAAGCAAGGAAGCAGTCAAAGCACGTGCACGAATTGCATATCTATATGAGGAATTAACGAAACTTGATCACGTGCCTGCATTCAAATACGACGATTCCGCTTTCAGTGAGTATTCTCACGGCCTTCTTAGCCACGACGATGTTATTGAGGTGGCCGGCTATCTGCTCGAATCAAAAACGGTGTTTCGGAAAGCATTGGGTTTCCGCTATCCATTCATTTTTATAGATGAAGCGCAGGACACGTTTCTAAATATCATGGCAGGCTTAAACCTCGTTGGAGGCGTGGATGGATTACCTGTAATCGGGTACTTTGGTGATCCGTGGCAGCAAATCTATGAAAATAGAGCAGGTAATTTCGAGCCACCCCCACACGGAAAGAAGATTACCAAGACTGAAAATTTTCGATGTTCTGAAAGTGTCATTACGTTTTTGAACTCGTTTCGGGGCGATGTGAAACAGGTAGCGGCTGGCAACAACAAAGGGAAGCATGGAAGCGTTCTACTCACTTTAGTTAAAGCCGAAGATCCAGAAGCACCGAGAAAGCGATATTCTGAAGAGCAGGTCGAGCGTGCGCTCCAACGGCTCGATAAGGAGCTGAACAACTGGGGTTGGAATGATCGGGGTGATGTTATCAAGCTCTTCCTGGTCCGCCAGATGATCGCGAGGAGGCTCGGTTTTTTTGAGTTGAACAAACTGTTCACTGGCAAGTACGCCTCGTCCCGCGCTCAGGATGATTATGAGACTGGTGAGCACTTCCTACTAAGACCTTTCCTTAACACGATTTGTCCTCTTGTGTCGGCGAATAAGCGTGAGAATAGCCGGGCAGTAATTGACTTGCTGCGAAATAACAGCCCTGCGTTTGATGTGCATGGTAAAAACAGTGGGCGATCACTTCGTGAAATGGTGAAACTTTCAAACACACTTCTGTCTGGGCTTACCGAGCGATGGGATTCTGGAACTGCAAGAGACGTTTTGAATTACTGCCTTGAAAATGCATTGGTTCGGCTTCCTGATCGGTTGCTTGAGCATTTAGCCAGAGATCCACGAGCTGAAGAGTATGACGCTGATATCCATGGTGAGGAGAAGGGCGATTGGCTTTGTGATGAGTTCCTTTGGATGGGTACGGCTGAATTAAAAGCGTACTGTGACTTCATTCAAAAAAACACCGCGTATAGCACGCAGCATGGGGTAAAGGGTGAACAGTACCCCAACGTCCTCGTAGTCTTTGACGATGCCGAGGCTGCCTGGACCAACTATAGCTTCACAAAATTGCTAACTCCAAACATATCTGGTGAGCCTACGGTGGGGCAACAGGAACGGAGTCAAAAATTAGCCTACGTCTGTTTTTCTCGTGCCGAAGAGAATCTGAGGATTTTACTGTTTACGCCTGATCCTCAGGGCGCAAAACGCGAGCTGATTGAACGAAAACTTCTTTCTGAAGAGCAGGTCCAAATTGCTGAATAAATTGTATGCCTCTATCCAGCCAATGGAGCGGACGATTCAGCGCCGCTCATCGCCGCATTCAACAAAGCTTGCCATCCGCGACAGTATTGCAGCGCCTTTGAAATTCCTCACACTGGATCTGACAGTCTTTACTCGTTTAAACATAGCTTGATGAAATCAGGGGAATATTGTATAAAGTTCAAAGGATGAATGCTATTGAATACACAAAAAAGTTAAGGCGAATAGCTACAGTATCCTGGTTGGGGTCGCTTATAATTTTATTCGGACTTGCCTGGCTCCATTTTATCCCTGTGAATGAACTCCTTCCTTTTGTTGCCTTATTAATTGGATCAATACCGATTGTATTATTTATGATCAACAAAAAAGCCAGTTGTGAATCCTGCGGTGATCAAATGAAAATTATTTCAGGTTATCCGCGTATTATTTATCAATGCAAAAAGTGCGGGTCTAAGGTTGATACCGGTATCTATTCAGATTTTTGATAAATGTTTATTATTCAGATGAAAAAAAATAATCCACTGGGCGATTACCAGAAATTAAAAAATGAAATGGTTGTTGATGCGGTCAATGAAGTTTTCCGCAAGCACCCGGATAAATATATCCAGAGATTGGAAGAAATCGGTTTTAAATATCATGAGGAAGAAGACAACGAGCAAATTGAAGAAGACAATTCGGCAACGGAAAATAAACGCCAAGAATACCTCATAGCATATTTTAAAGGAGAAATTGAACTGTCTCAAAAGGCATTAATTGCATATCTGGAGGAACGGGAATCAGAAGATCCTAATTTCCCCCTGATTAGAAAATATTTCAAAAAGGCAAGCATTCACCTTAAATCCCTTTTGTTATTTGGCCTCGATCAATCTCCAACCAGCATGGATCTTTTAACTGATTTGGCTTATTTTCACGAATTCAGCAATATTTTAGGCGAGTTGGTTACCCGTTTTTCATCGGCTTGCCAGAAAGAATCGGACATCATGAATTTCAGCGAAATGGTCCAAGAGTTTTATTATTCGACCGAACCAGACGGTTTTGACGCCTTATCCCGATTAAAGGAATTATTCCCACCTGATTCCGAAAAAGGCAGAAATGTTGAGTTTTTTTCTATGGAACTGATGCAACAAAAAAAAGAGCCGGATGATATAGAATTATAAGGCAAGATATCCTGCCATCCGCGACAGTATTGTGGCCTTGTTTTTAAATTTGCACAATGCCTCTGAGATGAGGTTTTGAAACCACTTGCAAAAGGACAGGAGGATCATCATGGCTTTTCTGGAATACGCTCAATATGACGGTCTTGGTTTGGGTGAGCTCGTTCGCAAAGGTGAAGTGACTGCTTCTGAGCTTATGGACGAGGCAATAGCTCGGACGGAAAAGCATAACAGCAAGATTAACGCAATCGTTTTCAAATTTTACGAACAGGCACGCGAAACTGCCTGCAGGAAACCGGGCAGTGGCCCATTTGAAGGTGTGCCGTTTCTCCTGAAAGATATATTGGGTGAGTGCCAGGGCGTGCCCACGCGTTTTGCCAGCCGCTACTTTCCCTCTTTTCCTTCCCCTGTCGATTCCGAATTGGTTGCCCGATACAAGCGTGCGGGACTCATACCATTTGCCAAGACAAACGCACCGGAATTTGGCCTTCCACCCATTACCGAGCCTCAGCTTTACGGGCCATGCCGAAATCCATGGAACACTGATTTTACCGCCGGAGGGTCGAGTGGTGGGTCGGCTGCGGCTGTGGCTGCCGGCATCGTTCCGCTTGCTCATGGCAACGACGGCGGAGGCTCGATTCGAATCCCGTCAGCCTGCTGCGGTATAGTCGGCCTTAAACCAACACGTGGTCGAATTTCACTTGCCCCAAATCTCGGGGATGTAATGGGCGGGTTGGTCAATGAGCATGTTTTAACTCGAAGTGTGCGAGACAGCGCTGCGGCGCTCGACGCCACCGAGGGGTATGTGCCAGGCGATCCATATTCCGCGCCACCCAAGAAAAACCCATACCTCCAGGAGGTCAAGACTGATCCGGGGCGTCTGAAGATTGCCTTTTCGGCACAAAGCCCCCAGGGCCAGTCTCTCCACGAAGAAGCTGTCAAAGCCGTTGCCGAGGCGGCCAAGCTTTGCTCTGAGCTTGGCCATGAAGTGACGGAAGCCACGCCGACACTTAATTATGATCAGGTTTCATTTGCTTTCATTACAGTTTACGCCGCCGGGCTTGCCTCTATAATCGAGGCGTTAAAACAGATCACCGGCGTGCAGCCAACCCTGGATACTGTGGAGAGTTTGACATTAAATTTTTACGAGATGGGAAGGAAAATTACTGCTGCCCAATATCTGATGGCAGTTGCCACGCTGCAAAGTCTATCCCGGCAGGTTGCTGCCTTTTTCGAGAATTATGATATATTGCTTACGCCGGCCCTCGGATGCCCGCCCTTAAAAGTCGGGACCATTGATTTTCAAAATCCGTCTGCTTCCCTGCTGGATCGAAAGATTGCCACTTTCGCGCATATCAATCCCTATTATAACATTTCCGGCCAGCCCGCCATATCGCTGCCTCTCCATTGGACTGCCGAAGGACTGCCCCTCGGAGTGCTCTTTGGCGGGAAATACGGTGACGAGACGACGCTTTTCAGGCTTGCCGGCCAGATCGAGCAGGCACGGCCCTGGAAGGACCGGCATCCGGCTATCTGGGGATGATAAAAGATGGGCATCCAAGAAGAGGAATATGAGACAATGAATCCAAAGGTTGTTATTAGGAACGAGACGCATGATGATGTTTGCACGATAACTGAGGTGACTATCGTAGCGTTCAAGACCTTGGAGATCAGCAACCACACGGAGCATTTCATCATCGAGGCGCTACGTGCCGCCAAATCTCTTACGATATCGCTGGTCGCAGAAATGGATGGCCGAGTGATAGGGCATATTGCTTTTTCTCCCGTGACCATTTCAGACGGCACACCGAACTGGTATGGACTTGGACCTGTTTCCGTTTTACTGGAGCACCAGCGGAAGGGTATCGGCAAAGCACTCATAAAAGAAGGGTTATCACGTTTGAAAGATATGAATGCTCAAGGATGTTGCCTCGTGGGACATCCGGATTACTATAGGAAATTCGGATTCAAGAACATGTCTGGATTTGTGCATGAGGGAGTGCCACAGGAGGTTTTCTTCGCTCTGTCTTTCGACGGACATACTCCACAGGGCAATGTCGCTTTCCACGAAGGGTTCAAAGCGGATGGCCAACAAAAGGGTGTAAGCGACGTTTTACAGCGCGGCTGACCCTTGGCCTTCTGTCCCGAGGACTTCTTTGCCATCACCGACAACATTGCTGCCTCTCATAAACTCCGCACCTTGCATTCGATAGTCCTCGGCTTTTCACAATCCAATCGCTTTGTTTTTAAGGAAAAATAGAGTATAGATAAAGTCTATCAGTGGCGGGACAAAACCCCAGCTATGTTTTCATCGTGCCTATGATATAATCTGCATCAGAAAATCATCCTTTGCATTTTAATTTCAGGAGATCCGTCATGTCTGTCATGTTTGAATCTGTAAGTATCGGGAAAATGGAAATTAAAAACCGGTTTGTTCATGCCGCCACCCATGAAGTCATGGCGTCAGATGACGGGCAGGTTACGGATGCCATTCTAAAACGGTATAAAAACATTGCAAAAGGGGAGGTCGGGCTAATCATTCCGGGGCATATGTATGTGCATCCCTTGGGAAACGCCCATCATGCTCAGATGGGCATCCACAGGGATGGCATGATTCCCGGCCTTAAACAACTGGCAGACACTATCCATGAAAACGGCGGGAAGGTGGCGTTCCAACTTGCCCATGGCGGGCGCCAGACCCCCAAAAAAATAATCGGGACCGCTCCTCTGGCCCCATCCGGTCAAGGCATAGATCCGGTGTCCATGAATAAGCCGCAGCAGATGACGGAAGAAATGATCGAAACAACCATATGCGCTTTTGCGAGTGCCGCTGGTCGGGCAACGGAAGCAGGGGCGGACGCAGTGGAGATACATGCCGCCCACGGGTATCTTATCAGTGAGTTTTTGTCTCCGTTTTTTAACAGGCGGAGGGACAAATGGGGCGGATCGGATGAAAACCGTTTCCGGTTCCTCGGCGACATTGTTTCACGTGTAAAAGAGAGGTTGCCGGAAGACAAACCCGTGTTTGTGAAAATGAACGCCAACGATTTTACGCCGTTTAATAAAGGCATCACACCGGAGCTTGCTGCAACATATGCCGGATGGTTGAATGAGGCCGGGGCGGGGGCTGTTGAAATCAGCTGCGGCACTTACTATTCGTTTCATACCATGAGGGGTGACATTCCTGTGCCGGAACTGGCGGCCGGCCTTCCTAAGTGGATGCGCCCGGTGGCGAAGATAAAGATGAGCCTGCAGAAGAAAGGAAACACCTTTTTTCATGCCTATAACCTGGATGCGGCAAAAACCATAAGGCCCAGTGCAGGAGACATGAAACTGATCCTGGTCGGAGGGATGCGCAAATTATCCCAGATGGAAGACATCGTCAGTCAGGGACATGCTGACCTGATTTCCATGTCCCGCCCCCTGATTCGGGAACCGTTTCTCGTCCGGCGGTTTAAAGAAAAAAAATCCACGGAAGCCTCGTGCATTAACTGTAATAAATGCCTTGCCGCCATGTTTAATGAAATGCCGGTGAAGTGCTATGAGAATGGGCTGCCTAATTTTAAATAGAAGCCACCTTAACATCAAATATGATATCGCAGCACTGATTATATTTTGCACACTGCTTGCCAGAATCGGTTATAGTCTGGCAGCTCTCAATTTCAGCACCATTGTCCAGGCTACACTCGGTTTTCAATTATCGACAAGCTTAAGTACCGGTAGCCACAAGTCCATTATCGGTGATGATCTGCAATAACTTTACGCCTTTTTTCTTGTTTCAAGGATACACAAGATATGGTGCGGGCAGAATAGGGCAAAAAAAAAGCCCGGAGAACCCCCCAGGCTTTTTTTGGAAAAATTACAAATTGTAAAAAGCGATTTACCGTATCTCTACGAGAACATAGCAATCCGATTCCGATTGCTCGGCCTTCATGATCTGGATGGTTTTGTTGTTGATGGTTCCCATCCCTTTCTTGTCATAATTTCCGCAAGGTTTGCCGTTAAAAGAAATCCTGCCGGCCTTGAAGAAAAACTTGTGTTTATCCACAATCGCCACGGCATAACCCTTCCGGGGGAATACCTTCCCGCGGACGATCTTGTCATAAGTGATATTGGTGGAATGATCGGAGTTGGTGAACGTGGTGGTAGAGACCTCCGCTTCGATAACATCATCCCCTAAAAATGAATCCGAGACGAGTTCCTTCTTTTTATATCGCTTCCAAGTATCCGATACGTCGGCAACCGCTTGTTCACCTGTGAGAACCCGGGCCATTTCAATCAGCATGGAATTAGCGCCTTCAGCCAAAGCCGTAAGACCTCGGTCCGACAAGTCACCCTCAATTGCCAGTGCCGTTTCCATTTTGGTGGCAATCAGAGATAATGCCACCGACTGCATGGTTTTGGCGTAAAACAGGTAAAAAACCCTTACGGGTTGATCCTGACCGATCCGCCAGGATCGGCGGCTGGCCTGCCGGAGGGTGAAGATGCTATATCCGGTCTGGAAAAAGATGATGGTCGGAAACTCCAACAGATCAAGCCCTGTTTTAATCAGATTCGGGTTGGTGATCATCACGTTATACTCACCCGATTCAAGTTTTGACTTGACCCATTCCTCCCGTTTTTCAGTGGATACCGTATCGCTTCGCAAGATAAGGGGGTTGAACCCTTTCTCCATAATCCTTTCCTGAAGATCCGGGATTAAATCCCTTGTTCCCGTATGCTCAAGGCAAATCAGGCATTTCCTTCCTTCAGATAATTCAGATGCAATGATATTTAATAGTTCATCTTCTTTTGGAAGGATGTGCTCCATCACCATTGGACCTTCTGCAACGAGCCGCTGGGTGCGCGGGTGAAGCACAATCTCGCCTTTTCTTGCGCCATCCGGATATGCCAGCAAAGAGTTGACCAATGCCCCAAGAAGGGATCGGTCCTGCCTGGCCAGCGCTCTCTTGACTTCAGAAGAAAGTGTCATTTCAAAGTCCTTGTAAGCGGTTTCCTGCTCCGGCGTCATTGCGACCTCCACAATCCGTTCATTAAACGGCGGAAGGCTATTGGACACATCCGGCAGCCGCAGAAAAACCGTATGCTCAAGCAGAAAATCAGTCAGCACCAGGGGAGAAACACCGGGTTTTTCCGTCACAGTGGTCCGGGTTCCCCTGCTTCTGCCAATGGATGCGGCCGTATATTCATCGCCTTTGGTCTCTGTGAATGTCCGTTGAATGATCCCGTATTGCTCGGCAAAACCCATGGGCGATCGGAAATCCATCTTTTTCGCCTTGATCTCCCGAGGCATCAGCCGCCACAGAAGATAAAAAAGATTTGCGGCATAGCCCCCCATCAATGTTCCAGTTAACGCCAGCGTCTTTTTGCTGACACATGCGATATCGGCAAATGCCTGCCCCTGAGCCGTGACGCCGCTTTTGCATTCGTGGATTTCGTCTGCCACGAACAAATCGATTTTGCCGCGAAGATATTTTTTAATATACTCCGCCTTGGCAAAACGTCTGAAGCCGTCTTTGTCGGCCATGTAAAGCGGTTCATTGCAGCCGGGACACCGGGGTCTCTTGGATTTCAAAACATCATCCAGCTCTTTTCCGCATTTGGGGCAAAGAATTCTATTCAAGTGTTTTTGCCCAAAAACGGAAGTTTTCCAACTGTAATGACCTTTGGCCCTTTCCCTGCCGATGACATAAAATTCGGGGCAGGTGGGCTTTCCGGCCCGTCTGAGCGATTCTATATCCTCCAACCCTTTGCCGTTAAGATTGACCACCTTGGATTTGGGCAGGACAATTTCAATTTCCCTCATCCATTTACGGACCAGGTGTGGCGGGCACATGACAATGACCCTGTAGTTGCGCTTATTCATCAGGTGGGCAACGGCAATCGCCATGGTGGTTTTCCCAGACCCCATTTCGGCCACCAGGATCAATCCGCGTTTTTTACCGACAAAAAATCCTTTTGCCAGGGCAAGCACCGCGTTTGTCTGGGCCGGAAACAATTTTCGTTTCAACTGGGAAAGTTTTAATTCTGCTTCATTATTCCATGCATCTTTATCAGAAGGGTTAAAAAGCGGCTTGAACGCCTCGATTACCTTTTGTTTTAATGACTGACCGTAGTCAGCCAGAAAGTCTCGTAATGCAATCTCCATCTCTGTCCTCCATTGGTTAAAATGACAAGAGAACAGAAAACAAGAGTCCCGGCAAAGGGGACAAATGAATATCTGTCCCCTTGCCGGGATTAATAACTATGACTGTTTGAGCCTAATTCAATATACCAGCCTTGATCTCCTCTAAAACCAGCGCATCCACCTCATCTGTGGTTTTCCCCACACTGACAAGATAAACTTCGTTCAAATCCTTTCCCTCCATCTGGCCGAATCCGATCAGGCGTTTGGGAACAAAAACCCGTTCCCATAGAAAATCCGCCCATTCTTCCTTCAGCGGTGTTGATACCACGGTGTTTAACAGGTTGAAGGCGGATTTTTTGTCCTCACCCACCAGGATTCGCGTATCTGGCCCGGTAAAATGATTCGGGCTGAAAATGACCTTGTGGCAAAGACCGTTTTCGATGTTCTGGGTTATGGCGCGCAAGTTGGTATGCACAGGCCGGGACACATGAATATCGCCTATCACCACAGACCGTCCGCTCAAGATTCCTGCTCCGATGGCTTTGACCGTACCCGGTCTGCCATACAGCGAAACCATGTACAGACAGGCATCATCTACAATGGCGGCATCCGCGTAGCAGGTTGCGCCGGCCAGAAACACTTCATGAAAATTTTCCATGATTTTTTTCTCCCATATTATTTTTTAACTTATTGTTCCTGTATGGCTTTCGGTTTTGATGCATCACAGACACATGCCTGGCATAACGAATCGACATTTCAGGGTGAACAGGAAACTCCCAATGAATTTCTCCATCCGGCAATGTCGTATGGATTCCTCCGCCAAGCACCAACCCGCAGCTATCGCAAACCTTCTGCCTCGCATTTGAAACGGTTTCCGCATTGACGACAAAAAAACCGTCGAAGATAAACCTTGCTGCTATTTTATAACGTTTCATATCTATTCCATCTCCTCTTATCGGATAGTAATAATTTCCACCGGGGCAAAACATAAGGCCCGGACAGTGATTGCATAGCAATCCGTGCGGATATACCGGGTTGCCGTGTCGGTTTCTTCCGTGGAGTTGATGACCCCTTTGGTTACCGATCCCTTGACCACCAGCCTGCGACCGTCAGGGCCCATGACCTCACCGTTCATCATGCCGCTTGCCAGCAACATCGCCAGATGGCCTTCCCGAAGGGAGGTCAAAGGCCGGATGCTTTTGGCAAGCGTTGATGGGAACATCTGCCGATGCGCTTTATCCCAAACAGGCGAACTTTTGAGCTTTTCAAGTGCCTGCTCAGGATCAAGCCGGACCGACCGGAAGATGAAGCCTTCCAGATCGCTGGATGCCGGAACGTCATAGGAGATTTCAGGCGTCATATCGGTGGAAAACACCTGATCCAAATCTCCTTTAACAAATGCCGCCGTTGCCGAGTTCAGCAAGGAATGGTTATGTTCAATTTCAGTTTTTCTGGGTCTTGCCTTGACGCAGATCAAAACGATCTGGTTAAAATCCCAAAACAAATCGTCCGGGAATTTTAAAATCGTCAGGTTGCGAGCATTTTTTACCAGAAAGGGAACGGCAGCCGGCAAGGATGACCATGGAATTATATACACCATCACCCCTCCTTCCTGAAGGTACGGCCAATGCCGCCTTAGAAACTGCACCTCCAGCCGCTCTTTTTTCTGATCTGCTTCAAAATCCCCTGTGTCATATGGCGGGTTCAGCCACAACAGTGAGAACGCTTCCTTTGAACAGACGCAATCATAAAGCGCGTCCGCCCAGAGGACATAGTTCAATCTGGTTTTGGCCAGAGTCATTCTGGGCCTGTGAAGCTCCACGCCGTAAGTTTCGGCGGCGGATTGACCGGCCAGAATACTTAGCGCTTCCCCTTCGCCGCAGCAGGTATCCAGCAGCCGGGCATCGTCGGGAATTTTTAACATTTTCCCGATGTGCTTAGCGACCTCTACCGGGGTAGGGTAGAAACCCATCTTTACCTGTGATTCCAATCTTGCCATGTCTGTCCTCCTATATGTGCCCTGATTCTTTAAAACTGTAATAACAATCATTGCCCACAATAATGTGATCATGAACCGGTATTCCAAGCAGTTCTCCGGCATCCTTTAACCTTTTGGTGATCTGGATATCGCAGTCGCTGGGCGTTGGGTTTCCCGAGGGATGATTATGTGCGAACACGAGGGAACTGGCTGAGGCTAATATGGCTGCTTTAAAACTTTCTCTGGGGCTTACAATCGAGCGGGTCAGATCCCCGATGCTCACAAGGTTGACGCCCAGAGGGACATTTTTCGTATTTAAAAAAATCGCGACAAAATATTCCCTGTCCTTTTCCTGAAGGGGTTTGATATACTCAAAAACGTCCTTTGGATTGGATAAAGGCATCCATTCTGAAGAATCATTGCTTTCTCTGATCAGACTCACCCGGTATTTTGTTCCGGGAAAATCGTTTAAATATATTTTTTCCATTATGGTTTCTCCTATGCCGCCTCTTTAACGGTTTTGTTGATTGAAGGCGCTTTATCCATTTCATGAACGCCGCAGATAATCTTTGACGCGGTGGAAACAATCCGGTCCAGAGACTCTTTCACGTCCACCTCTTCAACCCGGTATAAGGCAAGATAAACAGACGATTGGGTTTCTATACCGAAATGCCTGGAAACCACATACGCCGTTGCATCCGCCTCAAGTTCCTTTACCTTGGTGGACAAAGTTCTTCGTGCCTGAAGGTCATGAAGAAGTTCATGAGCCAGTTCATGTGATAAAACGTAAAAACGTTGGCTTTCATTTAATGATGACTTGATCTGAATCCGTCCTCTGGCGGAAACCCCGGCAGCGTTTAAAAAGTCCAGGGACTTATCCGAAATATAGGTAAGCTTAATCCCCTGGGCTTTGGTAAAATTTTCCAATCCCCCCAGCAACCGGGTTTCGCCACAGACAGCGAGTGTGTCCACGTCCGGCAAGGGTTTACCTTCTGTTTGGGAAACATCAAACACATAGACGACCTTGAACCTTAAAAAATTCTTGTCATCCAGGCCATCTTCAGTTTCTTCATCAAGTTCCGTCTGTTTTTTGATCGCCATCGGAGCAAATATCGGAATCCCGGATGCCCCTTTTTTGACCTGGCGTCCCATCTTTTGCCATGCTCTAAATCCGGCAACTAATGTGGCATCGGATTTGTAACACCAGATCAGAATCCTGTTTCTGAAAGAATACCGATGAAACCTGGAGCAGAAATCCAGGTAATCCAGAAATCGTTGTTCGTTTTTTGTTTCTGCGATTGCAGTGATTAAATCCGCCACATGGTTTTCGCAGATCTCTTTTAACTCGTTTGCTTTCATAAAAAGCTCCTTTCATAAAAAAAGGGAGTAAAGCGAAATCGCTTAATACTCCCTGTTTGCTGTATCTATGATGCTTAAACGTTGCTTATCGATCCTCCGGCAGCATAATGGTAATTGCCGGTGTCGGATCATCCATGTCTGTCGGGCCGATCTGGAGATAAAACTGGTGTTGACGCTTCCTGCCGCATCCAGTGATAATGACCGTAAATATCTGACTATCCTGGGCAATATCCAGGCCAAACCTCGCCATTGAAAGGATATCCCACAATACACCGGTCAAATCATTGCAGTGGTTTTCGGATGCAACAGCTTTTTCTACCAAATCCCATATGCCGCTTGTCAGATAGACCGGGTATTTCCAGCCAGCTCTAAGGGCGAGTTTCGCATACTCTCCGGTCAATAAAACCTGGTATCCATCTTCAATGGCTTGTTTCCGGGTATAGGCGTAAATCACTTCCCCAAAAATTTCGTGGGTTGCTTTTTGTGCATCAGGATTCATGCCGCACCTCCTTTGCCATTGCTTTAATACCAGGATTCCATTTAAATCCCGCTGTATCCAGTACGCCTTTTACCGGGAATGTATTGCCCTCGGCTATAATGAGGTTTCCTTGACGGCGATAGGTAACACCTTTTAAACGCGGTCCGAGAATCTCAGCCGGTTTGGATTCCGGAGGTTGAGACGTTGATTTTGGCGCATCGGATTTCGGGGGATCGCCTGTGGAGCCTGATTCTATGGCTTTGAGTTCCTCTCCTTTGATCTGTTCCTGGCGTTTTAAAGCGGTTAAAAGCTCGTCGGCTGAACAAAATTCTCCGCCGCCAAACCCGGCCGCAAAAAGACACCGGCCAATCGCCGAGGTTTCGGCGTTCTCAACAGCAGATGTTTTGTTGATATAATTGGCATTGCGCACCTCTTCAGCGGTCCCTGTTGCGACAGTTGAGCCATTCGGGTTAACCATCTGGGCGATGGCAAGCACCATGTTCTTATCTGGAAAATTGATCTGTGTTGTTAACGCCCATCCTTCGGAAATCGGACACGCATCCCTGAATTTCTGCACCCGTTCAGCAACCGTTTCATATATTTTCTTGATTATCTGACCGGATTTTTTAATTTCTTTTTCAATAGTTACTGGCATATCTGCTCCTTTTTTCTCGATTCCCCCGCCAGACAAACAGTTATCCCGCAGAAATAATTACTCGAATCACGGAAAATGCTGATGCCAGAAGGGAATAGGAGACTGGTTAAAATGAATTATTCGACGACAATCCAGTTTCTTTCATTGGTCCGAACAACATTCGGGCCGACCTTGATTGCCATTCCATCGGGGTTGGCATTGGCTATAGCGAATCTTAAAAAATTTGTCAGCTTCGCCAATTCCGTTTCTGAATTCTTTTTGGTCGCTTTTAAACCAAGGTATTGGGTCAGTTCGTCCTCAATCGGCAGTTCGGGAATAATCATGCTGTTGTCATAGGCAGGGCATTCCGGCCGGTGTTGGCACCAGGCGCAAAGCGGACTTGTTTGGGTTTGGGGTTTTATTTCAGTGTACTGAACGCATTGCCAAATGTGGGAGGCTTTTTGCAGCAGGCCCTCATACAACATGGAATTGAATTCAAAACCATTAAAGAGCGCAATTTCCCCGGCATTTAAATCAATGGCAAGCACACATCCCCTGATTTGTTTTCCAGGGTTTTTTTCCTGCAGCAACCCCATTTGAAAATGAATCTGTTGAATCCAGGACTCATAGGGAGTTTTCGGTATTGCCGAAACCGTCTTCACCTCCAGGACCATCAAAACCCTTTTTCCGTTAAAGACGAAATCAATATGCGCTTTAAATGGTCTTTCCCTGTGACTCACTTCTTTCTGATATTCATACTTATAGGAAGTGTCCTTGATTGCTGATAAAATAAGCTGTTCTGCCAGGTGACCCCTTGAAAACCTTATCAAGGTGGCCAGTTCGTGATCGGGCGGTTCTGTTTTTGACAGCACCGCTTTCCTGGGACATCCGGCCACATCGCTGGACCCCACATAGGTGCTTCGATTCCCAAGATCGCTGTTGTCGTTAAGTTTCATCAACCCCTGCCGCAGCAGTTCAATAAAATCCATGTTATTTCTCCCTTATTTTCGTTTCCTGTTGAATCAGATACCCTGAAGCGGCATATATAGCTGCTTTTGAAGGCACACCGTAATCAACCACCTGCCAAGATCCATTGATCAGTTTCATGAGCTTGATCATCTTTGTTTTCTTCATGATTCTTCTTCCTTGTTTTTAGGCATTAAAAAAGGGAGCAAAGCGTAAAACGCAATGTTCCCTCTTCTCATTGGGCATAAAAAAAGGAGTTCACGCGAAACGCGACAAACTCCCTTGGTTTATGGAATTGTTATTGGGTGCTAAAACCCCGGCATTCAGGTCGAGGATGCAAAGCGCTCAAAAAGGAATATCGTCATCCTTCGGAAATGAAGGTGGCGGGGGGCTGCTCTCCTCATGATGATCTGCCTCGCCATTCTCATTTGATTCTTTTGTTCCGAAAGTGTGCATATCGGACGCCAGAATTTCCGTAATATAGCGGGTGATGCCGTCCTGTTCCCAGGAGCGGGTATGCAGCCGTCCCTCGATATAGACGAGCCTTCCTTTGGACAGATACTGGCTGCAAATTTCAGCCAGCTTGTTAAATGCCACGATCCGATGCCATTCCGTTGTTTCCTTTTTTTCACCGCTGGTCTTGTCTTTCCATGCCAAAGTGGTGGCGATTGAAAAACTTGTGATTGCCTGCCCGCCTTTTGTATATCTTGTCTCCGGGTCGCGGCCTAATCTTCCGATTAACATGGTCTTGTTCAACATCTCTTTTTCTCCTTTTTTTGTTTTTTAAATAAAAAATCCCGAACCTATATGCCAGGATGCTCCGCAAAAGAGTTAAGACCGGCAACTATCCAGTCTGAACTGATTTCCTGGGGCACTCCGACAATAAGCCGGGAACCATATATCCACATCGGCGAAACCCATCCTTTATGATAAAGGATACACTTCACCTGTTATTTTTTTTAAATCGTTCCTTCACCGGAAGCAGCGGCCGCCTGTTTTTTGAAAACTATTTTCAAAAACGAGAAAAACCCAAAGGCGGCGCATCAAAGACGAAGTCAATGATGGCTTTTCCGCTCAACCTATCTTTTATCGGGCTACGCCAGGGTTTTCTGGTCGGGTCCGTTGTCCCATTTATATTGAAATGGGCGACTCACAGTACAATTGTACTATGGTAAAAAAAGTGTATTAAGCCTGCTATGAATGCGGAGCAGATCCTTTTTGTTCTTTTGATTCTCTTCTCGGTTCTTCTTCATCTTCAACCATCGCAGAATCATCCGTATCGCCGTTTTGCTGATATTGAACCATTTTTGCGATTGTTCGCGGCGGTTTGTAATTGATATCAACTGTCTTGCATATTTTTTTGATGATTTTGTGGAACCGGATGATGGTGTCATTATACTCTTGGAAAAGAGGGCTCACTTCTTCAATGGACAGGGTGGTAAACGTTCTGTCCCGCAGCACCCTCATGGCTCTGTCGGCGGATCGGGTTAGCTCGGTTAATGTATAGGTGTCAGGCGTGTGGCAAAGAACCACCCGTGCGTTTCTTTCCCGGGCGAGAAGTTCCCACCGTGATGGACCAGCGTCTTGATTATTGTCTGTCATTTGAATCCTCCTTTTTTGAGAAATTTATATTGAAATCCTGTGCGAAACCCCTGTTTTTAAGGTTTTATCCTGTCTGTCGTCACAAATCCTTGGAAGCAGATTTGATGAACTCCCTATATATAATTATAGAGTGAGAGCGATTTTTTTCGGCACGGGTCAAATATAAATGATTGAGGAAAAAGAAAAGCAGAAGGAAATACATGAACTGATCGCGGCCATAGGATCAAAGACCAGCCTGCCGCGAGACCGGGTGGCGTTTGCCCTGGAACTGGCTCTTGAACAGGCATTCTGTGAATATTTTAAGGTTCGGGAATGTCAGGTGGATATTGAAGATAAAATGGTGACCCCGTTTTTTCAGGTTCCGTTTAACATTGAAACCGACAAAACTGACAAATCCGCCTCAAATATGGTTTATGCCGGTTTGAGAGTTGACGAAGTCATATTTGAAAAACTCGATAAAAATATCATTAAGCGTTGCCGGCAATTGTTTAGGCGGAATCTGGAGCAGATGGAAACGGTTTATTTATATGAAAAATGGAAACGCAAAGTTCACCATGCAGTTGAAGGCGTTATTCATACGGTTAATCCTGTTAAAGCGGAAATCCGTCTTGGGGATAATGTCCAGGGCATCATGTTAAAACCAGAATGGGTGCTGAAAGAAACGTCCTTGTACCAGAAGGGCGCCCTGTTTTGGTTTTACGTGTCCAAAATCATGAAAGAAAAATCGGGTGTCACGGTCTATTTATCGCGGGGAAGCAAAAACCTTCCGGCGATGCTCCTTAAAGAAAAATTGCCATGGGCGAAAATCAGGGCAGTAAAAAGAATACGAGGAAAAAAAACCTGGCTGGAAAGCAGCGCCTTGATCGATCCGGAGATTACCAAGGCGCTGCAGCGGGAACTGAAGGGGGAGGTGATTGAGATTCAAAAGCCTGATTTATTCTTAGCCTGATATGTACCCAAAAAGAATTTCACTTTTTGGGTACAATACAAGGCTATACATCGAGGAGGTATCTGTCAGATACCTACAGGCTAAAATACAATAAAATCAAGATATGGAAGATCATCATCGTTTGCCTGATCCATTATTTCCGCATCGTTATCCATTGCCGAAAATTCCGAATACTCCTGGCTGATTTCTTGTCGGATTGCCGGCCGTTTTCGCAGATCCTTCATGCGACCGGTCACGGCTGCGTAAACCCATGAACTGAGTTTCCCCTTGGAGCCGTCCCATCGATGAATAGCTACTGCCAAAGCTGCCCAGCATTCCGTTTCAATTTCCTTTTGAGTTAAATCCGGCAAAGCCGCCATATTCTTCCGTACAGTCGATTTTACAAAACCATTGAATTGTAGTGTATAATCCATTTCAATCCTGCTCCTTAATGTGTTTATATCCACATGGTTCACGGCACGATCACAATAATTTCCCCTCACGCAACCCATCAACTATCTCGTTAATCACCATCACGTTTTTGTTCAAATGAGACAGAAGTTGTTTGGCGGAGTCGCCGTTAAACCTTTTATTCTTGGCATGGTCGCGAAGTTCCCGGAGTACGGCGATGCTTGTTTGAAGCTGATCCTTATAACAGTCCGGCAACGCTTTAAAACAGTTTGTCTTTTTTGGGGGAGTCTCGCCTTTCAGGAGGTGAGGGAGGTCGTTTTTATTGACCTCAACAAGGCTCAAAATCAAATCCAGATCTTTTGGTGAAAGATTGTCTTTAGCCCATTGTTCCATGTCTGGGGAAATGGGACAAAGCATCGTCTGAAACGGCAAAGCGCTTTGTATACACCTGGCGATATCAAAGCTGATCCCAATCAAAGTTTCTACGCTGGAAGCATCATCTAATTTATCACCACGCATTAAAGAAAGCGCCATGGCGGCCACCAAAATTTTTTTAATCCAAATGACTGGTTCATCAATCTCCTTGACCATGTCGATGATATCCATTTTGTACTTTTTGGCCAGTTCCATCGCCCGGATCGCATGCTGGCTCTGTACCGGAAGTTCCCGATAGAAATCAATCTGATCAAGATAAGAAGGGTATCGTGTTGTTTTTTGGGTGTGGTCGGTATTCTTGTAGGGATCGCTATTAGAAGGAGGAAGACTTGTTTGTATTGAATTTCGGCAATGAATTATTTCGCAATTAGGGGCTGATTTTTTGGTCTGTATATCTAACTCATTGATATGATAATTTTCATCAAGTGTTTCCAAAACGAAATTACTTCGTTTTGGAAACACTTTGTCGGTTGCAGAAGGTGTGTCAAGTTGCCGTTCCGTTGAATTTATGGGTGATGTCAATTCACAGTCAAGACCTGATATTTCTGGTGGAATGTTTAACTCATCGATATGATTATCTTCATCAGGTGTTCTCAAAACGAAATCACTTCGTTTTGAGAACACCTTGTCAGTTCCATGAGATTCAAAAATCGCTCCGGAAATGTCCTCATTTGGATTCAAAAACGTTTCATCGTTGAAGCCTTCATCGGGTTCCCCTTTCATTGGATTTATGGGCGTTGACTTTTCAGAATCCTGGCTTGATTTTTCTGGTATGCCGTTTAAGATATTG
>JBAQUK010000198.1:0-59382 GCA_049297455.1 Desulfosalsimonadaceae bacterium | reverse complement strand
CAAAAACAACTTCGCTGTAACCAACCAGCGTTGCTTAAAATTGCGCGGATGCGCACAGGGAGGTATTCTTTTGTCAATTCCTTTGAAATCAGGCTTTCACAAGCATATCTCCATTTAAACACATAATTGATGGGAGTTCACAAAAGTTTAAGGGAAATTTCATTTAACATTTAAGTATAATAAGGATAAGCCCATGACAGAAACACTGCTCTCGGATGTTGTGATGCCCGAAGTTGTAATGGATGACGCTCAGATCGACGAAGCCGTGGCTTTTATCAATGAACGGGTTGCCGCCCATGTCTACCGCGGATCGCTGGAAATCGGGGAATACGTTCTCGCCCGGTTCTTTAACAATGACATCCGGCTTGCCGGGTCAATGAATGGTCATAAATCCGTCAGTTACAGCAAATTGTGCAACCATCCGGAACTCTGCGTGTCACGTTCCACCCTGACGAACATGGTGCAAACATATGCCCAGGAAGGATTTCTGACCGCCGGGGGAATTTCAACCAATGAGATGAAATACAGTTGTAAAATCGCATTGACCCGGCTGGAAAACAATGAAGAAAAACTCGCCCTGGCGCTGGATTGCATTGAAAATCATTTGAAGGTGGAAGAAGTCAAACAGCGGGTCCGGGAAATACTTGCACAATCCATGAATCAGGATCTCAGTCCATTGATTGCGGCGGAAAAACACCTGATGCGCGTCAGGCGGTGGATCAAAGGGGTGAGCACGCCTATTTCAATATCAGTAAGTTATAATCCGATTTATCGCGTACATGAAGTGCGCCGGAGACCGGACAATGGCGAAATATACACAGAAAGCGCTGTAATTTAAGAAGGATATCTTTAATGATACAAACCATTGGCAGGAAAAACAATCAGGGACCGTTATCCAAAAAGGTGCTTGCCGGTCTCAAAAAAGCCAAAAACCAGAAAGTGGTTGATTTTGCGGAAATAAAAGAAGCTGGCAGGTATGCGGAAGAATTGAATAAAAGTTTGATATCTATAAAAAAAATGGAAAAACATGATCCGCTTCACGCGATTTATATCTATGCGCAAAACCAGATTTCAATCATCGTTGAACAAATAAACGAGTTGCATGAACTGTCGAAGCTGGCCGACGCCTATGAAAAAGCGGATGATTTGTATATGCCTTCAGGCCCGCCCATGAGTCCGCTAACAAAATCCTACTTCTCATGCTGGGGATTTTTTGATCTTTGCCATGGACTCCAAAAAGAAACGTTTGGAACCGTCGCTATTGATTTATGTAACTTTCTGGACGTTGAACCGGAATTGATTCAGGTATTTGAATGCATGCAAAAATCGAGAATGGGGGTTTATGTCCACAGGGGTGTTTCCGGAAAATACATTATACTTGAGGAACTGGTCACCGGGGAAGAGATAAGGGCCGTTGTGCCAAGCGGTTATATCGGGAAGCCGGATCAGGTTTGGTTTGTGCGGGTTCTGCCGGAACCTTTCCCGGATTTAAATGCCGGATATTCGGTCGTTTTTACAACGCCCTATGTACTTATGGAAATGCAGGGCAGGTGGTTGGAAAACGCCACGGAAGAAAAGTGGCGTTTATTTTTTGAGAGAACCATTGCAAAAACAGGCATTAAAGATGCGGTGCGGGCATATGAAACACTCATGAAATATGGTCTGAACCGGCATTACTGGAACGAATTTATTTTTGAGGCCTACGCAAATCATCAACATGACATGATTCTCCTTGCCGGCTTTCCGGACATCCCGCTCAGCCGCCCCCATTCCAGTGAAAATCAATAACAAGAGGGGTGTTTAAGGAGGTACGGCAGAATTTTTTGGTGGATTACGCTTCGCTAATCCCCCTACGATCTGACGGCCGCCAATTTTGCCCTCCCCCCTATTCTCCCGTAAACACGGGTTCCGCTTCTCAAATATGGCGGACAGGGCTTCCATGTGGTCGCGGCTTGCGTGGCACAGGGCCTGATTTGCTGCGGATGCGTCCAGAAGCCGGCGTAAGCTCATGGTCTGACCCGCATACAGCAGGCGTTTTGCCATGCGCAGGGCCTGGGGTGGTTTGGCCGCGATTTTTTCCGCCAGCTCAAGGGCTTTTTCCATCAACTGTTCGTGGGGAACCACTTCGTTCACCAGGCCGATGGCTGCGGCTTTTTCCGCGCCGACCACTTCTCCGGTAAACGTCATCTCGCAGGCCCGGGCCATACCCACCACTTTTGGCAGAAAATATGCGCCCCCATCTCCGGGAATCAGGCCCACGGTCAGAAAGGTTTCGCCGAACGCGGCCCGTTCAGAGGCGATGCGCATATCGCACATGAGGGCCAAATCACACCCCGCACCGATGGCCGGGCCGTTCACCGCCGCGATGGTGGGCACGGCGACTTCATGAACCGCCAGGGGAATGCGCTGAATGTTTTTCCGGTAATTTTCCATGATCTGGGCGGGTAATCCGCCGAACATGCCCTTGCGGCCCGCCATGTCCTTAATATTGCCGCCCGCGGAAAACGCGGGGTCTTTGGCGGTGATGATGAGGACATTGACGCCCATGCCGTCATTGACCATGCGGCAGGCGGTTTCAATTTCCTCAATGATATCAATGTTTGAAATGGTGTTCCGGGTTTCCGGGCGGTTCAGGGTCAGGGTGGCGATGCGGTCTTTTATTTCAAACAGGGTTTCGTTGAACTTCATGCTGTTTCCTCACCAGATGGGAAATCAAATGCCGCTTAATTTTTTAATTATGGATTTTGCCAGGTTTTCATTTATCTCGATATGGCGAGAAACCGGCTGAGATTGTTTTGTTGCGGGGTTGGTATACCAATCATGCGCGCCGCCCTGCCTGACCAAAACACACCCCATGTCCTCGATACGTTTAATCAACTCCCGCCGCTTCATGAGGCCAGCACCAGTTCTTCCTCTTTCCGGATATATGGGATTTCATTGGATTCAATATCCCTAAGGATGTCCGCCAGGTTCTCCATCAGCTCTTCCTTTGAAAGACCCTGGGTTTGATAATCGGGATAATCATTCAAATAACCCAGATAAAAATCGCCATCTTTCCACCAGGTATATCTGATTGTCTTCATGATGGGCTCTCCTTTCCGTCCTTTGATGCTTCAATGAAAAACCGCCACGCGCAGAACCAGTCATCCGGATGGCTGTCCGGCGGGCAGCCGACGCATTCGGTATGGATGCGGTCATCGATAGACCGGGCGAAATAGGTGTATTCCACAAGCCCGGCGGATTTGCAGGGATAGTCATCCATGCCTTTGCGTTTCCGGGCGGACTGGACCCGGCAGTCGTTCATCTGAAAAATGAAACTGTCCGGTCCGTCATCCGCAACCGACTGAACATTGATGTTGGCATATACGCGAAAACCCAAGGCTTTTTTGAGGCCGTCGAGGCCCGGACGTTCGGGCAGTCCCAAAAATTTTTTGATGGTCCACGCTTCAAAGGGGGAAAACTGGGCCCAGGCCGAATCATTGCATCGTTTGGCGTCATTCATGCCGTGGGAAAATTCCACCGCCTGAAACCACACCCCGTCATTAACCAACCAGTTGGCGGACACGCTGTCCTTCAGGGCCAGCAGTTTTTCGCGAGGGAGATCCAACATGGGGGCCGGGACCCCGTCCTTCATCTCAAAGCCTAAAGTTTTAGCGAGCCGGTCCATCTGGATTTTGAGTCCCTTTTCGGTGGCCTCCTGCAAGACTTCCAAGGCCTTTTCCATGCCCATCTGGTGCCGGACCTCGGTAAACCATAAGGCGTAATGAACGATGATGCGCTGGGTCAGGTTGACAATATACCGGGCGAGTTCCGGGTGGTCGAGGTCTTTGGGAGTCTGGGGGGGCTTCTGACTGTTCAACGGCTTTTTTCTCCTTTTGGCGTAAATAGGCAGGTATTCAGAATTCAGGAGTCAGGAGACGGAATAAAAAATGATTCATTCCTTCATTCTGACTCCTGGCTTCTGGATTCTGAATACATTATCAATCTTCCTGAAGTTCCGGCAGATTAGCATAAAAATCCAAAGATTCCGGATTTTTCAAGGCGTCCCGGTTGTCAACGGGTTTTCCCTCCACCATTTTCTTGACCGCCAGCTCCACTTTTTTCATGTTGAGAGTATACGGGATATCCGGCGTTGCGATGATCTTGGCCGGCACATGGCGGGGGGAGGCATTGGCCCGGATAAGTGCCCGGATCTTATCTTTTAAGGTGTCTGCAAGCTCAATGCCGGGAGCAGTTTTGACGAACAGGACCACCCTCACGTCGTTTTTCCAGTTCTGACCGATAACAAGGCAGTCTTCAATTTCCTCCATCTGGTCGATCTGACGGTAGATTTCAGCGGTGCCGATCCGAACCCCGCCGGGGTTTAAGGTGGTGTCCGACCGGCCAAAAATTTTGATGCCCCCGTGGTCGTTGATTTCGATATAATCCCCGTGCCGCCAGACATTGGGATACACGTCGAAATAAGCGCTCGCGTATTTGCGGCCATCCGGATCATCCCAGAAATGGATGGGCATGGACGGAAACGGGGCCGTGCACACCAGTTCACCCTGACGGCCCACCACCGGGCGGCCGTTTTCATCAAACGCCTCCACCTTCATGCCGAGCCCCCGGCACTGGAGTTCGCCCATATAGACCGGCCCCATGGGATTTCCCAGGGCGAAACAGCCGTTTAAGTCCGTGCCTCCGGAAATGGAAGCCAGTTGCAGGTCCGGCTTGATGGCGTCGTAGACGTATTCGAACCCTTCTTCGGAAAGCGGCGATCCGGTGGAGAGAATGGCGCGCAGGGCGGAAAGATCGTAATGGTCCCGGGGACGCAGGCCCGTGTTCCGGAGGGCGGACAGGTAGCCCGCGCTGGTGCCGAACACCGTAATTTTTTCATCTTCAGCCATCCGCCAGAGCGCGCCCTCGTCCGGATGGAAGGGATTCTCGTCATAGAGCACCAGGGTCGCTCCCACGGACAGGGCCGAGGAGAGCCAGTTCCACATCATCCACCCGCAGGTGGTGTAGTAAAAAATCACATCCTCCCGCTTCAGGTCCGTATGGAGCAGGAGTTCCTTCATGTGGTTGATGAGAATGCCGGCGCTGCTCTGGACCATGCATTTCGGCAGGCCGGTGGTTCCGGACGAATACATGATATACAGGGGATGGTCCGCCGGGAGCTGGACGAAATCGATGGTCAAACCCGATGCCGCCGACTTGAAATCATCAAACAATACGGCGTTTTTGATGCCGGAGATGTCGGGGTTGCCTTCAGTATACGGAACCACCACTACCCGCTCAATGGACGGAATCTGAGCGACAATCCGGCTGACCCGCTCCAGGCTGTCCAGGGCTTTGCCTTTAAACAGGTAGCCGTCGGCGGTGAACAGGACTTTGGGCGCAATCTGTCCGAACCGGTCCATGACGCCCTTGATGCCGAAATCCGGCGAACACGACGACCAGGTCGCCCCAAGGCTGGTGGCCGCGAGCATGGCGATGGTGGCCTGAGGCATGTTGGGCATGAATCCCGCCACCCGGTCACCGACGGTCACGCCCATCGCTTTGAGTGATGCGGCCATCCTTGCCACGGCGTCATAAAGTTCCGCATAGGTCAGCCGCACCGCTTTCCTGGTTTCACCCTTGAAAACGATGGCAGTCCGGTCATCCCTATACCGCAGGAGGTTTTCCGCAAAATTGAGCCGCGCACCTGTAAACCATTTGGTTCCCGGCATTTTCGAAAGATCGTCCGCCACCCGATCAAAGGGCTTGGAGCTTCTGATATCCGCAAACTCCCACATGGCGGACCAGAAATCGGCGATGTTTTCGACGGACCAATGGTAGAGCTGGTCATAATCGGCCAGTGCAAGCCCGTGGCGCGTGTTCACTATCCCGATAAACCGGTGCATATTGGACTGGTTGATTCTTTCAGGCGAGGGCCGCCAAAGTATTTTGGACATAAAGGCTCCGTCAGCTATGATGTTTTAGTGGTCGAAACAACGATTGAAGGCTGATGCCATCGTAAAAAGTCTGTAATCCGTCATGCCGGACTCGATCCGGCATCCAGAACATACTGAGTATACTGGATTCCGGCCTTCGCCGGAACGACGAAAAAAGGAGAAAATCGACCTTTTACAAAACCAGCAAGGCTGGTTTGTAAGTATTCAGGTATCCAGGAGACAGAATAAAAAAATGATTCATTCCTTCATTCTGACTCCTGAATTCTAACTTCTGAATACTTATGTTGATCTTACAATAATACCCAAATCCGGACAGGTCAACTATGGGTATTCCATCAGCGCCCGGTCAGGGATTTGGGAATCCGGCCTGAGTGGGCGCATTCCGAACGCAGGCGGCGGCCCAGAATTTTTTCCACCATCCGACCGGCGGCAAGCACCCGGTCCACATCCAGCCCGGTATCAATGCCCATTTCATCCATCATCACCGCCGTGTCCTCGGAGCAGACCAAGCCGGTAATGGTGGGGTCTTCGTAATAATACGAACCGGTGCCAGCCACGGGTGAGCCGTCCACAAAATTGGCGGGCTGCCCGCCGCCGCCGCCCAGAGAGGATTCAAAATGGGTAATCCCGGCCAGAAGCGCGGCCAGAATATTGGCCTGCCCCCAGCCACGGGTAACGTGAAAATGGGCGATGTGTTTGGACGGATCCGGAATGGCGTCCAGAATCATGGAAAAGTACTCATAGACCCGGTTGGGGGGCGCGGACCCGTCATGGTCCGCGTGTTCGATGTCATCCGCGCCGATGGAAAGCCACCGTTTTGTGAATTCCACGGCTTTTTCAAGTTTTGTCGGTCCTTCGATGGGGCATCCCCAGATGGTGCTCACGGTGCCGCATACCTTGATGCCCGCATCATGGGCCTTGGGAATCTGGGCCTCGCACATGCGCCAGTATTCTTCCAGGGAAAGCCCGGAATTTTTCTTGTGATGGGATTCGCTGGTGGACACCATAAACAGAATCCGGTCCGGCCCGTGGCCGTCTTTTTTGGCTGCAATGGCCCGGTCTACCGCCTTTTCTCGGATGGTGATGGACGTGGTCTCCACATCGGGAAGCAGGTGTTTGACTTTCCGGCTGGCGAACAGGCGTTTATAGAGTTCATCCGCGTCCTTAAACTGTGGCATGCCGGCGGGATTGCCGAAATTGGTCACCTCAATGCGTTTAAACCCGCACAGAATCAATTCCTCCAGCACCCATAATTTGGCTTCGGTGGGAACAAATTTCTCTTCATGTTGAAAACCGTCCCGGACGGTGATGTCGCCGATGATCACTTTTTTTGGATATTTGAATTCTGACATAAATCCCCCCTTAAAATCGGACGTTGCCAAATTTTGTTTCTTCAATGGGTGTGAGCAGACTGACTTCAAAGGCCATGGCCAGCCAGTCCCGGATTTCCGAAAATTTCAAGACCCGGTCGTTCAAAATACGGGCGCCGCAAAAAAACGGGTGGGCCTCACCGTCATATTTGTCTGCCATCTGCTGGAAAAACGCCTGTTTTTCCTCGTCTGTCATGGGATTTCCGGTCACGGCCCGCTTGCGTTCCTCAATAGACAGCAGCACCCCGCCGGCGCTGCGGCCGCTCATGACGGACGTCCGGCCCCGCATGGTGGTGAAGAGAAAATTCGGGCGGTAGGCCCGGCCGCACATGCCGTAGTTGGCGGCCCCGTTATCCGGCCCGATGACCATCTGAATTTTGGGCACCTGGGCGCAGGACACCGACCGCACCATGTCCGACCCGTATTTGCCGATGCCGTTGTGTTCCGATTCCGAGCCCACCATGTAACCCGGCGATCCCTGAAGGAAGAGAAGCGGCAGTTTTTCATTGGCGCACCGGACAATCCATTCGGCGGCCTTGCGGGCCGCTTCCTCAAAAATCACCCCGATCTTGTTGGATGCGATCACGCCCACGGGAATGCCCTTGATGCGGATTTTACCGGCCAGGATATTGTCTCCCCTGCCCGGCGCATAATGTTGTTTGTATTCCGCAAAATAACTGTCGTCGGCGATGGTTTTCAACACCTCCCGGCCGTCCATGGCCTGATTGGTGACAGCCGGCAGGAGATCATAAATGCTCATTGGGTCCACCAGGGGCGGACGTTCCTCATACCGATGCAGATAAAATTTCTGGGGCGGCTCAAGGGAGAGGATTTCCCGGACCCGCTCAATGGCCTCATCCTGATTCCCGCAAAAATGATCGGCGCCCCCAGAAATATGGGTATGCACCCGTGCCCCGCCCAGGTCTTCCGCTGAGATCACCTCGCCCGTGGCCATTTTTACCAGCGGCGGCCCGCCCAGGAAGGAATAGGACAGCTTATCAATCATCACGGACTGGCAGGCCATGAACACCATATACGCGCCCCCGGCCGTGTTGCCGCCGGTGCTTAAGGTGATCTGTTTGAGTCCGGCCGCTGACATGCGGGCCATATTGTAAAACATGGACCCGAAATGCTGGTCGTCGGGAAATACATCCGCCTGCATGGGCAGAAATGCACCCCCGGAATCTGCGATATACACACAGTTAAGGCCGTTCTGGGCTGCGATGGCCTGGGCCCGCATGTGCTTTTTTAAGGTGATGGGGAAATACGTGCCTGCCTTGACCCGGCTGTCATTTCCGAAAATCATGGTCCAGTTGCCGCCGATTTTGCCCAGTCCCGTCACCACGCCGCCGCAGGGCACATCTGCGACATCCGGATAATTGACCCCGAAACCGGCCAGCAGGCTGAGTTCAAAAAACGCGGTGTCGGGATCGATCAGCATCTGAATCAGCTCCCGGACCGGCCGTTTTCCCTCTTTCCGCAGCTTGTCCACCGCCTTGTCTCCCCCCGGCCACATGGCCTGGTGGATCCGCTCATCCAGTTTTTTTTCTTCATTCTCCCAATGCATTCGGTTGGTATTGCCTGTATCGGTCATGGTGCTCCTTATTTATAGGGGATTAGGCTATAGGCTATAGGCTATAGGCTATAGGTAAAAAATCATCAGCCAACTCTTCTTTTCCGGCTTCCGGCTATTTTCCTTTATAAACCGGTTTTCGTTTCTCCCGGAACGCAGCCAGCCCTTCCAGCCGGTCTTCGGTGGGGATGGTGATCCAGTAGGCATTGGATTCAATGGCGAGACCGGTGTGGATATCGGTCTGCATGCCCGCGTTGATGGCGTATTTGGCCTGTTCGACGGCGATCGGGCCGCATTCGCAGATCATGGCGGCCATTTCCCGGGCGGTTTCCATCAGCCGGGCGGGTTCGCAGATTTTGTTGACCAGCCCGATTGACAGGGCTTCCTTTGCGTCCACCCGGCGGCCGGTCAGGATGAGTTCCTTGGCCTTGCCGATGCCGACCAGCCGCGGCAGACGCTGGGTGCCCCCGGCCCCCGGAATGATGGCCAGGCGGGTCTCGGTTAGACCAAGACTGGCGGTGTCCGCGGCGATCCGGATGTCGCAGCTCAATGCCAGCTCGGTGCCGCCGCCTAAAGCCACGCCATTGACCGCGGCAATCACGGGCTTGCTAAGGGACTCGATGTCTGTAAACAGAGTGCGGATCGTATAGATGAATTGTTTGACTTCAGCAGGGGAAAGGGTGATTCGTTCCTTGAGATCCGCGCCCGCGCAAAAGGCTTTTTCACCCGCCCCGGTAATGATCAACACCCGCACCTCCGGGTTGAACCGAACCTCGTCCACTGCGACACGCAGAGCGCGTAGCAGCGCGAAATTAAACGAATTCATAATTTCCGGACGGTTTAAAGTGAATGTGGCGATCTGGTCCTTGATATCAATTAGTAATACATTATCAGACATATCGATTCCTTTTCGGTAAATAATAATTTTTACCACCGAGATCACAGAGCACACAGAGATAAGATTTTATCAATCTCTCTGTGCTCTCGGTGACCTCTGTGGTGAGATATTTTTTATCAGCACCCGATATATCGAGAGATCACCAGCCGCTGAATTTCCGATGTTCCCTCGCCGATATCCAGTAATTTCTGGTCCCGGAAGAAACGCTCAACACCATATTCTTTCATGAGCCCGTACCCGCCGTGAATCTGGACCGCGTTATCGGCCACACGGCCCATGAGTTCCGAGCAATAGACCTTGGCCATAGCCGCTTCTTTCTGATAGGGCCGGTGCTGATCCTTTAACCAGCAGGCTTTGTAGAGCAGATTCCTGGCACATTCCAGTTCAATGGCGGCATCGGCGAGTTTAAAGGCAATGGCCTGATACTTGGAAATAGGCTTGCCGAACTGCTCCCGCTGCCGGGCGTATCGAAGGGCCGCCTCGTATGCGCCCTGTGCGCCGCCCAGCCCCATGGAGCCGATTGAGAGCCTGCCACCGTCCAAAGTGGAAAGCATCTGATGGAACCCGCTGCCCTCTTCTCCAAGCATGTTTTCTTTGGGCACCCGGACATCGTCAAAATACAGCTCCGCCGTGTTGGACGCCCGCCACATCATTTTTTTATGCATGGGAATTGCTTTAAATCCGGGCGTCCCGTGTTCCACCAGAAAACAGGTGTAAATATTCTTCCCATCGGGCTTTTTACCGGTCACGGCCTGGACCGTAACCCCGAGGGACAGGTCGCAGGCCGCATTGGTGATGAAGATCTTGGACCCGTTGATCACCCATTCGTTGCCGTCAGCCACCGCCGTGGTTTTGCTGCCCCCGGCGTCGGACCCGGCCGTGGGTTCCGTAAGCCCGAACCCCCAAAGCCCCTCGCCCGCGCAGAGTTTCGGGAGATATTTTTTTTTCTGGGCTTCCGACCCGAAATAATAAATCGGACCGATTCCCAGCGAATTGCCCGCCGCCACGGTTGCGGCCTGGGACCCGTCCACCCTTGCGACTTCTTCAACTGCAATAATATAGGAGATATAATCCAGTTGCTGTCCACCGTATGCTTCCGACACAAACATGCCGAACAGCCCGATATCGCCCATTTTTTTGGTCAGCTCACTGGAAAATGTTTCGGTTTCATCAAGTTCTGCGGCGACCGGGGCGATTTCCCGTTCAGCGAATTTTCGAACTTCTTTGCGGATCATTTCCTGCTGTTTGGTCAGATCAAAGTCCACGGGGACCTCCTTTGCGGCGGTAAGGGATTGTGAAGACGCCCTTCACAGGGAGAAAAAGTAAAGAATGGCGTGAAGCAGTATAAATACAAATAATATAAAATATTTTCATCCATTAATAAATCGATAATTACCGGTGAAATTTTTTTATAATCTGATTTTTAATATGAATCAGATTTTTTTATTTCTATCGAATCGTTTTTTCAAAGTAAAGAAATTTCTTGTTAACGTCAACGTAAAGTTTAAATTTCCAGCCTCAATATTTCAATTTTCCGAAAAAATAATTTGTGCTATAAATTTTTACGGGCTTTCATTGAACACCACCGGCCATTGCTCACAATAACTTCACCAGGCAGATTCTCATAAAAATGACTGTACCTCCCAAAAACGATCCGAATTCCGGCAAGCCGGAAGCCCCCAAAGGATTTCTTCTGTTCCATCGGCGCCGTTCCCTTCCGGAAAGTGTCAGGGATGTATTGCCGGATGCGGCCGCCATCACCGGCATTCACCCAAGCGAATTGCAGATGCGCTTCATCGGCGCAGGCATCGGCGTATTGACCGTCAACAGATCCATTAAAGAATTGGAACGTTGCGCGGCCGACCTGAAAACCATAGGACTGACAACCGCAGTTATTGGGAAAGACCAGATCAAAAAATCCCGGTTGCCCGCGGCGGCGAAAAAAATAAATTTATCCGGCACATCCATGGATTTTGAAGATACCGACGGAGAAACGCTCCTGCGGATTGACGCACGGACGGACCTCCTGATCATCCTCGCCGACCTTTCCGGGCAGAACGCCCGGCAAGTGATGACCGCCATGGCCTACACCGGAAAGGCCGCTCGGCCGAAGTTCGAAGACGCCTTAAAGAGAATCTCCATCGCCAGACCCGCAGCCGTCTTTTATGCGTTGAACAGCGATCCATTGACCGGCGTGTATGTGGATGCCGATACGTTTTCATTTATGGGTTTAAACGAGGAAATGACCTGCGCCAAAGGGACCAATTTCCGGGTCATGATCAACCAGGCCATGTCCCTTGCCCGGTCCTGCGTCACGGATGAAAATTTCGGCCTGTCCCTTTTGCCGGGGGCGAGTCCCGACTGGAACAGCGGCAAACCCGCCATCGAACAGGAACTGGGAAGGTACGCCCGTTATATCCTCACCGCAGTGGGAAACAACCTGATTCCGGGGGAACCGGATGCGCCGGAACAGGCCCCGGGCGATGATTCCAATCAAAATGATCCATCGGCGCCCTCCATTGACGTTGAAGATAAAAATGGGAATCCGGGTCTGACGGAGGGGCTGATGCCTCCTCCGGACATGAATGATTCAAAGATCGTCAATTTTTTCCAGACATCGCTGCCGGAAATCATTGTGGGTCTGATTGTGCTCACGACGCCTTTTTCCCTGTTTATGTCCGGAATCAGGGCGGTCCAGCAGCATCATTTCTTCTGGCAGGTGGCTGCCGGTGCATTGACGGTTTTTACCGGGTTTCTGATGTTTTGCTATGCGCTTATGATGCTCTATTACCGCCGGATGGTGGAGAACATGCCCACTTCCCGAATCCGGTCTCTTTCTCTGGGGATGGTGGAATTATCCGGTAAAACCAGACGATATTATGATTTACGGACATCCGCCACCCAGACGCCCTGCGTGTTTTATAAGTGCAGGTACTATAAATTAAAAAAGACCAGCGAGGGATCCAACTGGTCCCTGACCCGGTCCGTGTCATCCGGAAAAATCCCTTTTTATATTGAAGACGACACCGGCCGGGTTCTGGTCAATCCCACAGGCGCTGTCTTTAATCTGTCATTGACCACCCAGACGTTTTCCGGAAGTTATATTCCCGCGCTTTCAATGCAATTATATGATCCGGACACAAAAGTGGAGGAGGACGTCGTACCGCCGGGCGTCCGGGTATATGTTCTCGGTTCCGCGCAGATTGAACGCCACGGTCAGGACACCCGGACCAAAATTATTGACAAACTGCGGCTGTTAAAACAAAATCCAGAGGTCCTGAACGCTTATGACGCCAACGGGGACGGACAGATAGACGGCAATGAATGGGAAGAAGCCCGAAATGACGCCTCCACCCAGGTCTTTGCCGAATCCCTGGCCGATGCTTCGGCAAACCGCGAAACTGTTGTCATTGAAAAGCCTCGCTTCGGATTCCTGCCCTTTATTGTGGCGGATTCGGAAAGGGGGCTGGTCCGGCAATTGATGTTCCGCACCGGTATTTTTCTTGCCGGCGCCATGATCACCATGGGACTGGGCATCCGTTTTCTGGCCGGCCTGTTCAGGTAACTATTTTTTCGTATCATAAATCCTTCACCCTGACTTCATGAAAGGAAATCCGACATGGCCCTCATTGTTCTGCTGTCGCTCTTGGGAGTTATCGTTGTGCTGATCGTTTTCGCCGTCATTATTTACAATGGACTCATCAGCATGAAACACAATATCAGTAAAGCCTGGAGCAATATCGACGTGCTTCTGAAACAACGCTATGACGAGCTGCCGAAACTTGTCAAGGTATGCGAAGGGTATATGCATCATGAACGGGCGGTGCTGGAAAACGTGACCCGGGCCCGGTCTCAAATGGAGGCTGCGGGTTCTGAAAAAGAAGTGGTGGCCGCCAGCAACGCCATCACAACGGCACTGGCCTCCCTGTTTGCGGTGGTGGAAAACTATCCGGACCTCAAGGCCGACCGTGCCTTTCGGCAGCTCCAGGCCCGTGTTTCCCAGCTTGAAGACCAGATCGCGGACCGCCGGGAACTCTATAATGAAAGTGTCAATCTGTTTAATATCCGCATCGAACAGTTTCCCGATGTCATCGTTGCCGGTATGATGCGGCTTATGGCACGGGAACTCTGGAAAATCGATCCCGCTCACCGTGAGGATGTGGACATGACTTTTTCAAGAAATTAAGCAGGACGACTACCGGTTACTCAAACTGCCCTTTGAACGCCAGAAATTCCTCCTGCAACATGGTGAGCTGGGCTTCCAGTTCACCGACCTTTTTTTCCAGGGCTTCCACACGGTCATCCTCCGCCTTCATCACCCGGCCTGAAAACGCGGATGAGGTCACCGGCTGATACATGGCAGTGGGTGGGTACATGGCCTCCGATTGCTCCTTCGGGCAGAACAGGTGAACGTAACGATTCTCCTTGTGCCCCGGACGGCGCGGCAGCATTTCCACAAACGGGCCTTTATGATGTTCCGCCAGCTTTTTTAATATCTGCTCAATGGCGATGAGCCCGTGGGTTTCGATCAAGCGGGCGGTCCGGGTGTTTAACTCACCGGCCGTCTGGGGGCCACGTAAAAACAACTCGCACAAAATTGCCTGTTCCCGCTCCGAGATGCTGGCCATTTCCGCGAGATTATGCTCGTATTTTGCAGCCCGGCTCCCATGGGTCATGATCTGCCAGACAAGGTGCTGTTTTCTCAAACTGGTCAGGGCCTGCTCGACTTCCGCCGGCTCAAGGTCCATCACCGGTTCCCGGTTGTTTTTCTGATTGCACGCATTGACCAGCGCGTTTAAAGTCATGGGATAATAATCCGGGGTCGCCATCTGCTTTTCGATCAACGCCCCCAGAATGCGAAGTTCCACTGCGTTTAATGCCATATCCATATTAACTATTTCTCCATCAGCCGGATTGCGCACTCACGCATTCATCCGTCTTGCATATTTTTGATTGTTTATTTTCGGCTTCCCACCTGGCGAACCGGTCCATGTCCGCCCGAATGGATTTAAAGGTCCACACGATCAGGGCCGCATCATCGAAAAAGCCGATCCCTAAAATCAGGTCCGGTATGAGATCCAACGGCATGACAAAATAGACCACCGCAGCCGTCACCGCCATTAGGGATTTCCAGGGAATTTGGCGATATTGCCCGGTGGCGTAAGCCCGGAGCAATCGAAAGGCGGTTGCCAGAAAATCCTTGGCTTCCCCCATCAGCCCCTTTCCTTTTATTTTGGCTTTTTTGTCCGCTTCACGCAACAGATCATTTAACTGTTCAGGATTATTTATAATTTTTTCAGCTTTGGCTTTGGCGGTTTTAAAAAACCGGCTTTCCGACACCCGTTTTTCAAAATTTTCTTTGGCAGCCATATCCGTTCCTTTAATTTCAGGTGGTTATCCATGATTTGGCAAGGGACGCCAATTGATTGTTCTTTTTGTTTATGGCACGGTGTTATCTTATATGGCAATATTTCTTTCTCCGGCTTTTACACTGATGTTGCAAAAACGCCCGGAATTTGAAATTTATTACAATCGATATTGGAATCCGGTAATTAAAGCATCAGGAGTTTGCTTCCATGAGCCCAAACACGGAAGAAAAAACCGTTGAAAAAATCAGGCTGGGCATCAGCGCCTGCCTCATGGGCCGGAATGTTCGATATAACGGCGGCCATACCCATGATCCGTTCTTGACCCAAACCCTTGGGCAATATGTGGATTATGTGCCGGTATGCCCGGAAGTGGAATGCGGCCTCCCGGTCCCAAGGGAGGCCATGCGGCTTGTGGGTGATCCGGCAAATCCCTCGTTGGTGACCGTCAAAACCGGCATCGACATGACCAAACAGATGAAAACCTGGGCCAAAGCGCGGCTTGACGCGCTTCAGAATGAAAATTTATGCGGGTTTATTTTCAAAAGCAAATCACCGTCCAGCGGCATGGAACGGGTGAAGGTATATGACGCCAACGGCGTTCCCTCCAATTCCGGGGTAGGGATCTGGGCGCGCATGTTCATGGACCGTTTTCCCCTCCTGCCGGTGGAGGAAGAAGGCAGGCTCCATGACCCGGTTCTCAGGGAAAACTTTATTCAGCGGATTTTTGTATTTAAACGCTTTCAGGAATTGCGGGCCCAAGGAATCCGGTGGGGCCGTCTGGTGGATTTTCACACTGTGTGAGTAACCGGAAGTATTGTTTTTCGACTTTTCATTGTTTTTTTAAAAAAAATTGTTTATTTATACGGCATTCCTTTTTCCGCAAACACAGGCGCTGACTTATTTCGCGGGTATCCAGCGTAACCAGGCGACAGTGCATCATATCATACTGCCGGGATATTATTATGGCATCACATCGGGAAAATAAAGACACGGCAATTGACCAGCTCAAAGATATCTCCACCTGGGTATCTTCCGTTCATGACCTGAACCGCCTGCTTGAACTCATTCTGGCGACCGGCACCCGTATCATGCGGGCAAAAGCCAGTTCCCTGCTCCTGCTCGACCAGAAAACCCAGAAGCTGTATTTCAAGGTGACCACCGGCACCCAGAAAGATAAAATGAAAAATTTCGAGGTCAATGTGGGTCAGGGGATTGTCGGACATGTGGCGGAAACCGGCGAACCCCTTTTAATCGAAGATGTCACTCAGGATAAGCGCTGGTACCGGAACATCTCTGATGAAATCGGATTTAAAACCCGTTCCATTCTATGCGTTCCCATGAAGGCGAACAACGAGGTGATCGGGGCCATTGAATTCATCAACAAGGCGGAAGGGGAATCATTCCAGAAAAGCGACCTGGAACTGCTGAATGTTTTTGCCGATGTGGCCGCCCTGGCCATTGTTAACGCCAAAAAATTTCAGATCGCCGAAAGAGAGAATAAGGGCTTAAAGCAGGCCCTTGGAGTGACCCACCAGATTATCGGCCAGAGCAAGGACATCAAGGAAGTCGTGGCCGATGCCCTCAAGGTTGCGGACTCCAGGGCCAGCACCCTGATTATGGGGGAAAGCGGGACCGGTAAAGAACTCCTGGCCCGGTTGATCCATCAGGCCAGCGCCCGGAAAGACCGCTATATGATCACGTTAAATTGCGCGGCCGTCCCTGAGACATTGCTGGAAGATGAGCTGTTCGGCCATGAAAAAGGATCGTTTACCGGCGCCAGCGCCCAGAAAATCGGAAAACTGGAACTGGCGGACCAGAGTACGTTGTTTCTGGATGAAATCGGTGAAATGAGCCCTTCCATGCAGGCCAAGGTGTTGCGCGTGCTGCAGGACGGCATTTTTTATCGCGTGGGGGGCAATACGCCCATTTCGGTTGACATCCGGATCATTGCGGCAACCAACCGGAACATCACCGAAGAAATCACCCGCGGAAATTTCAGGGAAGATCTTTACTATCGGTTAAATGTGGTTGAACTCCATATGCCGCCGCTCCGAAACCGCAAAAAAGACATCCCCCTGCTGGTCCGGCATTTTGTGGATATGTTTGAAAAGGAAAAAGGGAATTATCATATTGAAATTTCACCAACGGCCATGAAGACAATGATCAACTATGACTGGCCGGGCAATATCAGGGAGCTCAGAAACGCCATTGAGCGGGCGGTGGTCATGGGAAACGGCAAACAGATCATGCCCGAGGACCTGCCGATGCAGAGTACGCAGGCCAAACTCAACACGGTTGAATTCGGGCTTTCACTGCAGGACGCGGTGGATGATTTCAAAAAAAGATTCATTCTGATGAACCTGGAACACACCGACGGAAACCAAAGCAAAGCAGCATCCATCATGGGCATCCAGCGAACCTACCTTTCCCGCCTCATCGCCCGGTACGGAATTAAAAAATAAAAAAACGGAGAGGGCCGCTCTCCGTTCCGCAAATGTTATCTTTTTTCACACTTACGTATACCAAATAATACGTCTCTCCCCCGGTTCGATATATAATTTTATATACATCTCCTGCCGTTTTTTATTTTCTTTGAACAGTCACCCGGTTGGCTATCCGTCCATCCGCAATTCGCCGACCGGGAATATATAATCTTCTCAATCAGATACCCATTATCCTCAAGCCCATAAGTTTTTTATCAACCCGGAGTATCAAAGACCCAATTTCACCTGACACAAAAAAAATATTATTGGCATTTATTTTGCTTTATACATCATCATAGACGAGAAACTGAAGTCTTTTATCATTCATGCAAAAGCCGCCGTCAAATATGAACGATCACTTTTTTCAAAAAAAATCCCTTTCCCAGGACAGGCCGCCCCTCCCAGGATATCCGGCCATATCCTGCGCGCCCCCCTTGTATGCATCTTCCCCACATCCCGCAACAAACGTTCTATGGGTATCAATGGATATCATTTGACGGCCGGCTTATTGCATGAGCACGGATAATCGCATTCAACTGTTTTAATCGAAGGGGCTTTTCCAAAAAGCCCCGTTTTTATTTCCCGGCCTTATGTTGCTTCATGATTTTTTCAATCCGCCGGTCCTTATTCTCCCATAACCCATTGATCCATTGCTGAAATTTTTCCCGAAACGCTTCGTCCTGCTCATAATCCTTCCCGATGAAGTCTTTGGGAACCGGCAGCGCATTTACCCGCACGACAATAGTGGGTATCCTGCCGCATAAAAAATCCCAAAAAGGCATGGGCGGCTCGTTGTCCGGATAAATGATGGTAACATCGATGATGTTGGACAACATTTCCCCCATGGAGGAAAGAACAATGGCGATGCCCCCGGCCTTGGGCAAGAGGAGATGCCGATAAGGCGATTTCTGACCTTCATGTTTTTGATAATTAAACCGGGTGCCTTCCAAGAAATTCAGCACCGTGACATGGGAGCGTTTAAACTTCCGGCAGTATTTCCGTGTGGTTTCCATGTCTTTGCCCCGAAGTTCCGGATGTTTTTCCACAAACGCACGGGAATACCGTTTCATGAACGGATAATCCAGGCCCCACCATGCCACACCCATGATCGGAACCCACATCAGCTCTTTTTTTAAAAAAAATTTGAGGAACGGAATTTTATGATTGAAAATATGCTGAAGTACAAAAATATCGGTCCAGGATCTGTGGTTGCAGACAACCAGATAGGAAGTATTGATTTTTAGACCCTTAATGCCCTGCACATCCCACTTGATCTTTTGGGTGATTCTCATGATGAGGCTGTTGCCGTCAATCCAGACGGTGCCGAGAAACATGATGACGCGGGTCAGATGATGCCGGATCTCTGTATTGGGAATTAAAACTTTTAACAGGATAAACGGCACCATGAACGAGAAAAAAACAATCGTATGGACTGTAAACAATAAAAAGGACACCGTTCCCAGCAACGGTGCGGGCAGAAAATTCAACATATTAAAACTCCACCATAAATATAAATTTTAACCGGATCAGTCAATCAAACAATCGGGTTTAATCGAACCGCGCCATTATTCGGACAGCCATCAAAAGTTCCGGCACTTCCGAGATGGGAAAAACGCATCACACTCATCCCGAATCACCGTTTTTCCCTGAGGTAACGCTTGCCCAGCGCCGGTATCGCTGAAACTCGTCTTCAAAATTATCGCTTAACACACCCCGGCCCATGGCCGTTTCAATTTCAGCTGTTGTCCAGAATTTGACGGCGTCGATTTCTTCATGATTAAAGCGAATCGGCCCTTCACAGCGACAGGTATAAGTAAAAACGAGCTCCGATTCAACATTATTTGTATGAATATACTGATATGCGTAACGGGGCATATCGGGACGGATGCCCAATTCCTCTTCCATTTCCCGCAGCATGGCCGCTTCAACAGCTTCCCCGCAATCCACATGGCCCCCCACGGACGTGTCCCACCGTCCCGGCGCCACCTTTTTATTTTGGGATCGTTTTTGGAGCAGGAGCCGGTTTCCGGCATCAAAAACCAGCACATGAACCACCCGGTGAAGCATTCGGTTATCACCGTGTACGCAATCCCTGGGCGCGGCCCCCACCACGCACCCGCCCCCGTCCACCACCTCGATCAGTTCTTTTTGACATATCAGCATGTTGCAAATGTATTCTGCAGCCACGTCAGAACCGTTGGGTTCATTTATGGTTCTTTTGGGCAGAGCCAGCAGGTCGGGAACCTGTGACAGCCAATCCCCCGAATAAAAATCCGGTTCGGAAAATCGCATTCCCTTCATGTTTTTTTGAATATAGGATTCGAAAATATCCGACTCCCGGAAATCTGACCGGGGGATGTAGCCAAAGGGAACGCCCGCGTGATAGACTTCCGCCAGGGTGCTGTACCCCACTTTTCCCACAACCGCATCTGCGGCTGCGATCAGGTCCGGATGGTAAAATCCGGAATGATGCGGGAGGAAAACGACATTGCCCTGCTTTCGACTCGCTGCCGGCATATCCGGTGCTGCGCCCGGCACCACAAAATAAACCGGTTTCCGGTAGGTTTTTAAGGCATCTGCAAACGAAAGGGCTTCCGGAATGCCGCCCAGGGTAATCAGAATCAGGGGACCGGATGGCGGAATGCCCAGTTGGTTTCGGGTCTCTGAAGGGGAGGCTACCGGTTTTCTCGATACCGGGGGAATACACAGGGCCGATTTTTGGGGAAGGCATATGGGAGCCGCCTGCACACGGATATCGGCGCTGCCAAAAATATTTTCCAGATACTTGATATGCTTGCCAAAACGTCTGTTTGAGGGCAGGTAGGAGGCATAAATCCAGTCCCAGGTGAAATTTTCCACCAGAACCGAAGAGACACCGGCTCTGCTTGCCACCGCAAGGCCCAGCGGAGAGATATCGCAGACTATCAACTGGCATCCGGACCGGTTAACGATATCCGCGAGACAGGCCACCCGTGTTTCATCAAACGGCAGAAACGCGTCCAGGGCATCCAGGGTTTTGCCTGCATCAAAACAAAACGGCGAGGTTTGCACAAGTCCCACATCCGTCATTTCGGGATGGTAGACATAAGAAACGCAAAGAGAATCTTTAAAAAACCATTCGGGGGTTTGCGTAAAAATCTCAAAATGGACAAAAGGCCATTGGGCGCCGATGGCGTTCATGACCGCCGAAGCCCGGGCCGCGTGCCCGAACCCGTGGGACGTAATAAAATATGCGATGGATACTTTCGGATGCATCATTTGGCGTTGGATTATCCCCCCATCATCCGCTGAAACAGTCCTTTTTGCTTTTCAATGGCTGCTTCCGGGCAGATTTCCAGGCAGCAGTAGCACCGGATGCATTTTTTATAATCATAGACCGGGATTTTTTTCTTGCCCGACGATTCGCTGATGGCCCCGGACGCGCAGATTTTCCGGCATTGATAACAGAGCGTGCACCGGTCTTCCCTGGGTGATGGCCGGTCAAGAACGATATTTTTCACAAAGGGCGTGTTGAACGGCCACCGGAACATATTGGAAAATATTGAGCCGCCGGTGGCCGGAACAAAATTGTTAACCTGCATGGCGTCGATGGTTTCACCTTTTACCTGAATCTCCGTTGGAGACGATACGCCGTAATTTCTGGCAAACCCATGGACGATGGTCAGGGCTTTGTTCACATCCAGACCCGCAACCATGGCGGCCACATAATCCACGGCAATGCCGTTGTCGCCGGCCAGCACCGCATTGAGGCGCCGGGGGATTCCGGCAGGACCGGGACCTTCGCCTTCCTGAACGGCAATGGCGTCCATAAGGTGAATCATGGGTTTCGGGGGCGAAAACCCGTAATTCATGGCCCCGTATAGATCAAGCAGAAATTCGGCAAATGCTTCATGGGTGGGGGCGCGCAAATGCATTTTGGATTTTTCCAGACCCGGAATGGCGCCGAACAGCAGTTTGACCGCCCCCGTGACATAGGTAATGCCGTGGGTTTTGAATTTCGGCAGGTTCAAAATAATGTCCGCGTCAAAATAGGCTTCCGAGATATCGATATGCTTAAATTTTTTCGCCGCATCAAAAGTGAGGGTCCGGGTTTGGGCAGGATCGGCGATGGCGATATTTTCGGTTTCCACCACCTCGGCATAACCGGTTTTCCTGATGGTCCGCTCCAGGGCATGAACCGCCGGGGATTCCACCAGGACCGGGGTGCCGCCGTTTTCCCGTACGACCTGGACGACGGTCCTGAAGAACTCGGCATGGGTGATGATCGCCTTTTCTTCCCTGGCGGGCATGAGAAGATTGGGTTTTACCGCAACGCGTGCATTCCGGAATCGTTTGGGATCAAACCCGATCAGGTCAAGGCTCCGGCAAATCCGTTCTTTTAAGTCGGCATTGTCATAGGTATCGCAACGCAACAGTGAAACAACCGGCATGGTCGGCCTCCATTTTTTCCCGGCCGGGGTCAATGGGCCGGAGTTGAAAAATCCATAGTAATCAACGGGAACCTACCAGTTCTTGCCCATAAAGAAAACAAAAAATGACGGACGATCTTCGGGTGTCAGCCGTCATGAAACGATGGATGATATTGATTGCCGACAGTGCCGGATTCGGTTACAATCCCATGAAAAAATAATCTGTCCGTCGCTGAATTTTTATTTCACCGTCCCAACATAAGGAGAGGCGCATGTATGATTTTTTGTTAACCCCTGAAGAACAGTCATTAAAACAGGAAGCCCGCAAATTTGTCCGGGAGGAAATCACCGGGGATTTTTTGCGAAAAATGGACAAGGATGAAATTATCTACCCCCGTGAATTCGTCGAGAACCTGGCTGCCAAAAACTTACGGGGAATCCGGTTTCCCAAAAAATACGGCGGACGGGAGATGAGCTGGGTGGCTGAGGTGGCGGCCACAGAAGAGATCGGATGCCTGGGCATGGCCCTCGGGTGCGCGTTTGTCATGCCGTCCATCGTGGGTGAGGCCATCAATGTTTTCGGCACCGAGGCCCAGAAGGAAAAATATTTAAAGCCTTATATTGAAGGCAAACTCGTGGCCGCCGAAGCCCTGACCGAACCCAGGGGAGGATCGGATTTTTTCGGGGCCATGACCCGGGCGGAACTGCATGGGGATCATTTTATATTAAACGGCATGAAACGGTTTGTGGTGGGCGCGGAAGGCGCGGACTTCTTTCTGGTTTACTGCCGCACCAATTTTGATGAAACCGCCCATAAATACAACCGCCTCAGCCTGCTCCTGGTGGAAAAAGGCCCTGGGGTGGAAACCGAATACATGTACGGGCTCATGGGATGCCGGGGCGGCGGCACCGGCCGTCTGGTATTCCGGGACGTGAAAGTGCCGAAAGAGAACCTGATCGGTGAACTTCACGGGGGCGCCCTGTGTTTTCACCAGATGATGATACCCGAACGCCTGACCTCCGCTGCGGGCTGCCTGGGCACCTGGGGCGCGCTGGATCTGGCCGTTCGGTATTCCGCTCGGCGTCGGGCATTCGGCAAGGAAATCCGGCAATATCAGGCGGTCAGCTTTAAAGTGGCGGATTCCATCACCCAACTGGACGCTGCCCGTGCATTGGCATATATGGCGGCAAAGGCCGTGGATCACAATTACCCCCAGGTCCGGCGTCTGGTGAGCGAGGCCAAACGGTTCGCCACCGAAGCGGCCTGGGATGTGGTGAATAATTCCATGCAGATTATGGGGGGCATCGGGTACACGGATGTCTATCCCATTGAAAGGGCCCTCCGGGATACGCGCCTCGGCATGATATGGACCGGGACCACCCAGATCATGAACCTGATGATTCAGCATGAATATTACAATCAGGTACTTTCCCCCGCCTATGACCGCCGGATCATGGAAGATGACGCCACCCATCCGGATATCACGGAACGATGCTTTTCAGATGAAGACATGCTGGGGGTCTTTGAAGGGAAAATAAAGTAAAACGGAAGCCGGCTGCATAAAAAAAAGCGGTTTATTGTTTTGGTGATCAAAACAATAAACCGCCTTATGGACAATATAATTGTTACACGGATTCTTTTAACTTCTTGCCGACCGTAAACTTGACCACATTTTTGGCGCCGATTTTGATGGGGGCGCCGGTCTGGGGATTGCGTCCTTTTCTGGCTTTTCTTCTGACCACTGAAAATGAACCGAAACCCACCAGGGTCACCTTGCCGTCTTTTTTCTTCAGCGCCTGGGTCACCCCGTCCATGAATGAATCCAGGGCCGCGCTCGCCTTTGTTTTGGGGATTCCTGCATCTTTTGCCATTGCTTCGATTAATTCTGTTTTTGTCATCGACTCCTCCTGTTGTTTGTTATTTCAACGCAAACTGGATTTGCCCCTGGTGAAGCAAGGGGGCAGGTTATCGGGCCACACTACTTCTGACGGCTTCATAAACTGAGTTCCCATAACACCCTAAACTTTTGAATATCCCATTTAATAAAGTTCAATACATGGTATGTCAAGTTATTTTTCTCAACATTCTGATAAGTTAGAAACTTTCAGGGTAATTTTTCGAAAATGATGGTTTCGGCATCATCAAAGGGCCAGCTCAATCAGATGGGGTCCCGCCTCCGTCAGCGCTTTTGAAAGCTCCCGGGCCATGCCTTCACAGGTGCTGACCGACACAGACGCCACGCCCAGGGAGGCACCGAGTTGCACCCAGTCGATACCGGAAAGATCGGTCATGCGGCGGGCGTTTACGCCGGGCGTCAGGTTGCCGGACCGGGCCATTTCCATTTTTAAAATATCGTAGCTGCGGTTGGAACAAATCAAGGTGGTGACATTCAAGTTTTCCCTGGCCTGGGTCCACAGGGACTGGATCGTATACATGGCGCTGCCGTCCGCCTGAAAATCAATGACCGGCCGGTCCGGACAGGCAATGGCAGCACCTGTCGCGCTGGCGGGCCCCTGTCCGATGGACCCGCCGGTGAGGGCAAGCAGGGTGAATTTCGGGCACCCGTTGATCACGGCATGGTAGGCCAGGCTGTTGGTGATGGCCTCTTCCACAATAATGGCATTTTCCGGCTGCATGGCTGCAAGGATCGCACCGGCTTTGGTCCCATCCAAAGCGCCTGACGGCATCTCCGGACGTTTCAAGGGAGAGAGTAAATTCGAATCCGGCGTTTCCGGTGCATTCACGGCCTGGGCAATCATTGATAAGGTATCCAAGACGCCCTCATCCACCCGGTCGATTACCAGTTGCTTTTGATTATCATTGACAAACAGGCTCGGCAGTCCCGGATACCCGAAAAACGCCACCGGCACACGGGTTCCGATGCAGATGACCGCATCAAAAGGTTTCAGGACGTCCAGGGCCATTTCCGGCAGGTAGGGGATGCGGTAAATATTCGGATACCCGGCCCCCTGTTCCAGCCGGGCCGGGAATGTGTCATAAAACAGGTGGCAGTGAATTTTCGACTGAATGCGGGCGGCCTCCATCAGGCCTTTGCCGGACAAAGCCGGCCCGCCCAAAATCAGGGCGCATTTTTGTCCTTTGCGCAGCAGGTCCACGGCTTGTCCGATCACCGCTTCCTCCACCGGATGCTTCTCTTTTTCGGGAAAAACAATGTCCCGGCCCTTTAATTCCGTCAACTGAAAATCACTGGGCGCAATCAGGGTGGCAATCCCGCCATTTAAAGCCCCGGCAATGGCCGCCATTGTGTCGCCCGCCAACGCATCCGATGCCTTAACGGTTCGGTGCCACGCGGACACGCTGCCCGCCAGGGCCTCGATATCCATGGCGAGTAACGGGTCAAAGGGCAGATGCCAGCTCGCGTGCTCCCCCACCACATTAAACATCGGGGATTTCGCCCGTCTGGCATTGTGAAGGTTGGCAATCCCGTTGCCGAACCCGGGCCCCAGATGCAATAGCGTCATGGCAGGTTTCCCTGCCATACGCGCATACCCGTCCGCAGCACCCGTGCAGACCCCTTCAAACAATCCGAGAACCGCCCGCATGCCGGGAACACGGTCCAGGGCGTTCACAAGGGGCATTTCCGTTGTGCCGGGATTGGCGAAACACACCTCAATACCCGCCTTTACCGCGCTGCTTATGATAAACTCCGCTCCGTTCATCCATCCCTCCAGTGATTGAAAAATATCGCCATCCATTCATATCATGTCTGCATGTCTGTATCACTTGACCCTTCATCGCTTTCATGCAATATATCAAGAAAAAAAAGCAAGCATTTAACACACAAAATAAATCTGATTCCCCGGACGGTGCATGGGATCTTCGGGATATTCCGGGGCTGAAATCGCCCCGGACGAAACAAGGAGAAGAAATGGACATGTCAGGTTATCGCGTGATCATTACGGAAGTGAACAATTGCCTTTGTTTTCAAGCCCAGACCACCTTCGTCTGCACGGGCAAGGCGATTTTGATGCCCGCCGACACCCGTTTCTGCATCGGATTCGCCGAAGGGCTGATCCCCGCGATGTCGGCCTGCGTCCATTCGGCAGAGGATGTCATGGAATTTGAATGCACCGGCGGATTTTCCGGTTGCGGCGGGCAGATGTCCTATCAGATTGAGAAAACCGGACTCCCCTACATCAAAGCGAATGAAACCGCGGCGAAAAAGCAATTCGCCGCCATTTCCAAGCTGCTTTTGAACCTGCCCATGTTCAAATCCTTTGATCAGAACAGCATGGCGCGTCTGCTGTCCCATTTCCAACTCGAACATATCCATGATCTGGGTTTCAAGTCGTTTAAATACCGGGATGTCATCATTTCAAAGGGCCAGCCGGGAACCCATTTATACATCATCATTGCCGGCAAGGTCGCGGTGGTGGATGATCAGGACAACACCATCAGCTATCTGTGCAATGGCGAGGTTTTCGGTGAAATGAGCCTTATCAGCGGAAAGCCTGTTGGGGCCACCGTCAAAGCGGTATCGCCCACCACCGTGTTCCGCCTGGACAGCAAGGATTTCAAAAGCATTCTCTCCAAATTCCCTGCCCTTCAAACCTATTTCACCACCCTGCTCACCCGGCGCCTGGCCCAGACCAATGCGGAACGCTCGATGGACCTGACCGCCGGCATGGCCGGGTCCCTTGCGGAAATGCCCCCGGAGGAAGTGCTTCAGACCCTGCATATCAACACCAAAAACGGCATACTGACACTCAAACTGACCAGGGGCGAGGCGTTGATTTATTTCCGCAGCGGGGACATCATTTATGCCTTTTATGACGGCCATACTGGGTTGGAAGCCGTGGGTGAAATCATTGCCTGCCGGACCGGAAAGTTTAATTTCACCCCAAAGCTGCCGCCCGATACCGGACAATTGAAACCGCTGGGGAATTTCATGGGGATACTGATGAACGCCCTCAAAGACATGGATGAAAAAGAAGACAACCACCACCAACCATAATTCGACCGGAGCGGTCATTACTTACGGAGATCAACATGTTAAAAACTAAATTAACGGAACGTTTCGGAATCAGGCACCCCATTGTCGGCGGGGCCATGATGTGGATATCAAGGGCCGAGTATGTGGCGGCCATGAGTGAAGCCGGGGGGCTCGGAATCTTGGCGTCGGCGAACTATAAATCCAAGGAGGCCTTTGACGAAGCCATCACCAGCATGAAGACGCTGACCGGCAAGCCTTATGGTGTGAACATCAACCTGTTTCCGGCCATGACCCAGATCGACAACAATGACTATATTGATGTCATGGCGGACCACGGCCTGAAGATTGTGGAAACCTCCGGCCATCACGCCCCTGACGAACTGGTGGCCCGCTTCAAAGACCTGAAAATGACCTGGATTCACAAATGCGTGGGGGTTCGCTACGCCAAAAAAGTCGAAGCCATGGGTGCAGATGTCGTGACGGTGGTGGGGTATGAAAACGGCGGGGCCACCGGCCGCCTGGATATCGGCACCATGGTTCTGGTGCCGGTGGTAGTGGACGCAGTCAACGTGCCTGTGATCGGCGGCGGCGGCATCTCCGACGGCCGCGGGCTTGCGGCGGTGCTGGCATTAGGTGCGGAAGCCGTCATCATGGGAACCCGGCTCCTTGTCACAAAAGAATCGCCGATTCACGACAATATTAAAACCGCCCTGCTGAATGCCTCCGAACTGGATACCATGCTCGTCATGCGGTCACTGAACGCCACCCACCGGGTCCTTGCCAATGAAGCGGCAAAAAAATGCGTGGAACTCGAAGATTGCAAGGCGGATTTCATGACCCTCTATGACGTCATCAAAGGTGAAAACGCCAAAGAGATGTATTATGAGGGCGACGTCGACAAGGGCATCCTCTCCTGCGGCCAGGGAATCGGCCTGACCCATGATATCCCGACGCTCAAGGAGCTTTTTGACCGCATGGCGGCGGAAGCGGAGGAACGGCTGGGAAGGTTTATACGATGATCATGAAACATGTGCTGGGCCTGATTTTGGGCGGAGGTCAGGGTTCAAGGCTGTATCCCCTCACCAAGCTGCGGTCCAAACCGGCGGTGCCCATTGCGGGAAAATACCGGTTGATCGACATCCCCATCAGCAATTGCCTGAACTCCGGCATCGACAAAATCGCGATTCTGACCCAGTTCAATTCCGCTTCCCTTCACCGCCATATCCAGCGCACCTATGCCCGGGACATGTTCACGGAAGGATGGGTTCAGATCCTCGCTGCTGAACAGACCCCTCAGAGCGCCCACTGGTACCAGGGGACAGCGGACGCGGTGCGCCAGCAGATTATGGAAATCCGGGCCGCACACACCCGCTATGTGGTGATCCTGGCCGGCGACCATCTGTATAATATGAATTACCGGGATTTTGTCCATTACCATATCGCCAGCAACGCAGACATCACCATTGCCGTGCAGCCGACGGGCGCGGACACAGCCCCTTCCCTGGGGATTCTGAAACGCGACGACAACGGCCGGATCATCCGGTTTACGGAAAAACCCAAGGCTGCGGCCCTGGCAGGCCTTGAAAGCATGCCCGGCACTGAAAATCCCTATCTGGCGTCCATGGGAATCTATATTTTCCCCACGGACCTGTTATTCGAGGTGCTGAAGAATAACAACGGGGATGATTTCGGTAAAAACATCATCCCCGCCGTCATAAACGATTTCAAGGTGGTGGGCTATGTTTATGACGACTACTGGGCCGATATCGGAACCATGCGCCGGTTTTATGAAGCCAATCTCGAAATGGCTTCTCCGGAACGGCCCTTTGATTTCTATAATTCCGACCGGCCCATATACACCCGCGCCCGTTTTTTGCCCGCATCGGAAGTCCATGGCGCGCGTTTACGGCATGTGCTGCTTGCGGACGGCTGCCGGATACTGGATGCCGAGATCACCCAATCGGTCATCGGCCTTCGCTGCCTCATCGACTCCCAGGCCATTATCCGTTCATCGGTGATCATGGGCGCGGATTATTATGAAACGGAAATCGATATGGCTGAGAACCGCCAGATGAACCGGCCGGGTATCGGCATAGGACAAGGGGCTAACATTGAAGCCGCCATCATCGACAAAAACGCCCGGATCGGACGCAATGTGCGTATCCGGAATCTGCCTGACCGGCCGGACTGCGAAACCGAAAACTGGATGGCGCGCGAGGGGCTCGTGATTGTTCCCAAGGGTGCGGTTTTAGCGGACAATACGGAAATATAGCATTGAATATTTTATATATTTCATCTGAGATAGCGCCGTTCGCCAAAACCGGGGGGCTGGCGGATGTGTCAAGCGCCCTGCCGCGGGCTGTTCAGGCCCTTGGGCATGATGTCCGGTCGGTGATGCCAAAATATGCTTCCGTAAAGGAAACCGGCCTGACCCGCCTTGAAACCGAGCCGTTGCGAGTGACCATGCACAACGGGGTCCACGGAGCCGGTCTATGGCAAAGCGGCGTCACCGGATCACCGGTTTATTTTATTGAGAACAATGAATATTTTAACCGGGACGGTTTTTACGGCATCGGCAATTGGGATTACCCGGATAACCTGGAACGGTTCGTGTTTTTCTGCAAAGCCGCCATTGCCTGCTGCCGGGCCATTGATTTCGCGCCCGACGTCATCCACTGCAACGACTGGCAGTCGGCCCCCATGGCGGCTTTCGTCAAACTGGCGCATCCGGATGATCCCGAAAGCCAATTTCCGGCCCGGGCCCGGCCCAAAATCGTTTTTTCCATTCACAACCTGGCCTATCAGGGCATCTTTCCCGAACACCTCTGGCAGGTGCTGACCCTTGACCGCCGGTACTATGCATATGATTTTGAATTTTACGGCCAGATCAACCTGATGAAAAGCGCCATTGTTTTTTCCGATGCCATCCATACGGTCAGCCCCACCTATGCCCGGGAAATCCAAACCACGGATCTCGGATTCGGGCTCCAGGGCGCGCTTCAGGCCCGCCAGTCGGATACCTTCGGCATTTTAAACGGGGTGGATGACGATGAATGGTCCCCGGTGAATGACCCGCACACCTTCGGCATCCATTTTTCAGCCGAAGATCCGTCCGGAAAGCGGCACATCAAGACCGGGCTGCGGGCGGCATACGGCCTGCCGGACCCGGATAATGTGCCGCTGATCGGTATCGTATCCCGGCTCGTGGACCAGAAAGGCATTGATCTCATCATGGGGTGCGTGGAGCGGATTCTCGGGCTGAATACCCAGATGTTCATTCTGGGCTTTGGGGAGCAGCGGTATCATGATTATTTTGAATGGCTCCTGCGCGCCTATCCGGACCGGGTGCGGCTGCATATCGGGTTCAACAACGGGCTGGCCCATAAAATCGAGGCAGGCAGCGATATGTTCCTGATGCCGTCCCGGTTTGAACCGTGCGGACTCAACCAGATTTACAGCCTGAAATACGGGACCCTCCCCATTGTGCGGCATACCGGGGGCCTGGCCGACACCATCCGGGATGGGGAAAACGGCTTTTCCTTCCATGACGGGAATCCCGATGCGCTCCTGGACGCCGTTAATCAGGCCTGCACCGTCTACCGCCATGAGCCCGAGCGCTGGAAACAGATGATGCGGTTTGCCATGAATCAGGATTTTTCCTGGCAACATGCCGCCTTCCAGTATGTCGACATGTATCGGCATGCCTTAAGTAAAACCGACTAAATTATACCGACAGGGATCCCACCAACTATGGAACAAAGCATCAATCTGGACAATATCACCATCGTCCTGAACCGTCCCCGGTTCCCGGAAAACATCGGGGCCGCGGCCCGGGCCGCCCGGAACATGGGTATTCGGAATCTCATGGTGATCCGGCCGGAAAACGACGATATGGAAAAAATCATGCGCATGGCCACCCATGAGGCCAGGGACATTGTGGAGAGCATGGGACGGTTCGATGATTTTTCAGAAGCCCTGTCCACCTTTCATTATGTGGTGGGCACCACCGCACGTTTGGGTGGCGAGCGCAAAGCCGTGAACCGGCCCACGGAAATCGCCCGTTTATTGGCGGATATTTCTTTAGAGAACCGCATCGCCATCGTGTTCGGGCCGGAAGACCGGGGCCTGGTCAACGAGGAAATCCGGCTGTGCCACCGCCTCATCAACATCCCCACCGCCGATTTTTCATCCATTAATCTTGCCCAGGCGGTCATGATCGTCTGCTATGAATTGTTTCAATCCACCCGGACCGAGGCCGACCGCTTTACGCCCCGCTTGGCCACCCGGCACGAACTGGACGGCATGTACGAACGGCTGCGGGACGTGCTGGTGCGCATCAATTATATCCTGCCGGACAATACGGATTACTGGATGAGCCGCATGCGCCTGTTTCTCGCCCGTATGCCGCTCCGGGCCCGGGAAGTCAGCATCATCCGGGGCATCTGCCGGCAGATCGACTGGTACGGGAAAAAATGTTATCTGGACGGCCGGGACGGGAATCCCCCGGACCCCATGTTGGACACTAATAATTCCATTTCGCATTCAAGGTGACATACGGCGGCAAGAAGGAGGCGACGCAGGCGTATGTTTTTATACGTTGAGGAGCCGACGACGCAGCCAACGCAGATGCCGCCTTGAATGCGAATTGGAATAAGGAGGTGCTTCATGAACAATGACCCCATCACCCGAAGAGAGTCCTTAAAAAAAATCGGTAAAATTTCCGCAGGGTTGACCATCGGCGCCGGTCTGTTCGGGCCGGTTGCATCGGTTCTCGCAAACGTTGCGATACCCAAAGACCAGCCCCTTGCCGGATGGATGGTGGAAGGGGTCGGCGGACAGCCGGGTTATTGCATCAAAACCCTGACCCGAAAGGTGTTTGACGCGGCAGGCGGCATGGGCAAGTTCATCAAAAAAGGGGATGTGGTGGTCATAAAACCCAATATCTCCTGGGCCCAGGCCCCGGATCTGGCCGTCACCACCAACCCGCAAGTCATGGAAGCGGTCATCGAACTCTGTCAGGAGGCGGGCGCAAAAAAAGTGCGCATCGCGGACAACACCATCCACGACGCCGGGCGCTGTTTTGCGGTGACCGGGGCCGCCGGGGTGGCTGAAAAAACCGGGGCTGATCTCGTCCATCCCCGCGCTTCCATGATGAAAAAAATGAACCTGCACGGCCATCGCCTGGATGTCTGGCCCGTGTTCACGCCGTTTGTGGAAGCCGATAAAATCATCAACATGCCGGTGGCCAAGGTGCATGGGTTAAGCGTGCTGACCCTGGGCATGAAAAACTGGATCGGCGGGGTGGGCGGCAGGCGCAGCGCCCTGCACCAGGACATTCATCAAAGCATCGTGGATCTGGCCCAATTCTTCAGGCCCCAGCTCACCCTGATTGATGCGACCCGGATTCTGACGGCCAATGGCCCGTCCGGGGGCAATATCGCGGATGTGAAAATACTCAACCGCCTGATTTTAAGCAATGATCCGGTGGCGGCCGACACCCGGGCCGCCCAGCTTTTCGGCAAAACACCGGAGGACGTCGGGTTTATCCAGCTCGGGAATAAATGGGGTTTGGGATCGAGCGACCTGAACCGGCTGGCCCGGCAATCGGTGACCCTGTGAAAAACCGGCATCTTTTGTGGATTCGCCGGTTTAGTCAGGCGTTTTTTCTCTGCCTGTTTGTCTTTCTGCTGGTCATGGCCCGGCTTCCCGAAAATGTATCCACGGACTATTCCCAGTCGTTTTCTTTAGCCCAAGACACTGAAAATCTGGACACCGGAAACCGGAATTGCGAAACATCCGGCGGTCCCCCGTCCCAGGACATCCGGATCAGCCAGCCGGTCACCCTGTTTTTTCACATGGACCCCCTTGTCTGGCTCTCCTCCGTGATTTCGAGCCGAGCGTGGATTGCCGGGTTCGGATGGGCCATGGGGATACTTCTCGCCACCGTATTTTTCGGACGGTTTTTCTGCGGGTTTATTTGTCCTTTCGGAACCTTGCATCACATGGCGGGAAGCATTCGTCCGGCGCTTAAAAAAAAGGAAATGATAGCGGCCAACCGGACATCAGACAGCCGCCGCATCAAGTATTTTCTCCTCATCATTATTTTATCGGCCGCGGTGGTGGGCATCAATTTTGCGGGCCTGCTGGACCCCATCTCCTTTTTATTCCGCAGTCTCGGCCTGTCCGTTATTCCGGCTGCGGGAGTGGGGTTGCATGACCTTTTTGAATTTCTCGCGGCAAGCGATGTGAAACTCCTGAATTATCTCGGTTATGGCGGGGAAGCCTTGGCCGCCCCGATATTCGGGTATGAAAACAAGGTGGTCCTAACCGGATGGGTCATGGGGGTTTTGTTTCTCATTGTCCTGTTTTTAAACCGGATTAAACCCCGGTTCTGGTGCCGGACCCTGTGTCCCCTGGGCGCGCTTTTGGGATTGTGCTCCCGGTTCACGGTGCTTCATTTGGAAAAAGATCCGGACAAATGTACCCATTGCGACCAATGCACAAAGACCTGTCAGGGGGCGGCATCCCCGGAACCCGGCCGGACATGGCAGACGGACGAATGCCTGATGTGCTTTAATTGCACTACCGGATGCCCGGAAGACGCGCTGACCTTTCGCTTTAAAAGGCCTGAAATAAGGGAACGCCGGTTTGATGTGGGCCGCCGGGCCGTTTTAGGCGGAATCGTCGCCGGGGTTACGCTCCCCTTGCTCGGCAGGCTGGACGGCAGCGCCGACAAGTCCCCTTCCCCGTCCCTGATCCGTCCCCCCGGTTCCCTTCCGGAACCGGAATTTTTGGACCGGTGCCAGCGGTGCGGGCTGTGCATGAAAGTCTGCCCCACCAATGTTATTCAACCCGCCTTGTCAGCCGCCGGCATGGCGGGATTCTGGACCCCCACCCTTGTTATGACCCTGGGGTACTGCGAATATACTTGCACCCTGTGCACGAGCGTCTGTCCCACCGGGGCCATTTCGCAGCTTTCCATGCGGGAAAAAATCGAAACCCCGGTGCGCATCGGGTCGGCCTTTATCGACCGGGGCCGCTGCCTGCCCTGGAACGGCAACGCACCCTGCATTGTCTGCGAGGAACACTGCCCGACATCTCCCAAAGCCATTTACTTTAAAAAGGATGTCATCACCCGGCAAGGCGGCCAGACCCTTCCGGTCCAGCTCCCGTTTGTGGATCTGGCCCGGTGCGTCGGGTGCGGGATATGCGAAAACAAATGCCCGGTGAAAGGCAAACCCGCCATCCGAACCATTTCCGCCGGGGAATCCCGGTCGCTGGAAAATCAGATTTTGCTGTAAGGGTGAAGGGAATTTTAGATAGGTTTTCACATGAGGGATATCCCTCATGTGCGAATGTATCGTTAATGTATCGTTTCGGTTTTTAAAAATTCCGTTCCGCCTCCGGCGGCTAAAAAAAAGTAAAGGGTAAAAGCGTAAAAGGAAAAAGGGTTATTTTGTCCTGGAGCACCGGAAACCGAGATTACCGCCTCGGCCGCTCGGGCGGTCTATGTTGCGGAGAACGCAAGGCGCATTATTACCGAAGTTACTCCACGACCCCCCGCGCACCACCGGGAATTCGGAATAATCTTTAAAATCAGGTTGGGTTTTCTTTGTATCCCAATGGCTACAACTCCACTCCCACACGTTGCCGGACAGATCAGACAGGCCCTCAGGCGTATCTCCCGCCTTAAAAATACCCGCCGCCGATGTTTTTTCGATGTTGCTCTCGTCGGTATTGCATCTGGCTTTATCGAATTTATCCCCATACGGATATTCCCGCCTTTGTTTTCCGGCGGCGACTGCTTCCCATTCTTTTTCATCCGGCAGCCGGTATGTAAAGCCATCCCGCCGCGTCTGGGTCAGCCACCGGCAGAAGGCATCCGCCTCATACCAGCAGACCCCCACCACCGGATGGTTTGGACAGTTCCATTGATGATCATGCCAGTATTCCGGTTCTTCGGCTTTTTTGTTTTCCACCCATTTCCATCCCTGTTTGCTCCACAGTTCCGGTTTTTTGTACCCGCCATCTGAGATGAATTTTCCAAACCAAAGGTTGGTTACGGGAAATTTCGCCAGTTCAAAGGATTTCAGTTTCACCTTTCCGGTTGAAGTCTCGTATATGCCGTCCGGGATGGGAATAAATACTTCAAAATCCCGCCCATCCCCCAACCTTCCCAGCAGTTCCCCGGCTTCAGCACGGACTGAGGGTTCGGCATCCGAATCAATGATTTCCCATAAACGCTTTTTTGCAAGTTTTCCGGTATCCTCATCCCGGTTGTCCCGGTGAATGTCGATAAACGAACGAACCGCCAAAAGGTGACGAGAATATGGCAATGTATCCTTCTCTTCAAGGATTTTTCCGACAATGGTGTTGGCCAGGGTGCGGTTCTGAATGCTCAGATACCCGATATAAAGCCGCACCACTTCAATGTACCATTCCTTGTCCCAATACGTTTTAATGGTATTGAAATGATTTCCGGTTTCGCTTGCAATCAATGCATTGGCGGTTAAAAATTCCTGAAAGGTCAGGTGAATAAATCCATATCCGCCCTGTTCAAATTTCAGGAGTCCGCAGGCAGGTTCGATTTCATCAAATTTTTGATCCAAACGGGAATGATAGGCTATTGGGGCTTCATCCGCGTCTTTTTTGTAATCCTGCCCCAAAATTTTTACGGCATCCACGCGGCTGATGATTTTGGAGTGCTTTTTATGGGTGTTTAGGGCAAGCTCCGCAAGAAAATTTCTCACCTTCTGGGCCTCGCTGCCAAAGCGCTTGTACAACAGGTTGGTAATAAACCGGTCATAGAGTTCGGCCCGCTGACCGGGAAGTTCCCTGTCATCATTATATAAGAGGCAGATGGCGGTGAGCATGAGTGGAGAATCGATCAATTCAGTAATGGACGGGTGGGATTTGATCTCGCCGATCAGGTCCGGCGCTGTTTTGGCGATATGGGATTTGCTGTTTTCAAAAACATGCTCAAACCATTTGTGAATAAAAGCCTCCACCTGAGGCATTAACAGGGGCAGAATGTCGATGGGCTTGCCGAACCATCTGACCATATGGTCATCCACGCCGTGCGGACGGCCCGAAAAAACGATTTTGCATTGTTCATGCGCAATTTTTAAGCAGTGAAAGGCCTCTGCGACCAGTTGACGCAAGCCTTCATCGATCTCATCCAGCCCGTCCAGAAAAAATACGATTTTCCCCGCCTCGCAATACGCCCAGATGGTATCCATATCCAGAAAGCCGCCGCTTTTACCGGCCCAGAAGGAGAGCAGGTTCTCCGCCGTTTCCGCGTTTCCTGAAACGCCTTTGGCGTTAAATCCTTTTAAATCCTTCAGGAAAACAAGCACCGGCAGATACCCGTCCAGACCTTTCCAGTTACCTTCGGTGATCATGGAATGGGCAACATGCTTTAGCAGGGTGGTTTTACCGGACCCGGCCCGGCCCCGGATGACAAGAACCCGGCTGTCCGGTATCAGATCTTCTATATCCACCGGCTTCCGGTCGTCTTGAATTTCTTCTGGTTCTTTTTTTCTTTTGGAACTCTTCGTCTCGGGCGGATTGGTATACAACGGAATGTAAATTTCCGGCAGTCCCACCCGGATGACCGATGACTTCCCGGCAAGTTTGGTGATATCCATGTCCCGGCACTGAGCGGCAACCCATTCCTTATATTTCTCTGGAATTATGAGCAGCGTGGAAGACTTGCCGGATGTCGGTGTCTTTAAATCATGTGAAGGCGCCTTCGTCGGATCAACATCAGGCCGCCATTGGTTCTTACTTGGATCAAATTCATAAACAATCCGCGCAAACCTGCGCTCTCTGGTATTCACTCTCAGAATAGAAAAATGATTTTGATAGGTATTTGCCGCATAGGCGGCACCCCCCGTAACCAGCCATGCCCGGTTATACGGCTGGTAGGGTTGAAGGGGACGTGCGTGAACATGACCGGTCAACATGATGTGGGAACAAAACGACAAATATTCCAATGTGTTTTGCCGCTTATCGTAAGTATAATATTCTTCTTTATTCAACCACTCCCGGGGATGATGAAACAGGGCAATGGAAACAGGTAACTTGCTGTCATCGTATGTTTCTTTATCGTCCATGTACAAAAGCTGATCGTTGGCCGTCATCTTTTTAAGCAAAGGCCTCCCCAGCCATAGCTTGTTCTGGTCCTCATCTCCTCGGCAAAACCAGGAGGAGTTTAACCCCACGAACCGCATGCCCAACACATCGATGGTTCCGGTCAGGTAATCGGCCGGGCTACCGGGCATTCCTCCGATCCCAAGGGACGATACTCCCATTTTTTTACAAAAATCGACAAATGCATCAAACGGAAGAGCGAATTTCTTAAGACGTTCCAGTTTCAGCCATTCATCAGCCTCTTTGGAAGACGGCGGCGGCAAAAGCCCGATTGCTTCATCTCTATCAATATCGTGATTTCCCGGACAGACCACCAGTTTATCCGGTGAAAGCTTCCATATTGGCAGGAGATCATTGGTCAGCCATTCTCCGGCTTTGTTGTAATCTTCCTTTATCCCCTTCCAGCCGATATCCCCTGAGATTGCAACAACATGCGGCTGCCAGTCCTTGTCAATTTTCTTCAGTGTTTTGATCATCTCCCGTAGCGTCAGGTTCCGCTGATCCACGGCGGTTGACGGCACCTTTTCCGTCTTCTCCATCCCGAAATGAAGGTCCGACAGGTGCAGAATGTTTATGATTTCCGGCATGATGATCGCGTCCTTTAAGTGGCCTTTAACCGCATATTGGTTTTTTCTTAGGGATTCGGAAAATTTTAAAATACCATTATGCCGTTCTTCTTGCTCATGCTCTTGCTCATGCTCCTAATCTTACTTTAAAATCTCAATAATAAGAGCAAGAGCATGATTAAGAGCAGGAGCATGAAAACGGTATATTAGTAAATTCCAAGTCCCTTATGGGAAAACACAGCCGCCGCCCACTCCCGTATCCGTGAAGAAACAACATGGAGAAAATACCCGATGGTATTCCTGGAAGGGGCATCCTTTCCCGCAGACACCAGGGCCACCGTGATATTGTCCCTGCCGCCGCGTTGAACGGCGGTCTGAATCAGGATATCCACGGTTTCCTGTTCCGCCCTGCCCTGGGCCAGAATTGCGGCGATATCCCCATCGGTCAATTCCTTATTCAGCCCGTCGCTGCAAAGCAGGATCTGCTCCCCCCGGTAGAACGCATCGCAAACCGTATCCACCGAAACATCCGGGGTTTCGGATGCGCCCAGGGCCTGCATGATGAAGTTCTGGTGGGTATGAAAATCCGCGTCTTTTGCAAGGATAACCCCTTGATCAACGAGATACTGAACGTAAGAGTGGTCTTTGGTCAACTGCCGGAGGGATTTCCCGTTCCATAAATAGGCCCGGCAATCCCCCACCCAGGCCACTTCATACCGGTGATCGGCTGTTTTCAGAGCCACCACCGTGGTTCCCATCCCGGCTGGTCCGTCTCCCTGGGCGACGGCGTGAAGGATGGCGTGATGGGCCGCTTCAATGGGTTTGGTCAACGTATCGCCGGACCGGACCTGGTCCGCAATGAGATCCACAGCAATCCGGCTTGCGACCTCCCCTCCCTGGTGCCCGCCCATCCCATCGGCAACCACCCACAACCCCATTGACGGCTCCGAACGAAAGCTGTCTTCGTTATGGGAACGCTTGACCCCCACATCCGTTCCCGCGCCGCAGGCTAATTGAGTCATAATCATACCGTTTATAATTTATAATAATGATGAGATTTCCGGAGAAACGGGTTCTTCGGCCCAAAGGCTGAAAACGACTTTACCGGTAATAACCGGGGCAAGACTACTATAATTCAATCCTTTCATCAACATCGATTTTGAATGCTTTCCAATATTTTACATCACGGTTCCCGGTCCATCCATTGAATGGGAAGGTTTATGGAGACGGATTTTGATGTTGACTTAAAACGCGCAACCATCATACATTAAGCATATTCGTGGGTATTTATCTTAACCTAATCGGGAGGGGAAAAATCATGAAAAAATATGCTTGTTATCAACTCGTTTTCATACTTTTTTGCACAGCCGCCGTTTCAGTCAACGCTCATGCCGGGGAAGTGAACTTCGGCGACAAGCCGCCCAGCATCAATGAGGTCGTTCAAGCGCTGAAACCGGATGCCCAGCCGGATATGAAACTCAGGGGCATCAACTATCATGCAGCGCCGCCGGCCCCGAAAATGGTTTCCATCACCCTTGAATTTGAAAAGAATTCCGCCCAACTCACCCCGAAAACCGAGCAGAACCTCTCGATGATCGGAAAAGCCTTAAGTTCCACTGAGTTGAAACAACTCACCTTTACTTTGGAAGGGCATGCCGACGCATCCGGCACCGCCGAACACAATCTGTCCTTATCCCAGAAACGCGCTGCCGCCGTGAAAAACTATCTCGTTGAAAACCACCATATCGACTCCGCCAGCCTGAACGTGGTGGGAAAAGGGGAATCTGATCTTCTGGATCAAAACAATCCGGAATCCCCGCAAAACCGGCGCGTAAGGATTGTCACCAATCAGTAACCGGAGGCAGCCGCATCGATTTATGTAATCGAGATATCGCCATCGGTAAGGACGAGTCCATCGCGACCCCGACATCCCGCCCCCGAAGCATTCCTGCAAAACCGGTTTTATGGGGGCGGGATATTTTCTCCATAAAGGACTTTTTTAGGAGGAAACCCTTTGAAAAAAAACCTTGCACGCGTTTATTGGACCCTTTTTGTTGCCATAGCGCTTGTTCCCGCAGGTTTTGCCGCAGCCGCTCCGCCTCCCCCGGCTGAAACGATTGAAAGCATTTTCAACCGGGGCGTGACCGCCTATTATGCGGGAAAAACGGAAGAAGCCCTCGCAAAATGGCTTGAAGGATTGGCCGTTGCCGAAAAGAGCAATGCCCGAAAACTGATCGGCGCCTTTTCCGCCAACATCGGTCTGGCCTATTCCAGCCAGGGAGAATTTGAAAACGCCCTCCGCTATTATGAAAAAGCCTTGTCCATCAACCGGGAATCCAAGGATAAAAAAAATGAGGCCATCAATTTAAACAATATCGGCGCGGCATATAAACTTGCCGGGCAATACGAAAAAGCCCTCGTTTATTACAATCAGGCCCTTGGCCTGCGCCGCGGAAGCGGTGACCGGAAAGGGGAGGCCAATACCTTAAATAATACCGGATTGCTGCTGTCGGATTCCGGCCGCTACAAAGACGCGTTCCGGCATATCCATGACGCCATCGCCATTTATCGCGACATCCGGGACCAGCGGGGCGAAGCCGATGCCCTGATTCATCTCGGGGTTTTGTATACATCCATCGGACAATATGATGATGCGCTGGCATCACTAAAAAAAGCATCCGATATCAACCAATTGATGAATGATTCCAAAAAACAGGCAATGATTGCGGCCAACATCGGAACCGTTCACCTGATGCGGGAGGATTATCAAAAAGCTATTGATTTTTTTACGGAATCGTTCAAAATTCATCGGGAGATCGGGCTTCCGGGCGAGGCTGCCGGTGATTTAAGCAATATGGGAGTGGCGTACAAGCGCCTCGGGGATCTGAAAAAAGCGCTCAACCACTATGAAGAAGCCCTGGCCATCAAACGGACGATGAAGGATAAACTCAATGAAGGCGCCATCCTGGGCAATATCGGACTGGTTCAGGAAGCTTCCGGCAAATTTGCGGATGCCCTGACAAATATGACGGAAAGCCACCGGATTTGCATGTCGTTTGATTTGCCGGAATACCGGTGGCGGTCTTTCCGGGGTCTCGGCAAAATCGAAGCGCGGCTTGAAAAATATGATGCGGCTGAGGACCACTACCTCCGGGCAATCGACATCATTGAACACATGCGCGGGGAACTGGCCCAGAAAGAAGCAAAGACATCCTTCATGCAGTCCAAAACCCATGTATATGACGAACTGATCGAACTCTACATGGGGCTGCACAAAAAAGAACCGTCAAAGGGCTATGACCGCCGGGCATTCGATCTGTTTGAACGCAAGCAGGGGCGCGTGCTTCTGGAGGAAATGGGGAAAAGCGGCGCACGGCACTTTTCCGGAATTTCCCCGCAAGTTGTTGAAAAACAGACACAACTGGAAACCGAGCGGGACAGCGTCAGCGCACTCCTTGAAAAGGAATCCGTTCAGCCCCTGCCGAATCAGGAAAAGATCCGCCATCTGAAGGAAAAAATTCAGGGAATCGATCAACAGCTTCAAATGGTGAAAGACACCATTCAAAAAGAGCATCCGGATTATTACGCCCTCAAATATCCCCAGCCGGTTGACCTGGATTTTCTGCAGAAATCCGTCCTGGCGCCCCATGAAATGATTCTGGTTTACAATATCATGCCGGACAGTTCCTGCATTTGGGCGGTTGGAAAAGACCATTTTTCCATGACCCGGATCGATAAGGGAAGCCGGTATTTTACGGATAGCGTCACCGCCTTTCGCGACCAGGACATCAATGTGTTTAAAGGTCAGACACTCAGGGCAATCAGCAGGGGGGGCAATACTCCGGGATCGGCCCCATCGGCTAAAACCGTTTCCGATGCACCCCTTTTATACCGGACCCTTTTTCCGGAATCCATCGCACCGGTTCTTGCCGCCTGCTCCACCATCTATATCGTGCCCACAGGCCCCTTGTATTTATTGCCTTTTGAGGCTTTAAAGAACAATTCCCATCAGTATTTGATTGAAACCCACAGTTTCGCGTACCTGTCATCCGCCTCCCTTCTGCACGTCCTGCGGGCGGCCGCCCAAAAAACCGAACCTGCCTATCCCTTTCTGGCGTTTGCCAACCCGGTCTATGAAGTCCCCAGGCAGAGCGAGGATGCGGTGGATGATCTTCAGGTCCGGTCTTTTTACAGCCTGATGCGCGGAAATATTGAAGCGCTTCCGGAGACCGAAGATGAGGTGACCCGGATCAAAAATATCCTGAAGGCGCCGGAAGCCAGCAACCCCTTGCAAACCCAAAAAAACGCCTCCCGCAGTATGGTGTTTGATTTCAATACCAACGGCAGCCTGGATGATTACCGGTATATTTCGTTTGCATGCCACGGCATCATTCCCGATGAAACCAACGGCATCACCCAGCCGTCCCTGCTCCTCTCAACTCCCGATCCCCGGACACGGGAGATCGGCCTGCTGACCATGTCGGATGCGTTCGGGCTGACCCTCAACGCCGATCTGGTGGCTCTGTCCGCTTGCAACACGGGCCGGGGCGAGGTAGTCAACGGCGAAGGGGTGATGGGCTTGACCCGGGCTTTCATGTATGCCGGCACGCCCGCCGTGAGCGTCAACCTCTGGTCGGTGGAAACCATCTCCGCACAGCAACTCAGCGTTTCTTTTTTCCAAACGCTTCAGCAGGGCGCAGGCCGGGCAGACGCCCTGCGGGCAAGCAAGCTTAAATTGCTCCATGGCGAGGCCGGAAACCAGTTCCGGCCCCCATTTTTCTGGGCTCCCACGGTTATATTTGGAGACGGGAGCTGATGTCAGACGAAAACAGAACGAAGTTGCAGGCCATACTCGGGGACAAGTATGATGTGCAGGACATGATTTACCGGGGGGGGATGGGGGAAATCTACCTTGGCCGCCACCAAAAACTCGGGGCAAAAGTGGCCATTAAAATCATGATCCAGAAACTGACCGATGACCCGGAGCTCAAAAAACGGTTTCACCGGGAAGCCCAGCTTTATGCCAGTCTCCGGCATCCCAACATCATTCATATATACGATTTCGGGACCGATGACGCCTTTGATTATATGGTGTTTCCGTTTATCGACGGAGAAACCCTGCAACAGACATTAAAGCGGGTGGGTCGCCTGGATGCCAAGGAATGCCTTCACATCATCATTTCAGTGGCCAAAGCCCTTGCCTATGCGAGTGAAAACAATGTGATCCACCGGGATGTCAAGCCGTCCAACATCATGATTGAAAAGAACGGCAACGTTCTGATTGCTGACTTCGGCATTTCCAAAGACCTCAAGGATATCGAACTTACCCTGCCCGGAACCGTGCTGGGGTCCCCCAAATACATCAGCCCGGAACAGGTGCTGGGCAAGGAAGCCGACAGCCGGAGCGATCAATATGCCCTGGGTCTGATTTTTTTTGAAATGATCACAGGAACTTATCCGTTTCAGGGCACCCAGCCGAGCGCACTTTTTTACAGCCATGTGAATGAAACGCCCAAAATTCCGGATAACATTGCACCGCTGATCCCCCGGGAACTCGTCGGCATTATTTTTAAACTGATCGCCAAAGATCCTTCCGCCCGGTTTGACAAATTCAATAGCCTGATTGACGAGCTAACCCTCATTCAGATGGAGGAAACCCAGATCCATCGCAAGGACGGCCACCCCCACGGCCGTTCCGCAACCAAAAACAAACAGGGGTTTTACCTCAAATCCGCCCTGATTGTGGCAGGCATTTCCATTTTGCTGGTTATGGAATATTTCTGGATGGATATGAGGCACACGCCGAAAACCGTCCCGCCGCCGGATGCGCCGAAAACAGCCGCACTCCCGGCACAAGTCCCGCAGCCCGGGGGAACCGGCGAAACAGCGCCGGCCGAAAACCCGGATGGAACCCTGAAACCTCTGCCTGCTGTGCCCTTCACCATCGCAGAAATCAAAAAATTGTTACTTAATTTCGGGGAGCCGGATGAATCCGGCCTGCTTCAGATCAGTACCAATCAACGGGAATATAAAATCGGCGACACCATTTCATATACCGTTAAGGCGACAAAAGCCTGTCATATGATTCTGCTCGACTTCGCGACCTCGGATGAAATGGTGCTCCTCTTTCCGAACCAGTTCCATCCGGACACCCTGATTGAGGCGGGCGTTCCATACCATATACCGGTTCAGGGCTCTTTTGACGTCACCGGCCCGGCAGGGTCGGAAACATTGGCCGGGTTTGCCGCTGAAACGGCGTTTGATCTGGTAAGCCCCTCGTTTGATCAAGGCCCGTTCATGCTGGTAACCAACGACAATCCGGCGGTTCTGGAACGCATCCATCATCAGATGGAAAAATTTAAATCCGGTCCACTCTTCAGAAAAACCCTTGATTTTTATATATCCGGCGAATAATTTAGGGGACGAATCCGGGCAGTTTGAACCGTTTGACAACGCAGTTAGCGGGCCTGATCCGGACTTTTCAAACAGGCTTTAGAACTTGACAGAAAAATGAATTAATGCAATCCATTAAAACGCTGTTGGCCAATCCGCTGCCCGGAATCAAAACCGGGCATGGCCACCCGGCCTGTATCCTTTTTTAACCACTTATAATCAATCAAAATTCTGATTTGAGCAAGGAGATCGAACGATGAGTAACCAGCCGGATTTAAAAATCGAATTGTCTCTCAAAGATCGCGTCATCAAAACCTATACGTTCAACCAGTTTGAAATCAGCGTCGGCCGTGATCCGGGAGCTGATATTTTTATCGACAATACGGGTATTTCCCGTGAACATATGAAGATCGAGATGAACATGGGCGGAACCTATGTGCTCAAGGACATGGGCAGCACCAACGGAATTTTTCTCAATGGTCAACTGGCGCAGGATGAACCCTTGAGAAACAATGATGTCATTACCTTGGGCAAGTTCAGCCTTCGCATACTCATCGACAAAGGCGACACAGCGGTTCGTGTGCCGCAAAAACCGGATACGGCAAAAAATGATATTGACGGCACCACGGTCCTGAGCCGGGAACAGATGGCCCAGATGATGGCGAATCTCAAACAGAACCCGCCGCAGGCCGCAGCACCCGCGCCTGAAAAACCATCCCAAAAAGCATCTTCCGGACTTATTATCGGCGGCGTCGCCATTGTCGTCATCATTGCCGTCATTGCCTTTTTTGTGATGCGATAAAAGGTTGACGGCGACATAATCATGAGACAGAAAATCCCTTACACAGGAATCATTCGGCATGAAACCGTCCGGTCGCAAACCCATTGCCTCACCCGATCCCATAAAAACCGTTAACTCGAATGTTTTTTTGATTTTTCTGATTCTGACCGTTTTTTTCGGTTGTTACACCGTCATCAAACCCTATCTGCACACCATCATCCTGGCCGCCATTCTGGCCAGTGTTTTCGGTCCCATCCACAAGCGCATTGAAAAATGGTTGAAGGGGCGAAAAAACCCGGCGGCCATTGTTTCCTGCCTGTTCTTAACGATTGTGGTACTTTTGCCGCTCTTAATCGTGCTGCTGTCCGTGATTCAACAGGGCATCTATTCATTCAGCGCCATGTATCACTGGGTTGAAGCCGGCAACATACAGGAATTGATCAAACATCCCATTGTCATTAAATGCCTCGGCTGGTTCAGGGATATTTTGCCGGATGTAAAAAAAGTATTTCCCGATATCGACCTGAAAACCATTCAGATCAACAATTTAGCCATGAAACTGTCCGCTTCTTTCGGAAAAATGCTCATTGACCAGGGCGGAAATCTGGCGGGCAACATCACCGCCGTCATCGGCAAGTTTTTTCTCATGCTCTTTTGTTTTTTCTTTTTCATCCGCGACGAGAAAAAGATTGTGGACTACATTCTTCACCTGATTCCGCTTTCTTCCACCCAGGAAGAAAAGATCATCTTTAAAATAAAAGCAGTGGCGAAATCCGCGATTCTGGGAACCTTCGTCACCGCATTCGCCCAGGGGGCCGCCGGGGGGTTCGCCTTCTGGATCGCCGGGCTGCCGGGTCTTTTCTGGGGCATGGTCATGGCCTTCGCGTCCCTCATTCCGATGGTGGGAACGTCGCTGGTCTGGATTCCGGCCGCTGTTTTTCTTTTTATCACCGGCCATTGGGGATATGGCCTGTTTATGATCATCTGGTGCGTAATCGTGGTGGGCGGCCTGGACAATCTGGTGCGTCCCCTTTTTATGCAGGGATCTGCCGATATGAGCACATTGCTGATATTTTTCTCCATCCTGGGCGGCATCCATACATTCGGACTCCTCGGACTGCTTTACGGCCCGCTTCTTTTCGGGCTGGCAATGGTGCTTCTGTATATTTATGAAATTGAATATACGGTATTTTTAGATCGGCAGGATAACATCAAAACGCGCCTCTGAACCATACAATGCAGCGAATCGACCATAACGAGGCTGCTGATCTTTGTTTTATACGAAAGGTTTCCAAGAGAACGCGTGACGCTTAAAACAATGACGAACTGAAAACTTCTGTTGAGACTTATCCGACGACCTTTTCTTTTTTACTTTTCTTGGTGGGCAAGAAAAGTAGATCGGAAATGGCCGATGACAATCATTTTTGATGGGATACCGGCGGACAGGCGCCGGATCATTAAGGAATTCGGGGCACATCCTCTTTAACTTGTATATTGTAAACAAAAAAAGCCGCAAGAGACACTCGTCTCTTGCGGCTTTTGGTTAAAACATTATGTCAGATTGCTTCGGTTTTTTACCAGCCATTCGCCGGGTAAGAAACCCGGCCTACAGATCATAATACAGGAAAAATTCATGGGGATGGGGCCGCAGTTTGACCGGATTGACTTCGTTTTCAATCTTATACTCGATCCACTTTTCAATCACGTCCTGGGTGAACACATCGCCTTTGAGCAGGAAGGCGTGGTCTGCCTTGAGGGATGCCAGCGCTTCCTCCAATGACCCCGGCGCAGTGGCGATCTGCGCCAGTTCTTCCGGCGGCAGGTCATAGATGTTTTTATCCATGGGCTCGCCCGGATCGATTTTGTTTTGAATACCGTCAATCACGGCCATGGTGATGGCGGCAAACGACAGATATCCGTTGCAGGAGGGGTCCGGGGTCCGGAATTCAATGCGCTTTGCTTTCGGCGATGAGGAATACATGGGAATGCGGATCGCCGCGCTGCGGTTCCGGCTGGAATACGCAAGATTCACCGGGGCTTCAAAGCCGGGCACCAGTCGTTTATAGGAATTGGTGGTGGGATTCGAGAACGCACACAATGCCTTGCAATGTTTGAGGATTCCGCCGATTGCATAAAGCGCATCCTGGGAAACGCCCGCATATTTATCCCCGGCGAACAACGGCTTTCCATCTTTCCAGATGCTGACATGGGTATGCATGCCGCTGCCGTTGTCTTCAAACAGGGGTTTGGGCATAAAGGTGACCGTATGACCGTGACGATAGGCCACATTCTTTAAAACATACTTAAACCAGGCCATCTGGTCCGCCATTTGCAGCAGGGGCTTAAAGCGCATGTCGATTTCCGACTGACCGGCAGTGGCCACTTCATGATGCTGGCATTCCATGTCAATGCCGAGATCCTGAAGCGTCAACATCATTTCCGTCCGGATATCCTGGAATTTGTCCGTGGGCGGTACCGGAAAATACGCTTCCTTGTGGCGGGGCTTATAGCCCAGGTTCGGGAACTCTTCCCGGCCGCTGTTCCATTCGCCTTCATTGGAGTCAATGGCATAAAAGGCGCTGTTTTTGCCGGACCCGAACCGGATATCATCAAAGATAAAAAATTCCGCTTCCGGACCGATGAATACCGTGTCGCCGATACCGGTCTGCTTCAGATAAGACTCTGTTTTTTTAGCGATATAGCGCGGATCACGGGTATAAGGTTCCCGTGTGATGGGATCGGCGATATTCCCGATCATCACCAGTGTGGGCACTTCATAAAACGGATCCATTTGGGCGGTGGCCGCATCCGGAATCACCAGCATGTCAGAGGCGTTAATGGGCTGCCAGCCCCGGATACTGGAACCGTCAAACCCGAACCCGTCTTCAAAGCTCCCTTCATCCAGTTCCGTAGTGGGGACGGAAAAATGCTGCCATACCCCCGGAAAATCCATAAACCGGATATCCAGCACCCGAATGTTCTTGTCTTTCACCATTTTTAATACTTCTTTTGGACTCATCATCTACATTTCCTCCTCGGTTGGTTTATTAAGGTTTCATTTTTCACAAACGCTTTTATTAAATCGCCGCCACGCCGGATTCGCCGGTCCGGACCCGGATAACCTGTTCCAGGGACATGACAAAAATTTTACCGTCCCCGATTTTGCCGGTATTGGCGGATTTCCGGATCGCTTCCAGCACCTGATCCACCCGTTCCGCGGGCACAACAATTTCAATTTTAATTTTTGGAATAAAATCAACCTGATATTCCGCGCCCCGATACACCTCCTTATGACCTTTTTGACGTCCATATCCCTTAACTTCCGATATGGTCATTCCCTGAAGCCCGATATCACTTAATGCCTCTTTGACATCATCGAGTTTGAACGGTTTAATAATGGCTTCGATCTTTTTCATGTTATTCCTTTCTTCCGTATAAACGCTCCATCTATTTGAATCGTTAAATCTAACTCAGACTCGCCGAAGGCAGGACGGACAAAATCTCACTTTTTATTTTTTCAATAAATTCCGAATCTTTTATTTTGGCGTCGCTCTCATCCCGTACATAGAAAACATCCACCACCTGGTCCACCTTGGTGGCCACCTTGGCCACCGCGATATTGAGCCCCAACCGGCTGATGACATCGGTGATGTTAAAGAGAAGTCCCTTAAAATCACAGGCAAACACTTCTATAATGGTGAAAAAGCTGGAACTGTCATTGTCGATAACCACCCGGTTGGGCCGACAGGATACCGTGACGCCGTCTTTTTTGCCGATAGCCGTTGTCCGGGGCAGCCGGGCCGTCAAGTCCAGCTCCCCATTCAGCACGGAACCGAGATTATTTTTCACCCGAACCCAGCGTTCTTCTTCGAATAACTGATCCGGCGGCGGTTCCACCATAAAAATGTCCAGCGCGACGCCGTTTTTCCAGGTATTGGCCTGCACATCGAGGATATTGATATGGTTCAATGTAAAGACCCCGGCGATTTTGGAAAACAAGCCCGGCCGGTCTTTTGCGCATACCGTCACCAATCGGCTGTTCCGGGCGTCATCGTGCCGGATGTCCCACACAAACGGTTGCCGTCCCAGGCGCTGGTATAGGCAGATATGATTAATAATCTCTTCCGCCGTCGTGGAAAGCACGTAACGGGGAGACATCCGGTCAAAAACCGCCTCAACATCCACCGCTTCCAGGTTTTGTCCGGCTTTGACGACGGCCGTCTTTTTCCTTTCCAGCCGGTTCATGATACTGGTGGTGGCGAACTCCCCTTTTTCGAGTATTCCCAGAACTTTCAGAAAAAAATCCCGGAGCAGGGACGCGGTCCAGTGATTCCAGGCTTTCGGGCCGGTGGCCCGGGAATCGGCCACTGTCAGCAGATAGAGTATTTTTAACCGCCGGGCATCCTGGATTTGACGGGCACAGACGATGGCTGTTTCCTCATCATTAATATCCCGGCGGGTGGCGGTCTTCATCAGCAGCAGATGGTTTTCAATCAAAAACACCACCAGGTCGATATCCCTGGCAGCGTATCCCATGCGTCTCATAACGCTTCCCGCTATCCTCGCGCCGGACAGGGAATGCCGCCCTTCCTGGCCTTTCCCGATATCGTGTAGCAACGCCGCAAGCAGCAGGAGCCGTTTCCGTTTTAACCCGCGATACAATTGCACGCTCAGCTCTTCCTGGTCCGATACATCAGGATTGCCTAACATTTTCAGGATATTGACTGTTCTGAGCATATGCCGGTCCACCGGATAGAGGTGATAGGCATCATACTGAATCCGGTTGATGACCCCGGCGTATTCCGGAATCAGACTGACCAGAAACCCGGAATTCAACATCTGTTCCAGCACGCTGAAATCGGCGACAGGCGACATCAGAATATTTTCAAGAGAGTCGCGGACCTGAAACGAGGCCCGGAACCCGTCATCCACCAGGTAGCAGAATTCACGAACCAGCCGTTCCGCCTCCCGGCTTAACGGGATTTTCATCTGTGCGCTGAGTTCAAACATGTGGATCAATATTTCAGGCCGGGTCACAATCATTTCCGGGGACGCAAAGTTTAAACGTCCCTTGTCCATAACAACGCCCGACACCTGGCTCAGTTTCCCGTCAGCCTGCCGCCACTTCCGCTTTCTGCCGTCCCCGAACTCATATAAAAACAACTGAAGCTGGTGTTTGATAAATGTCATGTGGGAGTGAAGGTCTCCGAGAAACCGTTCCACCGCCGTTTGCGTCTTTTCGTCCGCATATCCCATGGCTTCGGCCAATGGCCGCTGGTATTCAAAATACAACTGATCGCACTTCCGCTTCGTCAGCAGGTGGAGCTTGTTTCTGACGTTCCAGATAAAGGAAAGGGCAGTGTGCAGGTCGTGATATTCCTGAAAAGACATCACACCCTGATACTCCAGATCGCGGATTTCCTTCACATCATGGGTGACGCCAGCAATCCACCGCAGGGTATGATAATCGCGCAGCCCGCCGTTGCCTTCCTTCAAATTCGGCTGGAGCAGAAACGTGGAATCCCCGAAATCCTGATGCCGCTTCCCGTTCCTTTCCACCAGCCAGTTGATGAGTTTTTTGGAATACCGGCTGACCACCCGGCGGGTGACCTGCTCCCTTAATTTTGAAAAAACGGATGAAATGCCGCAGATGAATCGCGCGTCCAGAATCGATGTCAAAATTTCATAATCATCTTTTGCCATGACAACGCATTCATCAATGGACCGGGTGGCGTAGCCCACCTCCAGCTTGAGATCCCATAACGGGTAAACCATTTCCCGGATCAATGCCTCTGCTGCCGGCGGCACCCGTTTTTGAAACACAAACAGCAAATCCACATCCGAATGCACGCACTGCTCCGACCGGCCATATCCGCCCAGGGCGACGATGGCATAGGGATTTCGGACAAAATCCATTTCCGGGCCCACGGCGCTGGATTCAAAACAGCTCTGAAAATATTGATCCAGCATCAGGGCGTGGCGTTGTATCACCTGGGTCGTTTCCTCCGTGGTGGCCGGAGACCCGAACAACGCCGACCGGGACTGGGCCAGATGGGCCGCAAACGCCGCAGGCATGGATGAGGGGATGGATTGGGATGTGTTATGGGCTAAATTCATTTTTTACCTTAGTATTCTTTATCGCTTTATCTCTGCAATGGACATGCCAGAATTAAAAAATTAATTTTATTATATATTTTAGAATAGTTATAAAATAAAACAAAACGGAATGGCCGCAATAAACCATACAAAATTGTAATCATAAAGGACAAAATTGTAAATCAACAAGATGATTTTGGAAGTCGTGTAAATGCAGGTATATCTTGTTTGGGAGCAGGTATTCAAATGGAAAAAGAGGGGGGCCAAAAAATAAAAATTTCACGGCTTGAGAGTACCCGCCATGATGAGAATGAATATGACGATGGGAATGCGCTTCCGATTTTCGATAACGATCCGTATTCCCGATATGTTTTTCCGGTTCTCAAAAAAATCGTTTCCGCAAAAAAATGATCACCCCCACAACCGACAGCACCAGGGATATACCGACCGTGATTAAAAAAGCATGCGGGGTATGCTGGAACGGCAACTCCACATTCATGCCGTACACGCTGGCGATCAGTGTGGGAAGCATCAGAATGATGGTGGTGGATGTGAGGAATTTCATTACCACATTGAGATTATTTGAAATAATGGATGCAAACGCATCCATCATACTGCTCAATATGTTGCTGTGGATATCCGCCAGCTCCTGGGCTTGACGAAATTCAATGCGCACATCGTCGAGCATGTCCTGCTCATCTTCAGAAAGTTCTCTCCCCTGAATCTTCCGAAAACGATCCCACAACGGTTCATGCGCCCGCAGCGACGTGGTAAAGTAAACCAGACATTTTTCAAGATTCAGCATGCGAATCAGCATTTCATTCCGCATGGAATGGTGAATTTCAAGCTCAGCCGCATCGGCTTCATTCCGGATTTTCTGCAATTGGGACAGATACAGTCGCGCAATGCTCATGAACAGGGCACAAAGGAATTCACCACGCCGGGTAACAGGGGGTATTCGTGTCCGGTTTTTCTGAAAAACGTCCCAGACTACTGAATCTAAAGGACAAACCGAGATAATATGACTGGGCGTCAGGATAACGCCGAAAGCGATGGTGACAACGGGCATTTCTTCGGACTCACCCACATTTTCATAAGGGACACGAAGAATCAGGAGTTTTGCCTCATCTTCGACTTCCATCCGGGGACGTTCATCAAGGTCGGTTGCAGCCGTCAAAAAATCAATGGGTGCGCCGGTAATTTCATGAATGGAAGCCAGTTCGGCTTCATCAGGCGCTACCATGCGGATAATTTCCGATTGCGATAGGGATTCAGCGGAGATCAGACGCCCATCGACGACGCGAAGCAGTTGAATCATGGCCTGTCTCCTTCAACCATAGGGGCGGCTGCGTGATATTCGGATTTACTGAAATTTTGGTGGGTTTCTGACTCCCCAGCCACGAACACTTCGCAGAACATGGGGATACGGAGCGGATTTTTGTTCTTCATAGTTCACCTCTGTTTTGGCGGCGGCACAAAGACGGTCGCAGCCGGAGATGAACTTGGGGGGCTATGGCCGGATGGGAAGCCGCCTGATCACATCACCAGTCGAGAAAGCCAAGTGTCGCATTCCAGATTTGTCGGGTTCTGTTTGAGTCAGTTTTTGAGTCGTGTACTGGCAACTATGACTGCCATCCGAGTCGTTCATAAAATGTCCTGTTAAAGGGATTCATCATCAGCGCATACCCGCGCTTTTATAATTGTGTGTAACTTACAGTCATGGTTAAGGCATTGCAAGCCTTTTCTATGAAACGGCATTGCGGAGGCATTCCATTCCAGAACAGATAATCCGGGGGCCGCCATGCCGTTAAAACCCGCCAATGGTTGTTCTTAATTCCGCCGCCCTCCTCCTCTTCCCCGGTTTTCCATAATGGCATTTCGCCGTTCGGGAGACATTCCTTTCCAGTGCTGATAGCGTTTGATCATTTGCTGCTGCTGCATTGGCGACATTTGATGAAATTGCCGGTATTGCTGACGCATGATCCGTTTTTTCTCCGGCGGAAGATTCCGCCAGCGCTGGAATTTTTCCCGGATCTGCTGTTTTTCTTCAGGGGACAGCGCCTGAAAACGTGCGAAATTTTTCCGGATTCTCGTCTGATCTGCTTCTGAAAGCGATTGAAATTTTTTATAATTTTTGAGTATCGCGTTTCTTCGGTCCGCCGGCAGGGATTTGAATGTCCGGTACTGGTCCCGCAACCGGTCTTTTTCCTGCTGGGAAAGGCCCTGCCAAATCCCGTTTCCGGTTGATGTTTCCGCATCGGCACACAATGCAGGAGTGCTGCGGAATATCAGCATACCCGCCAACAATGCTGTTAAAATTAAACTACTAATCTTCCTTTTCATTGGTGTCTTCCCCATTGAAAATATCCAAATCTTCCATTAATTCCATGTTTTCAAGCAGTTCCATCATTTGCAGCATTTCCGCGTTCTCAGCGATTTCTTTTTCTTCGCTTTTCATTTCTTCGGTTGATACTGCCGGTTGAAGATCCGGCGGCGATGGCTCCTGGGCCAAAGCTGGTGTCACCGCCAGCAGACACAGTAAACCGATCATGATGCGAATAATATCTCCCACAACTATATTTCTTCCATAGATGAGATGGTTTCCCATTGCTCCAGCAGGTCAATGTGCTGAATAATTTCGAAATCATCATATAGTTCAATATCTTCAGCCATTAATAGCCCTGCAGCATCTCCGGCCTCATCAGGCGATGGTAACGGGGACTGGCGATACATCAGCACACCAAAAACAATCATGGCGGTTGCAGCAGCAACGGCCCATGCCGGACGGAATCCCCAATCGCGCCATTTGAACCATGGGCCTTGGGCTTTCTTTTTTTCCATCTCACCCAGTTTCCGCCAGAAACCGGCATCAAAACCGGGGGAAGGCGTCAGGTCCGGAACCTCGCAGAGCAGCCGATTGATTGACCGGAAGGCCGCGTATTCCTCCCGGCACACGTCACAGACTTCGAGATGCCGCACGACCCGGGCACTGTCTTTGCCAGACAATTGCCCGTCGGCAAAGGCCGATATCATGGACGTTATCTTACATGCGTTTGTCATTTTATTTCCTGTGTCATAAATAGTCTTTAAGCGTCTCTTTCAACGCCTGCCTGGCCCTGAAAATCAATGTTTTAACCTTGCCTTCCGAACAGAACATCTGGACCGCGATCTCGTCATAGGAGAACTCATGATACGTTCTTAATACCAGGGCAATCCTTTGCTGCTCCGGAAGTCGGGCCAAAGCCCGGCCGAGCATTTCATCCCGCTGCTTTGACGCGACCATTTCCCCGGGGCTTGTCCGGCCTTCATCAGTCACCTGCCTGGGCATGTCATCCGAGTCTTTAATCCCAGGGCGATCAATGGATTCCACCTGAACATGGTACTGGCTTTTCCGGGTTTCATTCAAACACACATTGACCGCAATCCGGTACAGCCAGGTGGTGAACCGGGCATCCGGCCGGTAGCCGCCCGCCCCTCGGTAAACCCTTAGAAACACTTCCTGGGCCAGGTCTTCGGCGAGTGCCCGGTTTCGGCAAAACCGGAAACAGAAATTGATGATCGGTTTCTGATGGGTTTCAAACAATTCCCGGAAAGCGCTCTGATCGCCACCCTGAAAATGAAGCATGCGCCTGACATCCGGATCTGTATGGCTATCCTTTTTAATAAACATTTATCCCTGAACCCATCGCAAAGCTATCACCCCCGGTATCTGGTCAAACACATAAACCAGGAAAAAGTTTCACCAGCGGGTATTCAAGAGCGGAAATTCCGGTAAGTCCGTTTAAAAAAACAGATCCAAACCCGCCACCAGGCGTGTGGACGGATCGGGCCGATAACCGATCCGCTCTTTCCAGTAATTGCCATGGGAGAGAATTCCCGCCTCAAAAAACACTTTCTGGTTTGGATAAAATTCATAGGCCACCCTTGCATCCGTCTCCCACCCATACCAGTCTTCCCGGCTGAACGAATCGTTTTCGGGAAACAGGAGAGCAACCGTCAGGTTCGTCACAATTTCGGGATGCGGCTGATAATCGAGCCCGATTCCGGGTGCGATGACTCCGTCCCAGGTCACGCCACCCAGAGTGACCGTTTCTTCAACATCATAGCGAGCGAATCCGCCGTTAAAAAAAATCGCGGTCCGGTCGTTAAAGGGCATGGGAGAGACAAAGGCGGTCAGTCGGTCTTCAAAGGGCCGGGAGTCGCCGCTGGCGGCAAAGAGAAAAACGGAAGCAGACACCGCTTCCAGAACCGGATAAGTAATTTCCACATCCATCAGAAAAGCGGATACTTCCATTTCACTGGACAGAGCTGGACGATCCATGACCATAGTGCCGAACTGCTGAATCCAAATGCCGGAAACATAGGCTTTTTTGATAAAGATATCCGCCGATGCCCCAACCCAGAACAAATTTCCGGTGGTTGCTATGTCCACATCGTCGGAGAAAGGTGTAAACAGATCCGCCATACCGTCATCCGCGTCATGAAAGCCCGCTCCGAAAAATTCAACGGTTTCCAGAAATCCCGGACGGTACCCCAAGGTCAGCATCGCCATCGGAGAACTTTCAAGCACCTCAAACACATCTCCTTTTATATATGTATGGTCCCATCCATTAAACTGAAAACTGACGCCGGGTTCATCACCGTATGATATCAGTCCCTTACCCGGATGAAAAGGCTGAACCCCCACATCGGCGGAAAGCATCGGAGATCCGTAGCTCATGGCCGCGCCGACAACATCGGCATCCCAGTCTTCGCTGTCCTCGGTATCCCAGGAATGGGTCCACTCAAACCCTGCCTGAAAATAAGCGCTGAAATGCTCGTCGAAATCCAATCCCACATATGGATAAGCACCCAGAATCGCATACGTGTCATCTGTTATCAGGGTGTCGGACTCGGCATCCAATTTAGCATTTAAATAATTGTTTTCTTTAAAAAAAGCGTCAAAAAAAGCCCACCCGGTCCGGTATTCCGAACCAAAACCGACGCGAGGGGAAAAAACGACCGCAAAAGCGAAACAAAAAACCATCAACCGTTGAAATCCCATGAAGGAAGATTTGAGCCGGGGAGACTGTCGGGTTGTTGAATGCATGGGGAAAAAATACTCCGTTAAATATAAAAATTCAAATATTTCAAGGCGATACTATCTTTAAAAACAGACGACGGTCAAGAAAATTCATTTTGATCACCGGGGATTTTTCATCAGTTCCCGTGGTTATGGGGATGGTGATTATTGACAAAATGCCAGAAATCCTTGAGGATAGTCCCAGACCGGCAGCATGAGAAAGGAGAAACCCTTAAGAAGATACAACGCCTTTTTCCGTGAGGGTTATGGGAAAAAAAGCAAAAAATCTTTATGCGTTTCATGAAAATTCATACAAGATAAAGGAATCGGGAATCAATGATTGCAAAACGCGTTCGGGAAATGACTTCGTTCATTGTAATGGATGTGCTGGAAAAAGCCCAGCAGATGCAGCGCCAGGGCATTGACGTCATCCATCTGGAGGTGGGTGAACCGGATTTCAGCACCCCCAGCTGCATTCTGGAAGCCGCTAAAAAAGCGCTGGCGGAAGGTCACACAAAATACACCCACAGCCTCGGCATGATTGAGCTGCGGGAAGCCATCTGCGATTATTATGCGGCAACCTATGGCGTTTCCATCCATCCGGACCGGATCATCATCACTTCCGGCACATCACCCGCCATGTTCATGCTGTTCTCCACGTTACTCGAAGCCGGTGACGAAGTCATCATCTCCGATCCGCATTACGCCTGTTATCCCAACTTCATCCGGTTTCTGGACGCCGTGCCCGTTATGGTGGCGGTGACTGAAGACGATGGTTTCCAGTACCGTACCCAGGCCATCCGGGAAAAAATCACCCCACGCACAAAAGGCATTGTCATCAATTCCCCGTCAAACCCCACGGGGAATCTCCTGCCCGCGGACCGGATGCAAAACATCGCGGGTTTAGGCCCCTGGATTATTTCCGATGAAATCTATCACGGCCTGGTTTACGGGGAAAAGGCGCATTCCATCCTCGAATTTGTGGATAACGCCTTTGTTTTTAACGGATTTTCAAAACTCTACGCCATGACCGGGTTCCGGCTCGGGTATGTGATCGCCCCCCTGCCCTTTATCCGGCCCATGCAGAAAATCCAGCAGAATTTCTTTATCTCCGCCAACGCCATGGTCCAAATGGCCGGGATTGCGGCTTTAAAACACGCCGGGAAGGATGTGGCCGTCATGAAAGCCACCTATGACGAGCGCAGGCATACCATGATCCGCCGTCTCCGGGAAATGGGATTCGGCATTACGGTGGAGCCCACGGGTGCGTTCTATGTGTTCGCCAATGCCAGGCATATCAACAATGACTCATACGCCCTTGCCTTTGATATTCTTGAAAAAGCCCACGTGGGCGTCACCCCCGGCATTGACTTCGGCAAAAACGGCGAAGGGTATTTGCGATTTTCTTACGCAAATTCCATGGAAAATATTGAGGAAGGCATGCGGCGGATAAGCGTATATTTGAAATCCAGGTAGAGATGGTCCCGCCCGTTAGGCAGCACACGGGCATAAATATGGTTCAAAATGAAACGGTGTATTAAAATGAGTGCTTCAAAACGATACAATATCCGGAAGTAAAAGCCTTAATAAATTCCGGATGCATTATTCCCTGAGGTCTGTGCGAGATATTTACATTGGCACACAACGTGCATTCCCTGTCCATGGGAATATGGAGGTCGATACATCAGAAATTGATCGGAAAATATAATTTTATGAGTCGGTTATTAATTATTGATGATGATAAAACGTTGTGTGAATCCATTAACTACCATTTTTCAAAAATGGGATGGGCGGTCCATGTCGCTCATCGGGGGGATGATGCGATCCGGATTTGCTCAAATAAAAAAATTGATGTTGTTCTGCTTGACCAGCGCCTGCATGATGAAAAGGGTGTCAATCTATGCGCTCCCATTTTATCCCATAATGATCAAACAAAAATAATTTTTATCACGGCATACCCGAACTTTGACAATGCCGTTGAAGCGATCCGGATGGGTGCTTATGATTACCTCGCCAAGCCTTTCAAACTGGAAATCCTGGAACTGGCGGTCAGCAAAGCGATAAAAGCCCTGAATCTTGAAAAAGTCAACCAAGTCCAGCAATATAATAAAAAAAAGGAATGCAGAGAAACCCATCTTATCGGTTCTCATAAAGGCTTAAAAAATATTCAGACGCTGATCGATTTGGCGGCTTCAAGCGATGCGCCGGTTCTCGTGACAGGTGAGACTGGGACCGGCAAGAGCTTGATTGCCCATAACATTCACTGCAAAGGCCCCAAAAAGGATGAGTCTTTTATCAGCGCGAATTGCGCTGCGTTTCCCGAAAACTTAATCGAAGCAGAACTGTTCGGCCATGAAAAGGGCGCATTTACAGGCGCAACAAATGCCAAAAAAGGCATTTTCGAAATGGCTGAGGGCGGCACCCTTTTTTTAGATGAAATCGGGGAAATTCCTGTTCATCTGCAGTCCAAGTTTTTAGGCGTTATGGATGACAACCGTATCCGGCGAATCGGAGGTGAGAACTTACGCCATGTAGACGTCAGAATCATCGCGGCAACAAATATCGATCTGGAGGAAGCCGTCACCAGAAAACAATTCAGAAAAGACCTTTACTATCGTCTTGGCGTTATCAGAATCCATATTCCGCCGTTGCGGGAACGAATAGAAGACATTTCGGACCTGTGCGATTTTTTCCTTCAGCAGCTCGATGCTTCCGGCAATATAGAACTTGCCCCAGGTGAACCTGAAAAACTGATGAGTTACGACTGGCCGGGCAATATCAGGGAACTGAGGAATGTTCTTGAACGATCCTTCATCCTTCGCAAAGGCAATCGGATTGAGCCCTCCCAACTCCTGGCGGGGGGCTGCTTGTCGACATCGGCGTCCCGAAATGCCGATGATGCTTTTTCCTGTAAAAAGATGATTGCAGGGTTGGAAGCCGAAGAAATATCATCTCTGGAGACTGTAGAAAAACTATATATTCAATATGTTTTAACCCAAAAAAACCGAAATTTTTCCGCAACGGCAAAATGTTTAAATATTTCCCGTTCAACGCTTTTAAGGAAATTGAAATCGTATAACATTTATTAAACAAATTCTTTGCCCGGCAAAGAATCAATTCAATGCAGCCCCTCTTCCGACACTTCTGTTAAGTCATTCCTGAAAACTGCTGAAATAATGATGATGAATTGATTGTATATTATAATTTCAGTTTGTAACTATTCAGCGAAAAAAAGTTTAAATGAAGTAAAAAAAGGCTTGACAAGGTTTTAGGGGGGAAAAGTAAAAATGGCTTGTAGCTGAGAAACCGGCATATTTATGCTACAGGAAGCACTTAGAC
>JBAQUK010000197.1:0-4041 GCA_049297455.1 Desulfosalsimonadaceae bacterium | reverse complement strand
TATGCCTTAAAAAACCCAATAAAATGATTGAGCGCAGCGAATCCAGTTTAAATAATCCGGAAAATAACTGTCACAGTCAAAATAATCAGAAAAATCAGTTACATTTTTTTTTGGAAATCAACACACGACATCTTTTGCGTCATCGCTGTTCGATCCCACAATAGCCATCAGACCCATCAATAAGACACCCAATATCGCAAAATTCCTCAATCCTTGAACCATTCCTTTTTTTTGAATGCGCATCATCGATAATCCCCCCTTTAAGTTGAAAAATGCGTGAATAAACCCGGTGAACAAACCCGGTAACAGACTCTCAGGAATAAAATTTTTCCGTCACAAATACACAGAATTTTTTTGTTAGTCAAAAAGAAAGTAACCCTCATGACCGGATGGGCGCAACGAAGGATGAAAATAAAGACTTAACTAATTTTTCTCTGCGCCTCTGCGCCTCTGCGCGAGATATGTCTTTTCTCCCGCAGAGGCGCAGGGGCGCAGAGGGTTTTTTATATTTTCATATAAAGAGTTCGCGTCATGTTAAACCTAAAGAGCAACAGAAAGGCGGAAGCGGGGCGGCGGTTGGACGTGAGGGCAAATTGATGCGAAACAATTTACATTTTTGCTGAAATATCGTAACGTCATCAGCCATCATGCTTTTTCAAAAGCGTTATTTTATAAAGCGCCCCAGAAACAATCCGCCAAAAAATCAAAAAAAAGGCTGAACTGATGACCGCCGGAGCGACATCCCCCCCCGTTGGTGCTGAACCGAATGCAGTTTCTGATGGGCATTCTGATGCTGGTGCTGGGCAGTTTGATTTATGTGACGGACCGTTCCCCCGGTAGCGTGTATTTTACCCGGTTTTTCGGCATGCATTTAAAATTGCTTGATCTTGGAACCCAGGTTCTGGGGGCATTCGGGTTGCGGCTGCCGGCATTTTTCCATGTGCTGTCTTTCAGCCTCATCACTGCTGCGTTTATGTCATGTAGCCGAAAAAAATTCTTAAGCATCTGTGCCGGATGGTTTTTCATCAATTGCGGTTTTGAGATGGGCCAGGAATATAAACAAGCGGCTGCCGGGATGACGCCGGAATTTTTCAGGCATTTGCCGTTTTTTGAGAACACACGGGCCTATTTCCTTTCCGGAACATTCGACTGGCTGGATATCCTTGCCGCAGCCGCTTATCTGACCCTGCTTGCCACCCGAAAGTATCATTCGGGATTGTCTTCCGAAGGTCCACATGAAGGCGCGGATTGATTTCCGGTGTCACTGCCTTTTCCAATGAAAACCCGCCTCATAAAACCATCGTAAGCGACGCGGCCCCCCGGATGCGGATTTCCTGATCAACATAGCTTCTTGCCGGGTCGCCGAAAACCGCCAGATCGATGATGAATCTGCCCCATGTTACGCCCAGCCCGAGGGTTCCGCCCATTTTCGGCCAGGGCAGGTCGTCGCGCATATCACCCAGGCTGCTGGTTTGCGCGATGGCCGGAACGATGAGCCCGCATCGGAGGGTAAACCGGCTGTCCAGCGGTTTTTCGAGGCCTGCACGGATAAACCAGAACTTTGCGCGTTTGCTGTCGCCGCCGTAATGTCCGTAAATGATTTCATTGTCTAAAGAAAATAAAAATTCTTGAAAAATATCTGAAATACCGATGGTTGCACCGGTCGGCAGGGAAAAGTCCGATCCTTCGGGATATCCGAATGTGGAATAGTCGGAACGGGATATCTCAAGAAGATTTTTGACCATCAGCCCCAGGCGGCCGGTTTCTGAGAAGCGGTATGTCAGACCGGCGTCCAGGGTCTGGTAATCAAGGCCGATGGCATGAAATTCCGGTTGCGGACCCCCGGTCCGGCAGAGATCCGTGTCTCACTGGACAAAAATATAATTGAAACCAAAGGAAATTTTTTTGTTCCAGGGCGGGGAAAAGGCCACCGACAAGCGGGTGTCGGTGGTTTTTGAATTGATGGTGCCTTTAAAATCCTCACCTACATTCACCATGGCAAGGTCCAGCAGGTGTGAAGGGTAGCCGCTCCAGTCGCCATCGCCGCTGTCGCCGTTAAATCGCAACCTGCGGATATGGCTGAGTCCGAAGGTCAGGTCCATTCGGGAAAGGCAAGGGGTTTTAGGTGAATATACCACTGAAACGGCGCTGAAATCCGCAATGGTTTCCGCAGATAAAAATACCTGAAGGCCGCTGATCGCTGTCAGTCCGGCCGGGTTCCAGTATACGGCTGTCGGGTCATCGGCAACGGAAACAAATGCCCCGCCCAGAGACATGGCCCGGGCCCCGATCCCCATGCCGAGGTCGGAGCCGTATAGTTTGTCAAAATCGACTTCCGCATCGGCCGTTCCCGCCACCATAACCATCAGTAAAGCAGCCGCCAGATGGTAAAACAGGCGTAACAATATTTGAACCTCTCAAAAATCGGCAAAAATGCCGAGTGTCAATTCGCCGGTATGAAGGGCATGTTTTTTCCGCTCAACAGGGTCATAAAGTTCGGTCCGGGCGCTGTCATAGGCGATTTCCATGCCCATTTTTAACGGTTTCATATTAAAAAACCGGATGCCGATACCGGTATAAACGCCCGGCGTTGAATCCGACTGATAATCCCCGTTCGAGAAATGATAAGAAATTCCGGCCTTAACATATGGAGAAACCGGCGACTCTCTAAAAAACGCCCGTCCGAGCGTGACGTTCATCGGGATCAGTAGATGCCAGGTGTCGTCTGCAATAATGATAAATGGCCCGATACCGGCGCCGATCTGGAATCCGTTGCCAAACTGACGGTAAGGCTGAATATTCAGACTGATGGCAACCTTATGAACATCCCCGCCTTTGCCTGCATTTTCGGCAATATGTTCGCAGATGTCCTTGAGTTCATCACTGTTGTTTAAATACCGGTAACCCATTTCAAATCGCCACAGGCCGGTATCTGCGGCAGCCATAACCGGTGCGCAAAAGAGGAGCAGGCAGCACATGGCGGTTCGGATGGCGGTGGTCATCAATACCTGAAAGACCGAAAACGCTGGTGTTTAATCCGGTCAATGGTGGCCATGTCCGGCGCAAACGGCAGTGCCGGTGCCACCGGTTCCGGCAGGCGGTCCACGGATACATGATCCAGGCGGCCGATTTTCTGGTTAAACGCCATGATCATCAGTCGTTCAAGATTGACGGCATCCTCTATATTGTAGGCCAGAAGGGTTTCGAGGGTTTTGGCGGCTTTGCGGCGGCGGTAGTCATCCCACAGCAGCACGGCAAAAAAGCCGTCCACCCCGTCCAGTCCCTCGCGGTGAATGCCCAGTTTTTGTTCGCAGATTTTCAGCCCCCCGGAATATCCAAGGCTTTTCAGCACATAGCGCAAATCAATATGGGCCTGATCCATCCGGACATGAAAGAAGGATTCAATGACCGGCACATCAAACGTCTTGCCGTTAAAGGTGACAATGAGTTGATACTGTTGGATATCTTTCTTGAAATCATTGAGATTTTGACCGTTCACATACCAGCGAACGGTTTTTCCGTCATAAAGGGCGATGGTGGTGATGTCCGGGGGATTGCCCGGCTCGTTTAAACCGGTGGTTTCAATGTCTATAAAAGCGACGCTGTGCCGGAAATCCGGAAACAGGCGCCAGGTGTCGGTTGACGGCAGCCTGCCGGAAAACCAGCGGACGTTTTGGGCGGCAAAGTGGGCCAGAGAATCTTCCAGCTCCTGCTTGACAGGGGGCGCGAGCTTTAGCGCCAGTCGGTTGTTTGCATCAAACGCGGCCAAAAGATGCTCCCAGGAAAAAATGGCGTTTTCCCAGAGGGCGGCTTCTCGTTTGGGTCCGATTTTTGTCAGGTGGGAGAAGGTGTTTTTAAGCATATATATAAGGTAGAGGTTAAGGTTCAAGTTTATGGGTTCAGGCAGTGCTTATGGATTCGGAAAATTTTAAAATACCATTATGCCGTTCTTCTTGCTCATGCTCTTGCTCCTAATCTTACTTTAAAATCTCAATAATAAGAGCAAGAGCATGATTAAGAGCAAGAGCATGAAAACGGTAT
>JBAQUK010000196.1:0-7463 GCA_049297455.1 Desulfosalsimonadaceae bacterium | reverse complement strand
CCTGACGGTACAATGAATAGTCCAGCTTATTGTTCCGGAACGCGGCGACAAACTGGTAAGGACCGCTGGACGCCAGTTCCTTGACGAAATTGTTCCGGGGGATTTCCCGCAACGACTGGCCCATGCCGGCATACGACACCAGGGCCAGCACAACAAGCCCTGCGGTCATGGCCAGACGCTGTGAAATGCTTTCCGTGACCCGCAGTGCGCCCGTCAGGTATTTTTTGACTCCATACAAAGTGGCCAGCGAAACCATGCCGATTACCGCCAGAAGCAGGCCCACGGGATAGGATTCCAGAATATTCTGAACCACTTCCCGGCTATAAATAAGATAATCAACGGCGATAAAATTAAACCGGGTGCCGAATTCCTCAAAAAACAGCCATTCGGCGATCAGCACAAAATAGAGTCCGCATATGAACACAAAGAAAAAGAGAAAAGTCGCATACCGGAAAATTTTTCCGGTATAGAACCGGTTGGGAACGACAAGGAGCAGAAAAGCGAAAAAAATACTGAAATAAACATTAAAAACAATATCATATATAAATCCTGCGCAAAATATCCACGCAACATCGGCAAACGTATGCCCCACATCGCCCCACGCGGAAATCAACAGGATTCCCCGCAATATGAAAAATGCCGCCAGATTCAGCGCCGCAAAGATGCCTATCAGGCGGTACCGGGTATGAAACGGGTGGGTAAAACGGTTGATAATCATGACTTCTCCTATCATTCATTCTCCGGCAAGCGGAATAATTGTTCCTGGTACGCCATGCTTCCCCAAAGCACATGGGCGAGCGCCTTTTGGGCCAGATCATCGCCCAAAGCTTGCCGCGACAGGGTCTGGGTTTCCGGGGCGCAAACAAAACCCTGGGGTTTTTTATGGGGTTGCAGGATGGCCAACCGGTCCCCTTCCATATAGGCAAAGGTATTATCGTACTGCATCATGGCCCGTCCGATATAATCCTCCGGCTGGCGGGTCATATCCCGTCCCAGCATGGGGTTTTCATTATCCACCCCCATCAGGGAGAGCAGCGTCGGCGGCAGATCGATCTGGCTCACCAACCGCACATCCCGTTTGTGCGAAATGCCCTCTCCCACAATCACCCCCGGAATCCGAAAATGGCTGACAGGCACGAGATCCGCCCCGGTAACCCGGGAATCATGATCCGCCACCACCAGAAACACGGTATCCGCCCAGTATGGGGATTTTTTAGCCTGTTCAAAAAACCGGCCGATGGCGTAATCGGCGTATTTGGCCGCGTTATTGCGCGTCTGCATCGGCTGGTCATACAGTTCAATGCGCCCTTTCGGAAAATCAAACGGGTCATGGTTGGTGGAAGAAAAAACCAGGGCGAAAAACGGCTGGCCCTGGCGGTGGCGCTCTAAAAATTCCTGGTGCGCCCGGTTTAACAGGTCTTCGTCCGATACCCCCCATGAGGCGACAAACTCCGGATTTTCATAATCTTTCTGCTCAATGACATGGTGGAATCCATTGCCCAGAAAAAAGCTCCGCATATTGTCGAAATGGCTCTCTCCGCCGTAAATGAACTCGCAAAAATATCCCCTGCGCCGCAGCAGGTCCGCCAGGGTGAAAAAATCATGCTGGGACTTGCCGAGCTTGACCACGGACAGGGCCGGGGTGGGCGTATACCCGCTGATCACGGCTTCGATGCCCCGGACCGACCGGGTGCCGGTGGCATACAGCCGCTCAAACAGCCAGCCTTTTTTTGCCAGCGCATCCAGATTCGGGGTCAGCGGCAGCCCGCCCAGACAGCCGACATACCGGGCGCCCAGGCTCTCTTCCAGAATAATCACCAGATTCTTTGGTTTGCCCCGGTGCGCCGCTGTTTGATGGTGCAGTGTGGGAAAATCCGGATTCGTAAACGCGGATTCCGGGAGCCCGGTTTCTTTACGGACAATGCGGATAATGGCCTCTTTTGCCATACGGCCATAGATTTTTGAAGAATCCGCCTCTTTGACCATTTGATTAATGCCATGGGTCACGGAATAAAATGAGTTCAGGGGCAGGGAATTCACCAGTGCATCGTCGGCAAAAGCCACCATGGCGGGATTCAAGGGACGGTGTCCCAGGGTTGACCGTGCACCCGGAAATCCCAGCACCAGAATCAGCACCGCCATCACCATCCGCCGGCCCGGGCCCTGATAAACAATCCCCTGAAAAGCCTTGCCGAATAAGCGCCAGCCGGCCCAAAAGGACAGGCCAGGGCCGGCCAGACACATAACCATCTCCGGCAGATGCCCCCGGGAGAGCATGGAAAAAACTTCTTTGGGATAGCTTAAAAATTCCACAAACAGACGGTTGGGCCGGAACCCGTATTCTATGATAAACTGAGGGGTGGCCAGCTCCATAAACACCAGTAGCATGAGGGCAAAGGAAAGCCAGCCCTGGGCCAGTTTGTTCCAGGCGCGGCCAATGACGCCGGGGCCGGAAAGAAAGGTGGAAAACAGGGCAATGACGCCCACCATCATAATAATGGTGGCCACATCCACCCGGAGTCCCTGAAGCATGACGGGGAGCCATCCGTTTGCTTCCGAAACCCGGTCAAACTGCCACAGGCTGAGCCCCATACGGCTCAAAAACAATACAAGCGCAGCCGCCACCATAAACACCAGAAATGGATAAAACGGGCCGGTGATTTTTTTCACACAAAAAAGCATAATGATTCCAGTATGTTCTTAAAATTGGGGATTCCATCAACTATTAAGTTTAACGTTTTTTAATATATCGCCCCAAAATTACTGAAACATGATTGAAATATTATCATTTGGTAATGTTGGCGGGAACAGAGGTGAATATAAGGGGGAAAACGGCTGAAAGACTTTGAATCAGAGGGGCAGAGACACTGAAAACGTGCTCCCCTCGCTTAATTTGCTCGTGACGCGGATTTCACCGCCAAGGGCATTGGCGATGGCTTTGACCAGACAGAGCCCAAGGCCTGTTCCCGGCTGGGTGCGGCTGTTGTCGCACCGGTAAAACCGGTCGAATATTTTCGGCAGATCCGTTTCTGAAATGCCGATGCCCGTATCCGCAAACCCGATATGAACCTGCCCGTTGTCTTTATAAGCTGAAATCGTCACCTTCCCGCCCGCATCCGTATATTTGATGGCGTTTTCCAGAAGGTTGGTGGCCATTCGCTGGAGCCTGCCCTTATCGCTCCGGATCACCAATTCATCCGGCAGCCGGGTCAGGAGGCTGATATCTTTTTCATCCGCCACCGGTTGGAACAGGTCGCAGGCGTCGGTGAGCAGCTTTTTTAAATCCACGGTTTCTTTCTCAAACCGGCCCACGCCGGCTTCGGTTTCCGTGATGTCCAGCATGGTATTGATCAGACTGATCAGGTTATCGCATTCCTCAATGGTGCTGGCCGCCATTTTTTCATAATCGGAAATGGTGGATTTTCCCACAAGGGTCATTTCGGCGATGCCCCTGATCCGGGTGAGCGGACTCCTGAGATCATGGGCCACATTGTCCGTTACTTCACCCATGCCTTTCAACAGGGCCTGAATCCGGTCCAGCATCGTGTTGAAGGTGTTCGCCAGACGGCTGACCTCAAGCAGCCGCTTTTTCACCCGAACCCGCTTGTCGTATGCGCCTTTTGTGATATCCATGGCCGTGAGCGTCACTTCCTCTACTCCCTTCAAGGCCTGCCGGGCCAGGAGCCAGCCGATTACCGTTGACGTGAAAAACAGGGGAAAAATTAAATTCAGTATCAGCCGCTTAAAAACTTTGAGATATTTTTCTTTTTCGGCAAGAGATACCCCCACCTGCAATACCATTTCAGGGCTGATCATGCCGTATATGGTGCGCACCTTAAACCTGTAATCCGGCAGCTCCAGGGTCGATAAAACGGGCTTTTCGTCATGTTGCAGAATTTCAAAAATATTTTCGGCAGGGGTAATGCGATTCCAGAAAGGCTTACCGTTCATCGCGACCACACGGCCGTCTGACGACAATAAACGAAAAAAAACCTCCTCTTCTTCGGATTCGACTTCCACCGCCATATATTTCTTCACATGCTCAACACCGCCCTCATCCATTATCGTGCCGAATTCTTCAATTTCCTCGATCAGCTCGCTGTCCGAGGACTTCAGCGTAATCACTGAAATTTTATAATAAAAAATAGAAAGCGCAAGCAGGGAACATACGGTGAAAATCACGGCATACCAGGCGGTCAGCCGGAAAGCGAGGGTGCCGGTGACATCATGAATCCGCTTTAAGCACATATCCCACGCCCCGAATGGTATGAATCAGTTTGGTTTCAAAATCCCGGTCCACCTTGTCCCGCAGGCAGCAGATGCGCGCTTCCACCACATTGGTCTGGGGATTGAAGTTATAATCCCACACATGCTCCATGATCATGGTCTTGGACACCACCTGGCCGGTGTTCCGCATCAGGTATTCCAGAAGGGAAAACTCAAGGGGCTGGATGTCGATTTTCTGACCGGCCCGCTCCACCCGCCGGGTTTTCAGATCCAGCGTCAAATCGGCCACCGAAAGCCTGGAAGGACTGGCTTCGCCGGTAGACCGGCGAATCAGGGCCTGGACCCGGGCCAGGAGTTCGGAAAACGCAAAGGGTTTGGTCAGATAATCGTCCCCGCCGGTCTGAAGTCCGTGCACCCGGTCATCCACGGTTCGTTTGGCGCTCAGAATCAACACGGGCATACGGATATTGTGTTTGCGGATTTCCTCAATCACCGAAAGCCCGTCTTTTTTCGGCAGCATGATGTCCATCACGGCGGCGTCATAGGGTTCGGTCAGGGCCATGTGCAGTCCGTCCTCGCCGTTGTCCACATGATCCACGGCAAAACCCGCCTCCTTCAGACCCTGGGACACAAACAGGGCGATTTTCGCATCATCTTCGATCAGCAGCAGTCTCATAATACCGGTAAACCCCTTATTCATCTCAATCCGACAAAAGCGACCTTATAAAACAAGATTTCCCGAACGTTCCCGTATCCGCCGCCGCCCCCGCACTGAACAGCACTTCCGGCGCAGGCGAATCCGCCGGCCGGACGGTTGCGTCCATATCCGTTTGAATCGCCAGGTCATTGGCTAGTTCGGAATTTTCTTCCGCTTCCGGCACGGAACCGTTTGTCTGATAGGATTTAACCGTCGCCTTGTCCGCCGCCGCATCCACCAGGGTGACGCATATGGGGCCGCCGTTCCGGACCTCGCCGTTGTCGATCTGATACACCCCGCCGTTCAGCACATGGCTCAGATTGTGGGTGTGCCCGCAGAAAAACGCCTGCACCCCATTATCCTTAAGAATACTCCAGAACCGGTCTCTTTGGGCCGGATCCGCATCCAGGGAATCCTTCACATGCCTTGCCAGCGGGAAGGCCGGTTCATGGCCGAACACGAATTTAAAGGTCCGGGTTGAGGCCTTCAGGTCTTGCTCGATCCATTCCAGTTGCTCATCGGTATATCCCCCGGCGGGATTGTTCCAGTACTGATTGGTGATCACAAAATGACAATCGGCCCGGTCAAAGGAAAAAACCGTGCCCCGCGGCGACGCTGCCGGCCCGTTGTCCGGATAACAGGGAGCGATGGCATTCATAAACGTGCTGTCGCCCGATGGCGGCGCATCATGGTTGCCAAGAGCGAAATAGACATCCTGCCCATCCGGCGCCTTTTCAGGACTCACATCAAAACCGAACTTCACAAAATGAGAATAATAATCCTGGGCGTCATAATAAAAATCTCCGGGCAGCAGGATAAGGTCCACCCCCTGAGAAACGATAAATTCCAGAGACTTGTCCAAAGCGGCGGCGCGGACGTCGGAAATGACGGCGAACTGCATCGCCCAGGTGGAAGATATCAGGCTAATCGAAAAAAACCAACTGTAAATACAGATAAAAAACATACGCTTCATGGTATCGCTCTCCCGGAAATGCATTAACGCGCAAGGCTTATCCCCTTGCGGTGTTATGACTTGACGGGCTGAACTCTACCATCTGAAAATTACCCGGACATGACACGCACATTATGAATTGGTAATGTTCGCGGTTTTTATGTGCAGGATGGATGAGACCGGGGTACATAATGACGCGGATGATGATTGACGGAACAGGCGTTCGTCTGTATGGGTTTTATTGGACCAAAATACGGGAAATCCGCCCGAAAAGTAAAGGAATGATGAAATGGACAGCGGGAAAAAATTTTTCGGATTCGGCAAAAATGTGACGGTGGCCGGACTGGTCAGCTTCTTCATGGATATCAGCTCCGAAATGATTTATCCCCTGGTTCCTCTCTTTCTGGCGAATGTGCTCGGGGTCAACAAGTCGGTGATCGGGCTGATCGAAGGCATTGCGGAATCCACCGCCAGCCTCATCAGAATTTTTTCCGGCTGGTTTTCGGACCGGATCGGCAACCGCAAATGGCTGATGGCTGCCGGCTACGGCATCTCCACCCTCAGCAGGCCGTTTATGGCCTTAGCCGCCGGATGGCACCAGGTGATGGGTTCCCGCCTGATTGACCGGTTCGGGAAAGGCATCCGGACCGCCCCCCGTGATGCCATTATTGCGGAGTCGGCCGACAGTGCATATCTCGGCAGGGCCTTTGGGTTTCACCGGTCCATGGACACCATGGGCGCGGTCATGGGTCCGGCCCTGGCGTTTTTCCTCCTCAGCGTTTCCTCAAACGACTACCGCAAGGTGTTCTGGCTTTCCATGATACCGGGCGTCATCGCCGTGCTGCTCATCATTTTGTTGATCACGGAAAAAAAGAAGCCCTTCGTCGCCCATGCGGACAGGCCGAAACTGACCTTCAGCCATTTTGACTGGCGATTCAAATTTTTCGTTGTGATTGCCGGGATTTTCGCCCTCGGAAATTCCAGCGATGTCTTTCTGATTCTGCGCGCCCAGCAGATCGGCATTTCAACGCAGATGATTCCGGTGGTTTATCTGGTGTTTAATCTCGTTTATTCATTGTCTTCCATCCCATCCGGCATGGCGGCGGACCGGTTCGGCAAAAAACGGGTCATTTTTCTGGGGTTCGTGTTGTTCGCCGTCCTGTATTCCGGGTTTGCACTGGCTTCCGGAACCCGGGTGGTCTGGATGTTGTTCGGCCTCTACGGGCTTTTCATGGGGCTGACGGAAGGCATTCAGAAAGCCTTTCTCACCACCATCATACCGGCTGATTTCAAGGCCACCGCTTTCGGGGTTTATAATACGGTAGTGGGGATCGCCATGCTGCCCGCCAGCCTGATCGGCGGATGGCTCTGGGATAAGGTGTCGCCGTCCGCCACATTTTATTTCGGGTCTGTGACGGCGGCGGTTTCGGCCCTGTTGTTTATCGTCTTTATGATTGCGGTCTGAAGTTTCCCGGTTTTCAGCGATGGCCCGCAAATTGCGGACATGGTCAAATTTTTAATAAAAACAGTCAGTTAAATAAAATTTTCGAAACTTATAACTATCTGATTTAATTTGAAATATTCGGA
>JBAQUK010000195.1:0-7385 GCA_049297455.1 Desulfosalsimonadaceae bacterium | reverse complement strand
TATGCCTTAAAAAACCCAATAAAATGATTGAGCGCAGCGAATCCAGTTTAAATAATCCGGAAAATAACTGTCACAGTCAAAATAATCAGAAAAATCAGTTACATTTTTTTTTGGAAATCAACACACGCAATCAAGCGGCCCCGTTTCTCGACTAATTTATTCCACGTTTTGGGTGCCCATTGGGAGTGGCTCTCATCTGCTTCTCGTGCCAAGTTGGAGAGCCATGCCGTTGCTGTACCATTTTTCAAGAGCCTGATATGTCTGATGTATGCCCACTGCAACTGCAACTCCCAATATCTGCGTCGAGCGGAATAAAATCGGTGTTCCCACCACCATTTTTCAGCAAGTTTGTATTTGATGTGTCGATACCATATTCGTTTGATCGATACCAAAGGGCCATATTCAGCCAACTTTTTGAATTCTTTCAGAAGAGCAGCTTCATTGACGGTCGCACGGCGGATGCGTTGACGGTCCTTCCACCCCCCACCCGCTATGTACCAGAGACCGATGGCCATCCTGAGTGCAATGACTCTGTTTTCCTCATCCTTTCTGGTCTTGATATCATCGATAGCCCATTCGAGATCACCCGGCATTGGTTTGAGGACATCAAACTGACTGAAAAGAAGGATCGGATAAGTCAGCTTGGTCTCATCTTTTTTTTTCTTTCCTTTCCACTCTTCGACCAGCTTCCAGAAGAATCGTCGCCGGATCGCAAGGTGATTGCCAGTCAAAGCATTTAAATCCGAATTTATATCAGACTCTTGAACAAGCATGTTGCGATGGAGGATGCCCAACAACCACAAGGAACTAACCGTTGCGCCGTTCTCTGCGTCAGTCATAGAAAATTTTTCAAGGAGAACCTTTAAAACAAAAGGGATAACCTTGCCCAACCAATAAAAGTTTGCAGAGAGCGGTATTTCTTCACCGTTTTTTTTTATGAGTGGTTTTTGCTCCAATAGCGCGACAAGTTGGATGAGAAGAGGCCCACTGATCATAGGTGTCACGACCTCTTCCAGATGATGGCGAAGATAATAGGGCAGATCAACAGCATTGCAGGGCACGGCCTCAGATTTGCGGAGCAGATCGGCCAAGCCTTCAGCATCGATTATGTTCGGATACAGGGCTTCACAACAATGGGCACAAAGCCTTGTCGAAATAAGTGAAAATCGTTTGATAATTTCCCAAAGTTGGAGCAGATGTGGCGTCTCGCCAGCATCGTAAAGGGCTTTGACAGCATAAATTTTCACGACATCCGTTTCTGACTCATCCGCTACAAGGTTCAGAACCCCATCGAGGCAAGCTGCCAGCCTTCCGTGCTGCACCAATCGGAGCATTTCGCATCGCAAATCTGTCGATACGTTACGATTGTGGATGATCAAGGTGATATCATCGGCAAGACCTGGATCTGCAAGTCGGCTCAAGGATTCATGTTCCGTGTCGAGCCAGACACGGTCTCTTCCTTCGTAACGTTGCACCAAGGCATTGAGGAGGCTTCGCCTGTATCCGATTGACAACTGACTCGGATCGCCATGTTGAAGATGGATCCATGGCGCTGCCTTCAGGACGCAGTTGCGGATGTCTTCCCGCCAGCGTGCCTTACCAGCGCATAACCAAGCCGTAACCGGCGAAAGTGACGGCCGGATGACGTCTTGGTTTCTGATGCGGGTAAAAAGAAGATCTTCCAAAATAGAGGTGGGACAACCTTCCTTCATGCGATTTGCGAGCCATTGTGCGGCCAGATACTCCGCCGAACGCCGATGATGAAAGCGAATCCTGCCGTAACTGGCACTATCAAAAAGGGGACGGTTGAGCAACATGTGCCTCTCATTTGGAAGCCAGTCTGCTGGCAGGCAGGCAGATGAATCAATCGCAACGGCCTTCGTCAGGTGAGAGTCGTCTGGCACGCGGAAGTTGAAGTTTCGGCAAAATGCAACGGCAGCGCCCAGAATTTCGGCACCCTGCCGTGCCTTTTCAGGTGTAAGGAGATCCTGCTTTTCTCTGGGCTCCTTGAGTTTTTGATTCAGGTCGTGTTCGATCAAGTCCTTCAGGGAACCAAGTTTGTGATGGTCGTTCCAATAATTGAGGAGGTCAATGACATCAATGGGTCGGCGTGCGAACGGCCAAGCATGTTTCTTATCCAGTGCTTGGACAAAAGCGGACGGATCAACGATGTTAAGTTCACGGGTGAACCGTTCAACACGGGTGCGGTTCAGTGGCTCGATTTGAACGACCAGAATTCTTTCCTGTTTTTCACTTTTTTCATCAGAATTATCAGTATCAGAGTCCGGAACCTTTTTTTTCGATATAGGAGGTGGAGGTAGCGGGAAACGTGCGATCAATTCATGTTCATCGCTTTGAGGCCGCCATTCACTGATGCGTGAACTGACAAGAAGGTGCAGTCTCATTAAGTTGCTGCTGCCAATGGCATTTCGAAAACGGTCGAGCGTCACCAAAAAATCGCTTGTCTGTTTATGCTTAGCCTCATCCACGGAATCGAGGAAGAATGTGGCTTTCTCGCCACTCCTAAGCCATACCCGGAATATGTTGTTTTCTTCGGGAGATAAAATCTCGGTCAACGGCTCTGAGATCAACCTGTCGAGAGGAATGAGGAAGGCATTTTCACCTCTGGATCGGAGAATTCTGAAGCGTTCCCTAAACTCCCAGGTTTTACCGCTTCCCGGTTCTCCCAAAACCACAACAAGAGGTCGCTCAAGCAGTTCTTCCCAGCCAAGACCCGATTCACGGCCCAACAATGACGCCGTATAGCTTTCCAGTGCCGCTTCCTCCGGATTCTCCAGTGGATTCAGCTTCCGGAATCGTCGATCGAGTTCAACGAACTTCATTGTTTTCCATTTCTGATTCCTGTCCTATCTTCCAACGTTGATCAGCAGATAGCACCGCGCCGCAAGATTCTTGTGCCTCTCTTGATTTCAGATCCGGCTTGGCACTCGGTTGGCTGGATGCGATCGATAGGCACGTACGGTAGAGAAAGAAAATCCTATTTTTTGATGAACTTCTTGACAGCGCAAGGGGGGTTGGGGTCAGGGTTTCCCGTTCAAGCGCGACAACCGCCCAGCCTGTCCGCCCGAGCCGCTTCCTATTTCTTTTCCTGAAAAATTTCCTCTGAAAGAATAATCGCTTCCGAGACCTGGCGCATGCTTTTCCGGGAATCCATGCTCCGTTTCTGAATCCACCGGTACGCCTCGTCGCCTTTGAAATTGCGGCTCTGCATCAGCACTTCCTTGGCTTTTTCGATGAGCTTCCGGGATTCCAGCTCTTCCTGAATGACCCTGGTTTTGACCATCAGCTCGGTGTTTAATATGGCTACCGCCGCCTGATTGGCCACGGTGGTCAGGGCGTTGATTTCGGTTTCCGAGAAATCATAGGGCTCGGAGGTGAAACAGTTCAACACCCCGACGATTTTATTGTCTTTTAATTTCAATGGGATGCCAACCATGGACACCAGCCCGAGCTGGGCGGCCATTTCCTTTTCCTTGAACCGGCGGCTCCGCAATACATTTTTAATGGTCAGGGGTTTCTGGGTGGTGGCCACATACCCCACCACCCCTTCGTCCAGACGCAGGGCCCGGTCTTTCACGTAAGCCGGTTCAATGGACTGGGTGGCCTTGAGGCGCATGATGGGCGGGTGTTCATTCTCATCAATGAGCCACAGGGAGCAGATTTCCGCACCCACCATTTTGGCGGTGAGCAGCACGATCAATTTGAGCAAATCTTCCAGGAACAGGTCGGAAGTAATGGCCCGGCTGATGTCCATCAGGGCCTTGATGGTTTTTTCAGGGTTTGAGTGGTCTGAGTGTGGCATCGCGTGTTAATTCCGGATTAATGGAGCAAAAACATCTGCACAAACCGCGGGTCAATGGTGCCGGACGACACGTCCGCCAGATTGCCGGCGGTTTCATCAAAAAGCCGTTCCAGAAAATGACCCAAGGTTTGGGACAGGTCGTGTTCGGGCCGGCCGGTTTGAATGGACAACCATTTCAGGAAATCCGTTTTTTTCGAGTCTTTGATGCGCGGGTGTTTTTTGGCATCCTTTCCGGATTCCCAGAGATCGGTCAAAAAGGATTTAAAAAGATCCACGGGAATGGGTGCAAACGCCGCATCCGGCAGCCCGAGGGCCTGCCTTGCCCACAGGGTCATCAGCAGGTTCTGGCAGGTCACCAGCCGGCCTTTGGGAAAATCATCCGGGTTGATGGTCATTTTCGACAGCAGTTCATCGCAGGCCATGGCTTCCTTCAAGGCATCCCGGACCAGCCGGATGTCTTCAATGGTTTCAAATTCCCGGTAGAGAACACCGCCTGTATAGTTGTTGTAAAATTTGGGACGCGGGATGAGGAGCCCGCCGACCACCCCCGTGAGCTGTTCGCCCCAGAAATTTAAGGGGAGATGGTTTTGGGCGTACCATGCATTTTTTTCCCAATTTTTGGCCTGGACCCGGAGATCCGCCACCAGCCCGTATCCGGCCCGGAACAAGTCGATGAGCGGATAGGTTTTGATGGCTTGCACGGGTTGATTGTGTTTGTCCGCCGGATTTTCCTGTGATAGCCTTTCGAGCCCGATGCTGATGTATCCGCAGGCTTTTTTCACAATGACTTCCAGATCCTGCCGGTTTCGGACCGGCTGACCGTCTGCGGCGATGAGCTGATTGCAGACGCCCGCGAATTCCACCTGAAGCTGATGGAGGATGTCGTCAACCGTGATCCGGCTCAAGGCCTGGCTGAAAACGCTGGCCCCGTCCATCATCGATGCATGGTGAATGGGAACGGGAACGATGCTGTCCGGCGTCTTGTGGGACAGGATTTTTTTGTCCCTCTTTCGCAACTGGTCCGGGCGAACCGGCTGGTAAACCCCGACGGCTTCATGAAACGGCAGGAACCCTTTTTCAGCCAGCCGGACATTTCTCAAGCGGTAAGCCTCTTCTTCGCTTTCCGCCGGAATCACCTGGGCGGTCCGGAACAGGGTCTGCTGGAAAAGCACGTGGTCCTGTCCGGCCAGAAGGTCCAGCATGCGGGACAGGAATTCCTTCTGCCGCTGTTTGACGCCCGGCGGGGCCGGCCGGGCGTCATCTTCATCCGGCAGACGGACATAGAAGATATCGTCATAGGTCATATACCCGTCGTCAAAATCCGACGGGTCCTGGTCGTGTTCACGGACAATGACTTCAATGGTGTTAAATAAATAATATTCAATGAGTTCGGGATGTTCAACCATCGCCCAATCCACGAACCGCTGGGGGGCGGAGGTGAGCAGCAGGTTGAGCCACTCTGTGAGGGCCTGAAAATCGATCCGGTCTTTGGTCCAGCTCTCCACATCCAGCATATATTCCCACTGGCGGTCCGATGCCAGCGCAATGATGTCCATCGAATCTTCCGGCCCGATATCATGAACCAGAAAAAACAGGTCTTCTTCGGCAAAGGAGTGAACGAGCGCAAGGGGCTGGGGATGCTCCAGGACGGCGTTAAGGGCCTGCTGGGCCGGAAGCGCCAGGATCTGTTTCCGGTCCTGGTAGAGGTCGTCCACGCGCTTTAAATGATGTTGCCGCTGGGTGATGTCGTCGGAAGTATTCATATGCCCGGTGTTTTATTGAGGGATTTTGGTTAATGTTTCCGTTATCTTAGCATGGTTCAGGATGTTTTCAATCTTTTTTCGCCATGGCGTTTGTGCGGTCGCTGAATACCGAGGATTTCAGCAAAATCAGCAGGCCCGGAATCGCCATCAGGGCGCAGACGATAAAAAACGGTTCCCAACCCAGGAATTTGACCGCATAACCGGTGGGGGCCGAGGCGATGACCCTCGGGATGCCCATGAGGCTGCTCAGGAGCGCATACTGGGTCGCCGTAAACCTCCGGTCAGTCATCATGGCCATGAAGGCCACAAAAGCGACGGTTCCCATGCCGGAAGTCAGGTTTTCAAACCCGATCACCCCGGCCAGGGCCGGAATGCTGTGCCCGGCCTGGACCAGCAGGGCAAAGCAGGCGGTGGAAAGGGCCTGGAAAACGCCGAAAACCCAGAGGCTGGCATACATGCCGATTTTGAGGGTCATGACCCCGCCGATGAGTGCTCCTGCAATGGTGGCCCAGAATCCGAAAATTTTGACCACCACGCCGATTTCTGAAGGGGAAAACCCCATATCCAGATAAAAGGGCATGGTCATGGCCGATGCCATGGCGTCGCCGATTTTATACATCAGGATAAAGGCCAGAATCCATACCGCCCCCGTCCGGCTGAAATATTCCACAAGGGGTTCCACCACTGCGGCCCTCATGCTGGCCGGCGGCGTGCCGCTTATTTCCGGCTCCGGCGCGAACAGGGTGGTGAGGATGCCGGGCACAAGGCAGCAGGCCATGAGCAGATAGACCATGGAAAAAGGCATGAAGTCGGCCAGAATCAGCCCGCCGCCCCCTGCCAGAAGCATGCCCAGACGGTAGCCGTTGATGTAAAGGGAAGAGGCGAACCCCAGTTCCGTGTCCGGTATTTCTTCCCGGCGGTAAGCATCCGTCACGATATCCTGGGACGCGCTGAAAAACGTCACCAGAAGGGCGGCAAATGCCAGTATTCCCGGATGGCCGGCCGGATCGCTCAACCCCAGACCGATAATGGACAGCATCAAGAGCGTTTGCGAGATGATCAGCCAGCCCCGGCGGCGTCCGAAAACCGGGATCACATACCGGTCAAGGACCGGGGCCCACACGAACTTCAGGGTATAGGGCAGGCCCACCAGGGCCATGAGGCCGATAACGGAGAGATCCACCCCTTCGACCTTCATCCATGCCTGAAGAACGGTGATGGTCAGATTCAGCGGGACGCCGCAGGAAAAACCCATGAGCAGGGCCACGAGCATCCGTGGACTGAAGATGATTTTCAAAGTTTTGAATTTTTTCTCTGTCGGCACAATGCTTCCGGAAGTGCGATAAGGTTTATATGAAAAAGGACTTTTTTTAACCACGGAGAGCACAGAGGACACAGAGATTGAGGTTGTTTATAATAATTTTACTCTGTGCTCTCTGTGGTATTTTATGTGAAAATAAAAAATTAACATTTAATCCAAATAGTTGCATCTACGACAAGCTTTGTTGACGGTTGCATTCCTGCCAGCAACGGGAAAATAATGCAAACCAAGCCCCCCCGCCGCAACCCTGCGTCTCCGTGGGAGAAAAAACATATCTCACGCAGAGGCGCAGAGAAAAATCAGTTAAGTCTTTATTTTCATCATTCGTTGTGCCCATCCGGGCATGGAGGTTAGCGGCATCGCCGTCAGGCTAAGATTTTAAATGATACAATCCGCATCGAATCCCAACGGGATTCCGTATTATAGCCCAGGGTTGCGGCGTATGCCGCTACCCTGGGATCACCGGCGAACATACCCC
>JBAQUK010000194.1:0-12235 GCA_049297455.1 Desulfosalsimonadaceae bacterium | reverse complement strand
TATGCCTTAAAAAACCCAATAAAATGATTGAGCGCAGCGAATCCAGTTTAAATAATCCGGAAAATAACTGTCACAGTCAAAATAATCAGAAAAATCAGTTACATTTTTTTTTGGAAATCAACAGGTGTCCTTCAATACCAAATAACCATCATCAATAAAAACATCGCCCCACGTTAGATTGAATATCTCTGAAGCTCTTAAACCGCAATGCAGAGCGATCTTTGACATCTGATACAACTGCTCCGATTTTTCCCGAACAGCTTGTAAAACGGCTTCGGCTTCGGCTTGAGTTAAAAATCTTTGTCGCTCATTACTAAACGATGGAACCTTGACTTTTTTGGTAGGGGAATCTGTCGTCACAACATCATGATTTTTCGCAGTGTTCCAGATATGCCGAAACACTGCAAAACAATATTGAACGGTTCGAGGTGCCCTGCCAGCATCCAGAAGATTCTTTTTGATTTTTTCAAGATGGAACGGTGATATTTTTTTAAAAGACAGGTTCCCTACCACGGGTAGAATCCAGTTTTTGACATGCTCGTTTTCTTTTCGGTAGGTTTCCTGTTTTTTACTGGTCAATGAGATGGGATAATAGGTTTCTTCAAAAAAGTGCTTAAATGAGATGTTGTCACGTTTATCTTGTTCTTTGGCGGCTTGTGCTTCGGCTCGTTCCTGTTCGGCAATTTCCCGGCGCTCTTGAAGGGTTCGCGCCCCTTCGCCTGTTGTCTGTGCTTTCAGAAGCGTTCCGCGTTCATCCGCAGCTTTTTTCGCTGTCCATCCTTGCGACGCCCACCCTAACCCCTCTTCAAGTCTTTTCCCATCAACATAATATCTAATTGCAAAATACTTATCCGGATTAACGCCATGTTTCCGGTCAGGATGTTCCCAAAACCGGACCCCGGGATATTTTGAAGAAAGCCATTTTATTTTAATTTTCTTGACCATTTTTTTCCCATCCCCGTGTCAAGTTATCCCCCATTTATCCCCCTTTTTTTTCTTATGTAAAGGGATTTTAACGGAAGTTATGGGAAAGAAAATAATGCTTATTTATAATAAAATCAATATAAAAATGACGTTAAATGAATATAAGGGAAATGGTAATTTTTAGCCTGAAAATCCCCGTGTCGGCGGTTCGATTCCGTCCCTCGGCACCAGTAAAACCAAATAGTTAAGGCCGTCATTCTGCTGTTACGCAAATGACGGCCTTTTCTGTTTTTTGAAATTGTCCGAGCTTTTTTGTAAGATTAGTGAAACTTATAGGAATTATGGGTTAATTTCAATACAACACCCGTACGGATTCCACCTGAATCCGTTACGCCTGATACTTGAATGACAGCTTCACGGTTGCCCGATACAATACGACCTTGCCGTCCTCTATTTTCATGTCCAAATCTTTGACTTCCGCCACCCGGGTATCCCTGAGTGACTGAGACGCGGTTTCAACCGCTGATTTCGCCGCATCTTCCCATGACGTGGCGCTGGTTCCCACCATTTCAATAAATTTGTAAACACTGTTGCTCATGATCGCTCTCCTTTTGTTGAAAAATTAAAGGTTTGTCAATACATGCCCGCAGAAAGAACCGGAAGATACCACAACACTCTGAAATGAAAGAATAGATGAAGAGGAATCGGATAATCAAAAAGTGTGCTGAAGGTAATATAGGATAGTCCAGATGGATTGTCCATATTTTATTTATTGCGATTGAGAGCCGATTATTTACGCCAGGTCCAAAAATTATATTTACCCGCCTGCCCTTGCATTTCCGCAACGGTGTGATTATTATTTTTTCACTATGAAAATATTTAATGAAAAAATACCCAATCCGGCAGAAATTGAAAAAGAAATCGGCGAATTTTTAAGCAAAAAATACGGCGATCAGGTGAAAATGATCTCCCCCGTGATGATGCCGCAGCCTGATCGCTCAGAAACCGATGCGTTCACAACGCCTAAAAAAAAGCCTTTTCATTTTGATTATAAGCCGGAAGAACTCATTGCCTATCTGGACCAGTACATCATCAAGCAGGATCTGGCGAAACAGGTGCTGGCCACCAAAGTATGCACACACTTTAACCGGATTAAATACCAGCAGACCGCAAAAGGCGATCCACTGAATCTGTCCGGCGGCGTTAAAAACAATGTCCTGATGATCGGTCCCACCGGGGTCGGCAAAACCTATATCATCAAGCTGATCGCCAACAAAATCGGGGTTCCCTTTGTGAAAGGCGACGCCACCAAATTCAGTGAAACCGGTTATGTGGGCGGGGATGTGGAAGACCTGGTGCGTGATCTCGTCCGGGAAAGCGACAATGATATCGAGCTGGCGGAATGCGGCATTATATATATTGATGAAATCGACAAGATCGCCTCAAGCCATAATCTGATCGGTGCGGATGTTTCCCGTACCGGGGTCCAGCGGGCTCTGCTCAAACCCATGGAAGATACGGACGTGGAATTGAAAGTGCCCCATGATCCCATATCCATGATCCAGGAGGTGGAGCAGTTCAGAAAAACCGGGAAGCGTGAACGGCGGACCATCAACACCAAAAATATCCTGTTTATTATGAGCGGCGCTTTTGGCGGGCTTGAGGAGATCATCAAAAAGCGGACCACCAGCCACGGCATTGGTTTCGGCTCCCCGGCCCATACCCAGATATCTAACTCCGACCTTTTCAAGCGGGTCAAGGCCGAAGACCTGATTTCCTATGGGTTTGAATCCGAGTTTGTGGGCCGACTGCCGGTCAAGGCGATTTTTGAAGGACTTACACAGGAGGACCTCTTCAAAATTCTGCAAACCCCCAACAACCCGGTTCTGCTCAATAAAAAACTGGATTTTGCGACTTACGGCATTGACATCCGGTTTTCCAATGATGCGCTTGCCCTGCTGGCGCAAAAAGCGGCTGAGGAGAACACCGGCGCCAGGGGCCTGGTCAGCGTGATTGAACAGGTGCTGATCCCCTTTGAAACTAAGTTGCCGTCCACCAATATCAAACAGTTTCCCGTGACCGTTTCGGTGATCAACAATCCCCAGGCCACGCTCGAAAACTGGCTCAAGGGAATCGACGATATCGACCGGGTCCGTGATTTTGAAACCATTGCCCAGGAGAACAGGCAAGCCATCGCGGATTATTTAAAGGCGAACCGGATGGTGATCACCAATCAATACGGATTGCCGCTGTCACCCTACCGGATTGATAAAATTTCGGATTATTACGCCACCCATGTGACGGAAATCGGCAATGCCGTTAAAAAAATCAAATTCTTCTACGATCAGATCAAAAAAATTGAAATAGACTTCTATAATAAACATGATATCAACATTGTGCTGGAAGAGGACGCAGTAGACGGTATTCTGGAAAAGCTGGCCACCGGCGCCATGAATGAACGCGATGTTTATGAAAAATTATCCGCTGATTTTGAATACGGCCTGAAGCTGATCCGCGAAAAGACAAACAAAAACCGTTTCTTTCTCTCAAAAGAAGCCCTGACCAACCCTGAAATTTTTTTAAACCAGCTCATTAAGACGGAATTTAACAAAAATAATATTAAGGAGACGTTTTCTTTCAGTCCACAGGATGCCGGAACCCAAAACACGGACCTGGCCCTTTAGTCCACTTCCGGTTTTTCCGGAAGAATACATATGCTGACTTTTAATCCAGGTCGGCAGAGACGCGAATCATTTGGCTTTTATATGTTTCTTACAACGAATGACGGCGTACGCAAAAGTACGCCGTTTTATTATAAAAGCCGATGTGCGCATCATTTGCCGCCTTTAAAAATTCGGAGTAACCATAGAATCTTATGATCGGAATATCCAAATTATACTGCGGAACCGTCGAACCATCGGACGCGTTGCGCTACAGCCGTCAATCCAAAGACCTCCCTTCCCACCTGCTGCAATTCTCCATCGACAAAAATCCGGTGGTGGTCTGGAATATCACCCGGCAATGCAATTTAAAATGCGTTCATTGCTACGCCCATGCCAAGGCGACCCTTCAGGAAAACGAACTGACCAATGCCGAAGGCAGACAGCTCATTGACGACCTCTCAAACATGGGGGTTCCGGTGCTGCTGTTTTCCGGCGGCGAGCCCCTGATGCGGCCGGACATGCCCGAGCTGGCCGAATACGCCGTGCAAAAAGGCATGCGGGCCGTAATATCCACCAACGGCACCCTCATCACCCGAGAGATTGCCCAAAAATTGAAAAAAATCGGCCTGTCCTATGTGGGCATCAGCCTCGACGGCATGAGAGACATCAATGACCGGTTCCGGGGGGTGGAAGGCGCGTTTGACATGGCGCTTGCCGGCATCCAAAACTGCCAGGAGGCCGGCATCAAGGTGGGGCTCCGCTTCACCGTCAACCGGTATAACGTGAATGAGATCCCGGCCATTTTCGATTTGCTTGAGGAACGGGAAGTCCCCCGCATCTGTTTCTATCATCTGGTGTATTCGGGACGGGGCTCCGAGATGGTCAAGGACGATCTTTCCCTATCGGATACCCGAAAAGCGGTGGATCTGATCATCGACCGGACCCGGCGCCTGCATGACGCGGGCAAGCCCAAGGAAGTACTGACCGTTGATAACCACGCGGACGGTCCATACATTTATTTGCGGCTCCTCAAGGAAGATCCCCGGCGGGCCGCGGAAGTCATGGAACTCCTGAAAATGAACGAGGGCAACAACTCCGGCAGGGGCATCGGGTGCGTGAGCTGGGACGGCGAGGTTTATGCGGACCAGTTCTGGCGGCACCACAGTTTCGGCAATGTCCGAAAGCGCCCGTTTTCTGAAATCTGGAATGACCTGTCCGAACCGTTGATGAAACAACTCAAAAACAAAAAAGACCATGTCAAGGGCCGTTGCGCCACCTGCCGATGGCTGTCCATCTGCGGCGGCAATTTCCGGGTGAGGGCCGAAGCCACCACCGGCGACGTTTGGGCTCCGGACCCGGCGTGCTATTTGTCGGATGAAGAAATCTCCGGCCCTGCAATATAAAGGATAAGAACAATGCTTTTTCCGGATTACCGACCCAGACGACTGCGCCAGAACGCCGCATTCCGGCGCATGGTGCGCGAAACCACGCTTTCCACGGATGATCTCATCCTGCCTTTATTTGCGATTGGCGGCAACAACGTTCAAAACCCTATTCCTTCGATGCCCGGTCAGTACCAGTTGTCCGTGGACAACCTGGTCAATACCGCAAAAGAGGCGTTTGACTTAGGCATTCCAGCCATCATGTTGTTCGGTCTGCCGGACAAAAAGGACGCGTTTGGCTCAAGGGCGCATTTCAAGGATGGGATTGTTCAAAAAGCGGTCAAAGCCGTTAAAAACAAATTGCCGGAAATGGTCGTCATCACGGACGTCTGCCTTTGTCAGTACACGGATCACGGGCATTGCGGCGTGGTGGAAAACGGCATCATCAAAAATGACGACACTCTGGATATTCTTGCCAAAATCGCGGTTTCCCATGCCAAGGCCGGCGCGGACATGGTGGCCCCGTCGGATATGATGGACGGCCGCGTCGCTGCCATCCGTGAAGCCCTCGATGAAAGCCAGCTTGAAAACACGCCCATCATGTCCTATGCGGCCAAATACTGCTCGGCCTATTACGGGCCTTTCCGGGAAGCGGCCCATTCCGCGCCCCAGTTCGGGGACCGGCGGACCTATCAGATGGACCCGGCAAACGCCCGGGAAGCCATCCGCGAAGCCACAATGGACGTGGAGGAAGGCGCGGACATCATCATGGTCAAGCCCGCCTTGCCGTATCTGGATATTCTGGCCCGGCTCCGGGACGAAATCGACCTGCCCCTGGCCGCCTATAATGTCAGCGGCGAATATGCCATGATCAAGGCGGCAGAAAAAATGGGATGGATCGACGGCCGGAAAGTGATGATGGAAACCCTGACATCCATTAAACGGGCCGGAGCGGACATGATCTTGACGTATTTCGCCCTTGAAGCGGCAAAAGAATTAAAAAACAGCAGAATAGGCTGAAGGCTTTAGGCTGTAGATAAGGAATCGGAGGCAATATTGACACATCCTCACGCAGCACATCCGGCGGGAATGCATCCGGGCGGTCACCCGCAGGCGGGTTCCGGTGATAAAAAACATGCTGAACTGCGGCTGGTGGCCTGGGAAACCACCCGGAACTGCAATCTAAACTGCGCCCACTGCCGGGCGTCTGCCACCATGGGACCATACAGCGGCGAGCTGGACACCGCAGCCTCATTCCGATTGCTCGACCAGATCAGAGAAGTGGGCCAGCCCATCGTCATCCTGACCGGCGGCGAACCTCTATTGCGGCCGGATATTTTCGATATTGCAAAATACGGCACGGACAAGGGCCTGCGCATGGTCATGGCCCCCAACGGCACCCTGGTCGATGACGAAAACGCGGCGAAAATGAAAGCCTCCGGTATTCAGCGCATCAGTATCAGCCTTGACGGAGCCACCCGGGAGCGCCACGACAGTTTCAGGGGGGTTCCCGGAGCCTACGACGCCGCGTTAAAAGGCATTGCATCAGCCAAAAAAGCGGGCATTGAATTTCAGATCAACACCACCATTTCCAAGCTCAATTACGATCAGATCCCGGCCATCCTGAAACTGGCCGAGGACTTAGGGGCCGTGGCCCTGCATATTTTCCTGCTGGTGCCCACGGGCCGGGGAAAATACATTATCGATCAGGAAATCTCTGCCGAAGAATATGAAACCACCCTCAACTGGTTTTATGACCAACGTGACAAAACCCGGCTCCAGTTAAAAGCCACCTGCGCCCCGCATTATTACCGGATTTTGCGTCAGCGGGCCAAGGAAGACGGAAAATCCGTCTCTTTCCAGACCCACGGGCTCGATGCCGTGACAAGGGGATGCCTTGGCGGCACTGGATTCTGCTTTATCTCCCATACCGGCGTGGTGCAGCCGTGCGGATTTCTGGATCTCAACTGCGGGGACGTGACCCGCGAGTCATTTGCCGATATCTGGAAAAATTCAAGAATATTCAACTCGTTACGCAATTACGGCAACCTCAAGGGAAAATGCGGGGCCTGTGAATACAAAGGCGTTTGCGGCGGATGCCGGGCCCGGGCCTTTGAGGCCACCGGCGATTATCTGGCGGAAGAACCGTTGTGTAAGTATCAGCCATAAATACAAATGGACCCATCATGGAACTAAAAGTCATCTATCTCCCGCAAATGGCCAATTTTTGCTACATGGTCGGCGATGAAGCCACCCGAACCTGTGCGGTCATTGATCCGGCATTTGATCCTCAAAAAATATTAGACGAAGTTCAGGACGCCGGGTACACCATCACCCATGTCATTAATACCCACGGGCATTCCGACCATACTTCCGGCAATGCGGCCATTATCGAGGCAACCGGAGCCCAGCTCTGCATTCACACGGCGGATTCCGAACAGGTCACGCGGCTGTTGTCCCGTGTGCTGTCAAGGTTCATGGGCGGGAAAGGATCGCCAAAGGCCAGCCGCTTGCTGGAAGACAACGACATCATCGACATCGGCCAAACCCGCCTCAAGGTGATTCATACGCCCGGCCACACACCCGGTTCCATCTGTCTCTATACCGACGGCCACCTGTTTACAGGGGATACGCTGTTTGTCGGGGCCGTGGGACGGACTGACCTTCCCGGCGGTTCAACCCGACAGCTTCTGGCCTCGGTCCACGAAAAGCTCTACACCCTGCCGGGGGACACCAGGGTATGGCCCGGTCATGACTACGGATCCTCCCCGTCATCCACCATTGAAACGGAAAAACGGACCAATCCGTTTACGTGATAAAAATTTTGGAATTGGGATTTTGGATTTTGGATTGAGCCGGAATTGGAAAATTCATGCATATGATAGATGCTTTTTCAAATGATCAGATGACCGGACAGCGGTTGATGGTGGGATTTGACGGGACGGAATTCAACGCCGACCTCAAATTTCTTATAGGGGATTTAAAGGTCGGCGGCATTATATTATTCGCCCGCAATATCGAAACCCCGGATCAGCTCATCCGTCTGTGTGCGGATATGCAGGATTATGCCGGAGCTTGCGGCCAGCCGCCGCTGTTTATCAGTATCGACCAGGAAGGCGGCACCGTGGCCCGTCTCCGGGAGCCCCATTTCAGGGAATTTCCCGGCATTCCAACCTTGACCACCCCTTCAGATGCAAAAGACTTCGCTCGGGAAATGGCCGGTCAATTATCCGCTCTGGGCATCAACATGAACATGGCTCCGGTCCTGGATGTTGCTCCCAAAGACATGCAAAGCATCATGGCGCGGCGGTCCTTCGGCCATGACCCGATTCATGTGGCGGCAATGGGAAAAGCCATGATCGAAAGTTTCCAGAATCAGGGCATCATGGCTGTGGCCAAGCATTTCCCCGGCATCGGCCGCACGGTTTTGGATTCCCATATGGACATGCCCGAATTTGACGCAACCCTCGACGATCTCGCCGCCTTTGACCTTATTCCGTTTCATGCCGCGCAAACGGTGGATGTGGCGGGCATGATGCTGTCCCATATTTTTTATAAACAAATCGACTCAGTTTGGCCGGCCAGTTTATCGAAGGCCATCGCGTCCGGTCTGCTCCGGCGGCGCATGGGGTTTGACGGCATTGTCATGACCGATGACCTGGATATGGGGGCCATTGTCAATCATTTTGATATCCGTTCCATTATCGGGCAGATTCTGGCCGCCGAAATCGACATCGCCCTGATCTGCCACAAAGGCCCGAATATTCAAATCGCGTTTGAAGAGATTCAAAAACGGACGGTGGATGATGCGGGGCTAGCACAAAAAAACCGCGAATCGGTGGCCCGTATCATAAAATTGAAAGCGAAATATGGTTTGGCTGAAGCCTGAAGCGTGCTGTTTTACCTGTTTTTAACCTGCTTCAGAAAAAACCGGACAGCGGCATAAGCGCTGGAAACCGCCAGCCCGGCCCCGCATTTCTGGCGTATCCAGTCCTGATGGGCCAATATGGACCCAGCGGCAAACAGGTTATCAAACACCGGCTTGCCGTCGCGGGTGACTGGGCGGAACGCATCGTCAATTTCAACGCCCGCCTGGTTGATTTCATGCCCCCGGGGATCAAAAAAATTCTTCTGGTGCCAGTCGGAACGGTCTCCCGGCTGAAATACGGGCAGATCAAACAGCGTCTCCTGAATTTTTTTCCGGCCCGCATGCAGCCCCATCCCCAGGAATCGACCGCTTGCCAGGATGATCCCGTCCGCCTCAACCCGATGCTCGGGTTCCGCCCCTGCCCTGTCCCCGATATCCAGCACAAACCCACCGTTTTTGCCCGGTTTGGCACTGATGACCCGTTTTTGCGCAAACAGGCGGACCCCTCGCCGGGCCAATGCAGCTTCGGCTTTTTCCTTGATCCGCAGACCGGTGATGGAAGGCGGAATGGTGGGAATTTCAAAAACATCACATCCCAGCAGGTCTTTTAACCCGGACAGGATGGTTTCGGTTCGGTGGATTCCAAGAATTGCCGGTAATCCAAGAACCTGGGCCCCGTTTAAATGCGGCCGGATTTCATCGGCAAGCTTCACCACGTTTTCTTCCAGCTCCATGGACCAGGCCATGCGCTCGGGATAGAGATCGATGGACAGATCCACTGACGGAAACGGGATGCGGGCGGCTCTCACGTTCGGACGCCGGTTTTGAAGCATCTCGGCAATCTGCACGGCGGAAAATCCCTTTAGGCCCCAGAAATCGACAATCAGCATGGGGCGCTCATCCGATAACGCCGCAATACCGTTCCACATGGATGCCGGCACGCAATAAGTGGGTTTGAGCGTGCCGATGGGGGTGATGGCCGAAACATTCCGATCTTCCTGTTTTCGATAAGGCAGGCCGGTTTCGTTCAAAAATCCGGTAAACTGATCCATGGATTCACGAATGTCCGTCTTTGAGACGCGGGCATAAGGATGATCCGGCGTATCTTTAATCACCGCATCAATAGCCGCCCACGGGTCGTCCCAGGTTTTCTGATCTGCGATGGGATGCACGCCCATCAAATCCAGATATCCGCTGGCGTACAGAATGCCGCCGCTGACACCGATCTGGGAGGTTATGATGCCGTTTTGGGATGCGAAAACCGATGCGGCAAGACCGGCGAATCCCGTGCCGATGATTGCCAGTTCTGTTCTTGTGGTTTGCAAATCAGCCATTGCTGCTCTTTTCCTTGTTAAAATGCCCTATTCCGCCAGCCCTTCAGCCTAACAGCCTTCAGTCTATCCACCTTTTATCCCAATTCCAGGCCAAACAGCCCGCAATGCATCGCCTCTTCCAGTTCCACCTGAACCATGGGCGTATCCCAGAGCAGGCAGCGCTGCCCTTTCCATCGTTCATTGATGAATTCCTTGATATTGCCGATGCCCGCATTCCCGCTCGCGGCCCCGCGGTCATAGAGATAGGCGGCAATCCGGACGCTGCAGAATGAGCCCTGGCACGATCCTTTCCCGATGCGGCTTCGCTTGCCGATGCCCTTCAGATCCGCCTGTTTTTTAAAAATATCAAAATATCCGGTGATTTCCTCGATGGCGCTCTGGGGCACCATTTCGCATTCGCACAGCAGCATATCATCAATTTTATGACCGCCGACCCATTGCTTTGGCGAAAATCCCGGCACCGTCCACCGGGTTTCATAGGACGATATGATGGGGATGCGCCGCGTCTGACAAGGCGCGGAAATACCGAGTTTCCGGCAGACCAGGTCGGAGGTTTTTTCCGCCATCAAACGGAATGTGGTCAGCTTGCCGCCGGTAATGGTGACGAAATTCTCAATGCTGTCTCTATCATGGTCAATAAGATCGAATCCCCGGGTCACCGCACGGTCGTCGCCCTTTTTTCCGGACCCCAGCAGCGGCCGGACCCCGGAATACGCACGGATATAGCGGATGGAATCCAGCACCGGAAGCATGGAGGCGCCCTCTTCCACTAGGCGGTCCACTTCGGACACGGTGGGCCTTATTTCATCCAGCGTTTCCATGCGAAGGGAGGTGGTGCCGATAATCGAAACCGTGCCGCCGGGCACCAGGATATCCGCATCCGATGGGGGCCGCAGCCGGTTGACGACCCGGTCGGTGATCCGGGTATGGGTGATCAGCAAGGTTCCCTTGGAGTAGATGACGTCAATATGCGCCCCGGCAAGTTTTGCGACATCACCGACCCAGGCCCCGGTGGCGTTGACCACCAGGTCGGCTTCAATGGTTTGCGTCTCCCCGGTGTTCTTATTCACAAGTTCAACCCCGGTAATCCGGCTCCCCTGTTTTGTAAACCCCACCACCTTCATGTGCCGGAAAAATTGGCAACCGAGCTTCTGCGCGTCCGTAATATTCGCCAATACCAGTTTAAAGGGATCGATGGAGCCGTCCTCCACTTCATACACGGCAATGGTTTTGTCCGAAAGGGCGGGCTCCATTTCACGGGCTGTTTGAACGTCCACGGGTTTGCAGGGCAGATCAATCTTGTCGCAGTGAGGCTGGAAACCAGCAACAAATTTTTCGTCATCCCCTTCAACCGCCACAAAAAGCCCGCCGGTGTTTTCAATGCAATCCGGCGCAAGCTGTTTCAGCAAGCGGTTTTCATCCCGGCATTCCTTGGCGGATTCCGGGTCATTGAAGACATATCGCGCGCCGCTGTGCAGCAGGCCGTGGTTTGCGCCGGACGCCCCTGCGTTGATGTCGTTTTTCTCAACCAGAATGCAGGAAACGCCGCGCAAAGACAAGTCTCTCGCGATTCCCGTGCCGGTTGCGCCGCCGCCGATTATCAACACGTGTGTTTTCAAATAGATATCTCCAATTGATTCAATAATTTAAGCGCATAGTTGGGCCGGACATGACATATCAGCACAATAAGTGGATGCGGTCACTGTTCACTATCAAAAACACCTTGAATATCAACATATTTTTCCGGACGGGGTGTTTACAAATAGCCGGGCAACCTGATACATAACCCCTGAACGAAAGCCTGAAAATTCAAGGCAGGCAAATATGCCGTCACTTCCGGGTACGCACCGCCATCGCCCGTTCGTAGTCGGGGGTAGTGCGGAGACGCCATGCCTCCAGACCGGTGCTGAGGTCGAAATCCCATGCTTTTGATGAGCCGAATTGTTGAACGAAGCCGCTACGCGGCGGAAAAATCAAAAATGGTGTATACTCCACGTATCTGTCCAATTTCGGGCATTTATAAAAAAGGAGTATACATCATGATCCCAACAGAAGTAAACCGGT
>JBAQUK010000193.1:0-2683 GCA_049297455.1 Desulfosalsimonadaceae bacterium | reverse complement strand
AAAAACACGACCCGCCGGCCGGGTGCCGGAAAATCCATAAGCAATTGGGAAGTATTGATAAAATGTTTATGGTGCTGGGAAAAGATGCCGGGTTTTCAAAAAATTATGACCATGTGGGCATGGTGGTGAGCCGGGAAGCCCAGCAGGAGGTTTGGCCGGATGTGGCCGGGTGGCTCAGGGACCGTGTTTAAGGGGATATCAATCTGGAAATGTCCCTTTTACCGTCATTCCGGCGAGGCCTGTCTCGGCATGTTTTTAGCCGGGAGCCGGAATCCAGTTACTCCGATATTGGCATGTTCCGGGTGCCGGATCAGGTCCGGCATGACGATTTGATCGTTTTTGTAATGGCATCGAAGTGAAACGATCATAAACGGTATTTTAATATTTTTCATTTCCTAAGGACATTAATTTTTCAGAGGTTTAAAAAAATAAATAATGATTAAAAATAGTTATGAAAAGATATTCACTCCGGAAGTTCTTCAGGAAATCTTTCCGGAAAGCCGGGCGGATCAATTTTTCGATGCCCTGTACGGTGATCCTGTGGAAGGCGCATACGATATTTCGTTAAAATTTACGCGGCAGACTGAAAATGCGCTCGTATTTGAGTTCCATCTGACCCGGCGGCCCGGAAAATGCCTCCGGTGCAACCTGACCTACGGGCTGCCCCAGGTGTTTTCAAGACACCCCATCATTGATGTGAAAGGACTCATCAAAAAAATCGACCAGCGGCTGGACGGGCAGGCCCGGTGCCGGGACTGGAAGATCGGCGAGACCGTGGAAAAGTCCGCTGCCCTGCACCTGATTCCGCTCACGGTTTTTCTGGAGCCGGTTGCGTAGAGACTGTTTTAAAAAATATGAAATGATTTTTACTTGCGAAATATTTCGCAAGTAAACCCATCCTCTTTTATTCCATCGGCCATTTCTGATCTACTTTTCTTGGTGAAGAAAGATGAACTTTTAAAAAATCAGGGAAATTTGATTTTTTAAAAGTCCATCAAAAAAAGTAGACAAGAACCCAGCGACATAGAGATCGAAACGCCGGTTTTGAAAGTGTTTTGACGATGCCGAACTGTCCGGGCGACCGGACAGTTGAATGCATCCTCACCGAATTGTCGGGATTTCAAAATTCATCTGATTCAGAGGCTTGTTTTCATTTGATTTTATCGTTGGGCGGGTTTTCCAACCCGCCAATGACCCATTACCCAAGCAAGCGGTTCATGGAGAAAGGCCACACTCTTCCGGAGGGGGAGCCCATTGCGATGCGGCCCAGGGCCTGACGGTTTCCGTGGATCACGGGGGCAAACTGTCTGAGCGGATAGAAGTCGACAAATCTGTCGTGACGATAAACAGGATCGGCGAAACCAATCCCGGCAATCCATTATATAAAGCGAGTTTTTGCCCACACCACGGAAACCGTCAGGACCGGGGAGCTTTCACATATTAACACGCTGATTTGGCTGAAACTGGCTGGAGAGGATGTTGATAAATGCATAGCGAAAGAAGCAAGAAAGATTATTTCTTTTCAATAAGCTGGATGGAAAGTGACAAAAATTTCCTTCCGATAACATTCATGATTTTTTCACCGAAGGTGTTCACGGGTACTCCTCCATCAGATTTCAGGGGATATTATTCTCTTATCACAGACTGAGATAAACCTGCGATAAATATCAGTAATCACAACCTTTGGGTATTTCTTTTAACCCAACATAGTGTGTCAATCACGATAATAAAAATGTAGAATGCAGCCGACTACCCAACCTTTTCCAATTCGCCCATAAAAAAAGGAAACGGATCAACGATCCATAAGCCTTAAATACACTCCAGTTATTGAGAGATAGACGAGATTTTTACCTGCCGGATTGAGTTACCCTCTTTTTCATCTATAGACACTGACTGGTGGGCACTACTGCTGGCGTCAATTACTTTTGTCATTTCCAAGGGACGGCGGACGGATTCAGGCGCAACCCCAGCCTTCAAGGCATTCATTACGCCAACCGCTTCCCAGTAGTTTTCAACTATGTGAAGTTGGCCAGGTGCGAATGGCAGGTTCTCCAGGTTGTTACGCATGCGGTTTTTGTTTTCCCGAACCGCGATGACGGGAATACCCTGTTCAATTGCAGCAAGAGTGGGAAGACCTACGCAGCCGTCCGGGATAATAAGGCAGGAGATATCTGTTGCCGTAAGAAGGCCGGAGCTGCCTTGCAGAGATGGGTTGGAAATAATCCTCGGGCTTTTATGAAGCCCTTTTAGGATACAATGGAGATATGTTGTGGAAATGGCCTCGGCCGATTTTCTCGGATCAACCACCCCGACATCAAGATTCATTATTTCCCTGGACGTCATCATCGGGGAATGGGCAGATGGCACATCAAATATTGATGAGATAGCATGTGTGAGCATTGCCTCCACCCCACCCCATGGATTGACCATATCTTCATTCTTGAAATAATCTGCATGGAAAGTCTCCGGGACTTTGATGAGAGTAGATAAAGCAACTGCATCATACTTTTGGCGATGTTCATGCAGCACCTCGCAAAGGCGTTCCAGATATTCGATGCGTCTGTTGATTTCCAAAAAAAATGTAACTGATTTTTCTGATTATTTTGACTGTGACAGTTATTTTCCGGATTATTTAAACTGGATTCGCTGCGCTCAATCATTTTACTGGGTTTTTTAAGGCATA
>JBAQUK010000192.1:0-7903 GCA_049297455.1 Desulfosalsimonadaceae bacterium | reverse complement strand
GAAGACGTTGACCAAGGTTATATATTCCGGGAAGTATGGTCATATCCTCACAGAGGTGACCAAGACGCAGCGGGATATTCTCAAGGCATTGGACATCCAACTCCCTGGCAATGCCTCGTCATAATTTCTTCGGGAAATTAGGCAGGAACGGGAAGAAATTTCGAGCTTTATGGTATGCATATCAAATCCTCCGGTTGTCCACATCATGCCAGAAATCATCAGGTTCAGGGCCGCATCGCAATGGGCAAAAAATACCATCGGCGGAAGGGCGTGTAAAAAATCCTCTGCGCCCCCGCGCCCCTGCGGGAGTCAAATTCAGGTGACACCATTCCGATGAATTCCGCTATTCTCAAATAACTGGCTGGATAAACTGATTTTTTACCCCAAGCGTTTCTGATGATTGATAAAGAACCCTGTCGCAGGTAATCAATTCCGCACCTAAATCCCAGCAACAGGCCAAATGAAGCGCATCCAGCGTTCTTAAAGCTGTTTTCCGGCCTGTCAGCCATTTTTCAGCCTGCATGTAATGCCTTTTGATGATGGGTTTTTTCAAAAATAGACCGGAAGTAATATCCTTGGCGAATGTGTTTTCAATAAAATTGGCCTGCTGCTCTGAAATTTCATTCATGCGCACCCATCGTGCCAGGGCGGCGGCGAATTCGACCTTGGTGAGATCGCTAATAATTACTGGTGGTTTCAACGAAATCAGCAATTCCTGTATTCTCATGCTTGCCGGTTCTTCACGATAATACGGCAGCAGCGCGCTTGTATCCAGATAGAACAGATCAGCCGGGTTCATCGTTCATCCCGCATTTCACGAATGACATCGGCAGCATTTTGTTTTGATGGCGGCAGGCTGGAACGGAATTGTCGTCGGTCCGGAAAACGAACTTCTTCGCTTGCGCTGTCAATGGTCACCAATTTCGCGACCGGTTTGCCCCGGCGTGTGATGATCACTTTTTCACCGGCTGAAACCGCATCCAGAAGTTGCCCGATATTTTGGCGCGCTTCGCGCACAGTCACTTTTTGCATGGCTTGTCTCCTGATAGTGAATGCTTGTTGATTGTTTATCAATTGTCATATCTAAAGTGTACACACTAAAGGTGTAATCATCAAGCCAATTTTAATGAAAGCAATGAATGTTATTTTAAAAGTCTGAATCGAACCGGAAAAAGGGAACCAATCGGCGAAAATCCCCATCATATCAATATGCGAAGTTTCGCCGATTGAACCTGAATTCTAATACCGGTAATGTTCCGCTTTATAGGGCCCATCCACCGAGACGTCGAGATACTCGGCCTGTTCCTGGGTCAGCCGGGTCAGTTTGACACCCAGCCGGTCAAGATGGAGCCGGGCCACTTCCTCATCCAGCTTTTTGGGCAGGGTATAGACCTGGTTTTCATGTTTTTGGGTGGCCAGTGCGATCTGGGCAAGGGTCTGGTTGGTGAAGGAGTTGCTCATGACGAAGCTGGGATGTCCGGTGGCGCACCCGAGATTCACGAGCCGCCCTTCGGCCAGCACAATAATGGACCGGCCGGATTTCAGCAGCCACTTGTCCACCTGGGGTTTGATGTTTGTGACCGTGCAATCCTTTGAATTCCACAGGTAGGCCATGTTGATTTCATTGTCGAAGTGACCGATATTGCAGACAATGGCCTCGTCTTTCATCTGCTCCATGTGCTCGCCGGTGATCACGTGGTAGCATCCGGTGGCGGTGACGAAAATATCGCCGGTCTTGACCGCCTCTTCCATGGTGGTGACTTCAAATCCCTCCATGGCCGCCTGGAGCGCGCAAATGGGGTCGATCTCCGTGATGAGAATCCGGGCCCCATAGCCGCGCATGGACGCCGCGCACCCTTTGCCCACGTCCCCGTAGCCGCAGATCACCACGACTTTCCCGGCCAGCATGATGTCCGTGGCCCGCTTGATGCCGTCAGCCAGGGATTCCTGGCACCCGTAGAGATTGTCGAATTTGGATTTGGTGACCGAATCATTGACATTGATGGCCGGGAACAGCAGCTCCTTGTTTTTGGCCAGTTGATACAACCGGTGAACGCCCGTGGTGGTTTCCTCGGAAACCCCCTTAATTTTTCCCGCAACCCGCTGCCAGTGGCCGGGATCCCGCTCATAGGAGACTTTCAGCCGGTCCATCAGGCATTTCATATCCGGGTTCGTGTAGGTTTTTTGGAGCAGGGACGGGTCTTTTTCCACCTTCACCCCCTGGTGGACAAACAGGGTAGCGTCGCCCCCGTCATCCACGATCAAATCCGGCCCGCTGCCGTCCGGCCAGGTCAGGGCCATTTCCGTGCACCACCAGAAATCCTCCAGGGTTTCGCCTTTCCAGGCAAAAACGGCCGCCGTACCCTTGTCGGCAATCGCCGCCGCCGCATGGTCCTGGGTGGAGAAAATATTGCAGGTGGCCCACCGCAGATCCGCGCCCAGCGCATGCAGGGTGTCAATGAGCATGGCGGTCTGAATGGTCATGTGCAGGCTGCCCATGACTTTGAGACCTTTTAAGGGTTTCTCAACCCCGTATTTTTTCCGGACCGACATGAGTCCCGGCATTTCCCGTTCCGAAAGCTGCATGTCCTTGTGTCCGAGTTCGGCGAGAGACATGTCCGCCACTTTGTTTTTCATAGTTAAATCAAGTTGTTGAAAGCTCATTCGTGTACCTCCGTTGTCAGTGATTATTTTTTTCTCGCTATTGTGATGTTTAACTGAATCGACTGTTGTAATTGAAACGTTTTGATGGTCAGTACTTCAAATCCGCTGTTATTTAAGAGGGTCCGGATATCGTCTGCGGAAAAACCCAGCCACCGGTCCCCGTATTTTTCCCTTAAACTTTCATCCGTGTGCTTGTCAAAATCGGCGATAACGAACAGCCCGTTTTGTTTCAGAATCCGGGCTACTTCCAGCACCACCCGGTCCGGCCCCGGCAGATGGTGCATGACCATGGAAATGACCGCGAGATCCGCCTCGCTGTTGCCCACCGGCAGATGCTCCAGCTCCCCCAGCCGCAGTTCCACATTCGAGGCGTTCGGAAACAGCAGCTTTTCCGCCTGGTCGAGCATTTTCCGAGAACTGTCGATGCCCACGGCAAACCCGGCTTTTTTTGATAGACCGACCAGCAGTTCGCCGGTGCCGCATCCCAGATCCACGGCAAACCGGCAGTCAGAGGTCCAATCATTCACATGATCATTGATGCAATCCAGAATCGCCCCGTTTAAGTCAAAATTCCCCAGCACTTTCCGCTGCAACGCATTCCACTGGCCGGCAATGGAATTAAAAAAATTCCGGGTCTGGATGCCGCGGCGCTTCACCAGATCGGAGGCTTTTTCAAGGTCTGCGGAAAGAAGGGCTTCCGCCTGAAAAACCGGCCGGAGCCCATGAAGGAACCGGTCGGCGTCGCCGCTTGGGGCTGCTGAATAAAAGGCCCAGGCCCCGTCCCGCCGGCATTCAATCATTCCGGAATCGGTCAGAATCTTCAAGTGCCGGGATATGCGGGACTGGCCCATATCCATGAGCGTCACAATCTCATTCACGCTGAGTTCGTGGTGCAGAAGAATGTGCATCAGCCGGACCCGGGTCTCATCAGCCAAGGCTTTAAAATAGGTGAGACAAATCATATTACCATTTCCGAATATCAAGATATTTTGATATGATAATATAAATATTTTCCTGCTTGTCAAGTCTTTCGTTTGATTTTATAGTTTTGCAATGAACCGCTTCCGTCACCCCGAATTCTGCTGTTGTTAAAGGCTGTTGCCATGCTGAAAGAAAGCCGCTTATACACGTTTATTGATCAGGAAAAGAAATTTGCGCTGTATTTTCTGGAAGGGCAGCAGCTCATCCATGATCTGGTGCTGACGCACAACCTGAAATCCGGCGGGTTCTCATGTTTCAGGTCTGCGGTCTTAAGCGTCCAACTGATGCTGAGCCTTTTAAAGCACGGAGAATATTTTTGTTTCTATATTGATTCGGAGTCTCCGTACTTCCGGCTCAAAATTGAAATGGACACCAGCGGCCGGATGCGTGGTATGATTTATCCTCCTGATTTGAATGTGAATACGGACAGCGTCACGGGCCAGGCGCGGCTGATGAAGTTTCTTCCCGAAACACGAATACCCTATCAATCCACCATTGAACTGCGGGGTGTGGGCATGGACCATATCATCAACCGGGTGCTGTCCCAGTCATATCAGGTGAGCAGCCGGATCATGGTTTCAGAAGCCAGTGATCAGAGCGTGATGCTCCATCAATTGCCCTTGTCATCACGGGAGGAGCCATCGGACCTGACGGCGGCGTTTGACGCAGCCGTTCCGAAGTTAAAGACGGTGATGGCAAAAGGGCTGACGGGTCCGGAAACCATACGGGCTGAATTCCAACAAATCGGGTTTGCCTATCTGGCTGACCGGCCGGTCCGGTTTGCGTGCGGGTGTTCGAAAGAACAGATGATTGAAAATGTGAAGACCTTTGTCCGGACCAGAGGCGAAGACTTGTTTTCCCAGGATAAACCGGTTATTGAAGTGGTGTGCGAATATTGCAAGGCGGCGTATCAGATCACGGAAAAGGACATTCGGGAACATTCATCTGTTTATCATTAGAGAATGATCCAAGGATAACGGTTCAACCCATAAACAGGCCATCAAAGGAGCTATCATTGTTTTCCATTTCCGAAGTCATTGATATGGCGGTTCAGCTTGAAAAGAACGGGGAACGGATTTACCGGTCCGCCCTGGATAATGTGAGAGACGCCGGTCTGAAACAGTTGCTGGAATGGATGGCGGATGAGGAAAACCGGCATGCGAAATGGTTTTCGGCCCTCAGGGGCGCATCGGTCATTTTAGAGGATAATGAAGCGTTAAAAGCGATGAACAAGTCTCTGGTGGATGATTTTCTGGGCGATCAGGCTTTTTCACTCAAAGACGTTGATTTTTCCGTGGTCCGCAATATCAATGAATTGCTCGCTGTCTTTATTGAATTTGAAAAAGACACCATCCTTTTTTACGATATTCTGGTCGCTTTTATGCCGGATGAACAGGCCAGGGAAAATATCCGCCGCATCATCGCCGAAGAAGAAACCCATGTGGAAAAACTCAGAACCTTCAAAGGCGGTGAAGAAAAATAGTTGCCGCCGGTTTATTGCCTGAAATGATCACCCGTATTGTTTGGTCTGCGCACGGTCTTTCCGGTTTTTCAGTTGCCGGGTGATGTCCTGGCCCACGGCAAGCAGGCCGATGATCTTTCCGTCCCCGTTTTTCAAAACAGCGTCAAACCACATGATTTCGCGTTTTTCCCCGGTCCGGGTGATAATGGAAGACAGGTTTCCCGTGGGGATTTCCTGGTTATGGTCCGCGGCGTCTTCGGCGGAAAAGCGTTTGCTGCCGTTTTCAGGGGCAAACACATCCACCCAGTATCGGCCTTTGACATCTTCCAGGCGGTAACCGGAAACCAGCTCCATATACGGGTTAAACCGGAGAATGCGCCCTTCCGTATCCAGAATCAGCACAATGCCCGGTGCGGCGTTAAACAGGGTCTCCGTAAAGTCCCGGTATTCGATCAGCCGTTTTTCGGCCTTAATGCGTTCGGCCACCTCCATTTCAAGGGCCATCTTCTGTTTGTCCAGATCCTGCATTTTTTCTTCGAGTTTTTTAATCAGGCGTTCACTGTATAGTTGATACACGCCTTTTTCTTCATCATTCTGAATGCCGGGAATGTTGATGTGCCCGTTGCCGATATTTTCCATGACCCGGTTGATGGTATTCAGCAGGTCCTGACTTTTAAACGGTTTGGAAATAAAGGCTTCGGCCCCGAATTTGACGGCAAGCTTTTCATCTTTTTCACTCGTGTATGTCCCGGAACAGAAAATTAACGGGATGTTTCTCAATTTTTCATCTTTTTTACATTCCCGGCACAGGCAGTATCCGTCCATCACCGGCATCAGGATATCCGAAATGATCAGGTCGATTTTTTCCTCTCTCAATATTTTTAAGGCGGTTTCGCCATTGTCCGCCTGTGAGATGGCATATCCGCTGGTTGTCAGTAGGGCCGCCAACATCATCAGGTTTGACCGGTCATCGTCAACAATAAGGATTTTCACGTTTCGACCTCCTGAAAATACAGGGAAAAATGAAATGCCGCTTACAGAATTCATTGCGCAGCAAACATCGTCATCTGATCGCTATGTCTTTATTATGATTATTTCATTAATAATCAATAAGTTTGAATTAAAAGTCAAGTTAAACAAACAGTGGTCGGAAAATGATGGGATTCTTTATTCGGTAGTGTCTCAGTTTGAATTTTTTACATCTTGAAATGCTTAACCGGTCATGCTATCTTCAAACCATGACTAAGAAATCAAAAACACCCATCGATTTAAATAAGCTTGCCGCGTTCATTGCCGATCAAGCCACTTCTGAAGCTACGCCCCAAGAGGAAGAAAAGCCACAAAAAAACCAAGCCGCCGTTGAACTTGGGCGACTTGGTGGATTGAAGGGCGGGAAGGCAAGAGCGAATAAGCTTACCCCGGAACAAAGAAAAGAGATAGCCCGCAAAGCCGCCAAGGCAAGATGGAATAAAAAACAATCTTGATGCATCTATAATAACAGCCAAAAACATTTAACCAAATTATACAACCAAGATAGCCTATTGTTAAATAGGCTATCTTTTTTTTGGCTGCAACATTTTGATTTTTTTTGGAAATTTATTGTTGGCAAAATATAGTTGACGGTGTTGACGTTTTTTATTGACATGCAAAACAATAATTTGTATCTATAATTATAAAAAACACCAAATGGAGGGTTTTTAAATGAAAGAAAAAATGAAAGCTGGGTTGTTGGAGTTGAAAAAAACGCTCCAAGCAGACAGAGTTAAGCTTACGGATAAACTCAAAACAATTGATGACAACATAGCGTCAATTGATAAGGTTTTAAGTTTGGTTGATGTCCAAAAGTCTAAACCCGATGATAAACAACTCACGCTCTTACCACAGATAATCAATCAAAAGACAAATCAACCTACTTCTGAAAGATTTAAAAATATTACATTTTATAAAGCAGTTAATTTACTTTTTAATGAAAACCCTGGAAAAGCATGGAAACCCGCTGAAATTACAACCGCTCTTCTTGAAGAAGGATTCACCACTAACTCTAAAAATTTTAACAATACAGTTCGTACACTTTTACTGAATATGCGGAAAGGCGAGAGAATTAATGCGACGCGGACCAAGGAAGGATGGTTGTATGGGGATATAAAAAAAGGTTCTGTTTCGCTTACAGGCGAAACAGAACCTTTAAATAAGATTGGTGGGTTGCCGGAGTGATCTAACGGGTCCGACTTAGAATCGGCTGAGGTGTTACAGCACCTCCGAGGGTTTAAATCCCTAACCCACCGCCAGTTAGCCCATAAATAACTCGAAAGACTCATGGGCAACATGGGAAAAATTCACGCAAAGATATTATATCTGAATATTTTTCCATGTCAAGAGAGTCTTTCGGAAAGGAGGGACTCTTATGCGGAAAAAAGGCAAAAGGCTCATTTTCCGAGCTTGGAAAATCATAAATGGCGAGAAGTTATGGGCTCGCGATTATGGTTATAAAGCTTGGCCTATGTGGGTCTAACTGACAAAAAAAGAGGGGAGCTTTGGCTCCCCTCTTTTTTATTTAAATGGTAAAATATTACTTGACAATACTTAACCGCTCAAGCATAATGTTCATTATGAAAAGGAGAAAAAAACATGAACAAGCTTAGCGCTGAAAAAAGAACCCTCATTGTCAAGTTTGTTGATTTCCAAAAAAAATGTAACTGATTTTTCTGATTATTTTGACTGTGACAGTTATTTTCCGGATTATTTAAACTGGATTCGCTGCGCTCAATCATTTTATTGGGTTTTTTAAGGCATAGG
>JBAQUK010000191.1:0-3133 GCA_049297455.1 Desulfosalsimonadaceae bacterium | reverse complement strand
CTGTTTTCCGCATACAGGTTGGATGATGTTTGAATAAATTTTTCCAATTTCATTCAAGAAACTCTTTCTGAAAGCGTGTGGGGTATCCCTCGAAATCTTTTAATCCGCTCAAAAACAGTGAATGTTTTAAAAAGCCCCGTGGGTATTTCAGTTTATATCGCGTGTAAAAAAATGGACCGATTAACAAAAGCAGCCAGAACCAGCCTTTAAATATGGAACCGATCATAAATGCGATCAGGATAATGGCCAGTTCATCAGCCTCAAACCAGAAAACCTGCAAGGGCGATGATAGATACTGGGGGAACCTGGTTTCAAAAGACTCTGACACGAGTATTTCCTTAATAAGTATTGCGCCCGGACGCCTCTCTCCGGGCACAATTCAAAGAGTGGTTAAAAGGTCAAGCCAAGGGTCGTGACCAGGGTGTCGGCGTTCAGTAAAATCGCACCGCCAAGAATCGCGGGGATTGCCGCCATGACTTTCTGTTGAATAGCCAAAACCGCCCCCATCACCATAGCGCCCACGCCGCCCACAAAACCGATGGCTCCCTGCAAAATTTTTGCGACCGCCACATCATAGACGGTATAGGCAAAACTGCCGGCAGCCGGCGCGGTAAATGCACTGACTTGAGACGCCGTTAAAACAAACGCACCAAACGCCAATAAACCCAACCCGAGTCGTTTTGCGGTTTTCGGGTCTTCCAGTTTGGCAAGCAAGGTGTTTTGCATCACCCCCAGCTTGAGACCTATGTTGAATTTTTTGCGGGTGTTAAATTTTTTGATTACGGACATTAATAAGCCTCCATACATGTTGATAATTGAAACGTTAAAACTGATAGATCGTTAACCATTGATCTTTTATCCTTTTTTATTCACCTCCTTCCGGGTGTTCGTTTTCAAATTGTTTTTGTTTTACCTGGGGTGAAACCATTATCTCCACCCTCCGGTTCCTTGCCGGGTCAGTGTCACTGATGTAACAGCATCCGGCTTTGCCGGTGATTGACCCGACGCGGATACCTCCTTTTTTCAATGTATCGGCAACGGTCATTGCCCGATTCAGTGCCAGTTTTTTATTGTATCCCAAAGACCCAAGCCGGCAGGTATAGCCAATGACATCCACAGGACCGGCCGGATCATGTTTTAATTCATCGATAAAATGCGAAAGTTTTTGGGCTTCCTGCACATCCATGGCACTGGAGTTGATGGGAAAAAGAACAGAGAATGGTTTTCTGGTTTCCGAAAAGGTTTTTGGTTCGGAAGCAGTTGTCGTAATTGCATGAAAATCGATTTTGATGGCTTTTTCCGGAGGCGTTCGCAAAACCGGCATGTCCGTAATCAGAAATTGCTGTGTATCCGCGCAATAGGCTGACTCATAATAAAAGGTAAAATGGTTTTTAATGATGAATGCCGGGGATTCGCCGGTTTCTATCTCCCGTAATGGCTCCGTGATCTTTTTGGAACCGGCGCATGCGACCAGGATGGATGCCATGACACAAAAAATTATGGATATCAGAATGCGTTCTTTGATTCTCATTATTGTTTACCCTCATGCAGTTGAATGGCGGCCCGGATTTTTTTAATATCCGGAAAATCCTGGCGGCCGATTTCAGAAAAGACCTTTGTCCTTTCCAGCTTGTTTTTTCTGGCCGCAAAGCTTGCGGCTTTGAGTATTTTGGCCTCATCGGTCCTGGGATGATTTTCACCAAATGTGAGGATTGCGATAACGATATCTTGTTTGAAGGGGAGGTCTTGAATCATGGGGTCAAGAATCAAAAGCGTTTTGGCCAATAATCCGCCGATGGTGTTCGTAGAAGACAACACCCCAAGACAATGCCCCAGACAGATAATGAGGATTTTGCCGATGATCATTTCATAATCACGGTGCGCCTTTTTAATCATATCAACTGATATTCGCGCCACGGTCAGGGAATATTCCCGCAATGTGATCGCAGCAAAAACCCTTTCTTCATCCGAGTCATCGAGACGTGAAGAGCAATCCCCGTTGTCGTCAAGCAGGGTCAATATCTGATTGATAATCGACCTGGCAGGACCGAGCACGGCCATATTGGGCGCAATATATTGGGCATAAAATTGATTGATATCTTCATGCGCCCATTGTGCCGGAATCGGATTTTGTACAGATGATTTATCTGTCATTTCTTTCTCAATCCATAACCGGGAAAGGAGATGAAGAGGGATCTCCTTTCTCCTTGTCGGGTTCAATTTTTGTTTGAGTCTGGATAGAAACATTTTTCCTCTTGGAAATTTTAAAAAATTAACAATGGTCTCTATTAACTATTATAGAAAGGGATGGTGCCACCGTGGGCGTGTTGTGGCACCTTTGAGGAAAAAAGATGAAAAACGAAAAAAAAAGGATAGGGGATAAAAAAACAATCCTGAAGACAATTTGATATATTCTCAAAGCCTTCATTTTTTGTTTTTAGTGAATAGCGCGGCCCAGGAATATGTTGCAAATCCTCTTCACTTGTATATATTTGAAGAGGATTTGCATAAAGGAGGTTTTATGAACAGAAAAAATGAGATACTGGACGTTGTCAGGAAAAAAGGAATGATCCGAGCCGATGATCTTGAATCAGCCGGGATTTCCAGAAACTACCTCTATAGCCTGCACAAGGAAGGCATCCTTCAAAAGAGCGCCAGAGGGCTTTATGCATTGCCGGAAGCTCCCGTCACCGAGCATTCGGCTCTCGCAGAGATCGCAAAGCGGTTTCCTCATGCAGTCGTATGCCTTATTTCCGCTCTGACCTTTCATGAAGTCACAACGCAGATTTCCCATAAAATCTGGCTGGCCGTCCCCAGAGGCGCCTGGCGGCCCGACATCGATTATCCCCCGCTGAGTTTGATTTATGTCTCCGGCGATGCCTACTCGTTTGGCATACAGGAACACGACATAAACGGGGTGATTGTCAAAGTCTACAGTCCGGCAAAGACAGTTGCTGACTGCTTCAAGTTTCGGAACAAGGTCGGGCTTGATGTCGCCATTGAAGCGCTGTTGATTTCCAAAAAAAATGTAACTGATTTTTCTGATTATTTTGACTGTGACAGTTATTTTCCGGATTATTTAAACTGGATTCGCTGCGCTCAATCATTTTACTGGGTTTTTTAAGGCATAGGT
>JBAQUK010000190.1:0-21111 GCA_049297455.1 Desulfosalsimonadaceae bacterium | reverse complement strand
CCTATGCCTTAAAAAACCCAATAAAATGATTGAGCGCAGCGAATCCAGTTTAAATAATCCGGAAAATAACTGTCACAGTCAAAATAATCAGAAAAATCAGTTACATTTTTTTTGGAAATCAACAAATCTAACAAAAACATGCCTGAAACTCATAAACTTCCAAAAATAAGAATATTTTGCAATGAATGCCTTCGGGAAATGACCCACATAATTTTAAGCTCTGTGCAACGTAAAGGTTGTCACGATGTAAATCCCGATTTTACTATTCTCTGGGAGAACACTTATCAGGTCATTGAATGTCAAGAATGCCATAATGTTACATTCCGAATACGGCACTGGAATGATGAAATACAATCATCTCATGACAAAAAGGATTATCAAGATTCCTATTACCCTCCAATTGTGTCGAGACCAAAACCTCCTTGGTTTGGCAAATTAGATGAAAAATTCCAAGACATCTTGCAAGAGGTTTATATAGCCCTTGATGCAAATACACGGTTTCTTGCAGCGTTCGGAGCAAGAACCGCCCTTGATATGCTGATAGTTGATAAAATAGGTGATACTGGTTCATTCGAAAATAAACTAAAAAAACTTGAGACAGATGGCTACATAGATTCAACCGAGCGTGAACTATTAGACGCTATTACTGAGGCTGGAAATGCCGCTGCTCATCGTGGATATGCACCAGATGAAAAATTATTAGAAAGCGTTATTGATATCTTGGAGTCCTTGTTTGACAAATTTTGTATCAAACCGGAAAGGGATAAAGAATTACTTAAAAAAGCACGAGAACTAAAAAGTAAAATCCCAAAAAGAAAATAAACTTCATCGAACAAAAGGGTCATGACCGCAGGAAACTCGGCGGCGCTGCGCAAGAAAGTCATTGACGGGAAGTTACCCTGGCCTTAGGCAAAACCTCGCGGCTTTTTCTTTCAGCAGATTATCTTTCAACAGGTAAATATTTTCATGGCAACAGGACGAAGCACCCAACTCACGCGGCAAATCGGCGAACATCTCACTGTGGCAAAACTTGGTAGGCTTGGATATATTGCAACCTCATTTGCTGGAAATGTTCCTGATTTTGATTTGCTCATTGCAGATGATGAAGGACATTCAATTCCAGTTCAGGTAAAAGCGATTAATGGCGGGTCTTGGCAATTCTCAATAAGCAAGTTTTTAGATGTTGAAATTGTTGATGATATTCAATACGTCAAAGGTAATCATAAGTTAGCGAATCCGAATCTTGTTTGTGTTTTTGTTCAGTTGGAAGATGATGAAAAGGATGATTTCTTTATCTTTCAAATAAAGGATTTACAGGAATATTTTTCAAAGTCTTACAAAGGTGGTCGCCGTTCAAAAAATCCTCAGTCGTTACATTGTGCTATTCTTCCGAAAGATCTTGAAAAGTTTAGAGATAATTGGTCTCTGATTGAAAAATCGTTGAAGTCAGAATAATCGTGCCTAATTCCGGGGACGCTATATCAAATTAATCGATTTTTTCCCTTTTACTTTTCTTGGTGGGCAAGAAAAGTAACAAAAGAACCCAGCCCCGCGATGCGGAAAACTCCCTGCCCCGGTGGTTTCCGTGGCGTGGGCAAAAACTCGCTGATAAAGTGGAATGCGGGGGGTGTTATTCCGATCCCGTTTATCGCCACCGTCAGGTTTATTGCCCTTTAGCCGCTCAAACAGTTTGCCCCCGTGATCCACGGAAACCACCGTGGTCAGGGCCGCATCGCGATGGGCTCCCCCCGCCGGAAGAGTGTTGCCTTTTCTTCTATATCTGGTCATTTGCGCAATGGGCCAATGACGGGTTTGATCGTCTTTCGGCCACTCAGAGCCGCGACTGTCAGGGAGCGGTTCCGGTCGCTTACGCTTGCGGCTCGGATTGGAATTTTGGCCGAAAAACGATCGAGCCCCCGCACCGCAATAAAATCAAATAAAAACAAGCATTTGAATAAGATGAAGGATGAAATCTCGGCAATCCGGTGAGGATGCATTCAACTGTCCGGGCGCCCGGACAGTTCGGCACCGACAAAATACTTTCAACACCGGCGCTTCGATATCTATGTCGAAGGGTTTTTGCCCATCGCGCTGCGTCCCTGACGGGCGGTTTTCCGTGGAAAAAGGGGGAAACTGTCTGAGCGGCTAAATTGAAAAGCATCTGACAGCTGAACACCTTAATTTTATTCATCAATCAGGAAGGGCCGATCAGCAAGCGAGTTTTTTCCCCGCCACGAAAAACAGACTGCCAGGGAAAGAAGCGGCGCGGGGCTGGGTTCTTTTGCTACTTTTCTTGACATGATATCAAGCATGTGAAAAATCAGTAGAATACCGAGCGCTGTCAACGGTCTGTGTGATTTTTTTTGACAATAAAATTAAATCCTTCATATAGTATCTATGTTCGTTAAGATCCTGTTTACAAGTCCGGATCAGGCTTCAGGCACTAAATGCCACAGCCGATTAATTCCCGTTAACAAAGGTGGACACATGAAACAGCAATCAGCACCGGAACCCACGGCAAACGCGCCGGAACGGTTTTTGCGCATCCGGGAAACGATCCTGAAAGAGCCGGTATGGCTGTGTCCGGAGCGGGCGTTTCTGATTACCGATTATTTCAAACACCACGACAACCCAAAAGAGCCGATGGTGGTCCGCAAGGCAAAAGCCTTCCGGCATCTGCTGACGCACAAGTCTGCGACCATCTGGCCGGATGAGAAGATTGTCGGCAACATGGGGAGCAAACGCAAGTCCGCCATTATCCAGCCCGAGCTGGCCGGCGTGTTCATGAGCGAGGAACTGTTGTGGATCGACAAACGCAAAACCACCCCGCATCGCATTTCATGGTCCGACCGCGCCCGGCTGCTGACTCAGGTGATTCCCTACTGGGCCACCCGGAACATGGTGGTCAGGGCTTTCCGGAAGAACAGGATACAATTTGCCAGGTACGTGCAGGAACAGCTTAACGCCACCTATTATCTGATCAACGAGGCCGGCGGCATCGGGCATTTTTTGCCGAATTATGAAAAAATCATTCAGATCGGCATCGAGGGATACCTGGATGCCATAAAGGGCAGAGACGATGACCTGCACCGGGCAGCACAAATCGCCTGTGAAGGAATCGTCGATTACGCCCGGCGGCTGGGGGATGAGGCGAACCGTCAGGCGGACATTGAAAAATACCCGGTCCGGGCAGGCGAACTGAAAACCATCGCGGATGTTTGTTATCGCGTGCCGCAAAAACCGGCCCAAACCTTTCACGAGGCGTTGCAGTCCCTGTGGCTGGCCCATATGGGGGTTTGCCTGGAAGGACTCAATTCGGCGGTGTCGTTTGGCAGGATTGACCAATATCTTTATCCTTATTATCAGAAGGATATGGCGGAAGGCCGGATCACCAAAGAGAAGGCCCTTGAACTGCTCTTGTGTTTTTCGGCAAAAACCACCGAACACGTGTTTCTGATATCCGGGCGCGCCAGCCAGTACCACGGCGGATTTCTGGTGGCCCAGGCCGCCACCGTCGGCGGCATGGACAGGGACGGAAAGGATGCGGTCAATGATCTCACATATCTTTTTCTGGATGTCATGGAACATGCCGGACTGCGGGACCCCAACTACATGGCCCGGATTCATGCCGGGTCTCCGAAAGAATACGTCCGCCGGGCCGTGGATGTGGCCCGTCAGGGCAAGGGGGTGCCGGGCCTGTTTAACGACGGGCCGACGGTGGCATCCCTGGTCAGGCATGGGTTTCCCCTGGAAGAGGCCAGGGATTACGGCATCGTGGGGTGCGTGGAACCTTCGTTTCCGGGCCGGAGTTTTTTCTCAACGGATGCGGCTTTGATGAATCTGCCACTGTGTCTGATTCTGGCCATTAATGAAGGCAGGAGATTGGGCAGCCGACGCCGAATCGGCGTGAAAACGCCGCCGGCGGATCAGCTCGACTCCATGGATGCGGTCATGGACGCTTTTACCCTTCAGGTCAACCACATGGCGGGCCGCATGATCGAAGACCTGAAAATCCTTGAGGCGGGCAACCGGGATTATCACCCCACGCCGTTTTCCTCCCTGCTGGTGGACGGCTGCATGGACAGCGGAAAGGATGTGACGGCCGGGGGCGCGAAATTCAATTCCAGCGGGGTCCAGGGGGTGGGGGTGGCGGATGCCGCCGATTCCCTGGCAGCCATTCACGCGCTGGTTTTTGAAAAAAAGAAATACTCCTTGGAGGATATCCTCAAGGCTTTGCGGGCGGATTTTGAAGGGTTTGAAAAACTGCGGGCGGAACTCGGAAACGCCCCCAAATTCGGAAATGATCTGGACATGCCCGACGGATACGCCAGTCAGGTGGCCGTGATTTACCATGACGCGCTAAACGGTTATACCAACACCCGGGGCGGCCATTATGTGCCGGGGTTTTATTCCTCCACCTGCCATGTGGGGTTCGGCAACCACACCGAAGCCCTGCCGTCGGGCCGCAAGAAGGGCGAGCCGTTTGCGGCGTCTCTCGGCAGCGTCAACGGCAGAGACCGGCGCGGGGTGACGGCCCTGCTCAATTCCGTGGCGAAAATCGACGCCACCCTGGCCATGAACGGGTATGCCTTAAATCTGCGGTTTGATAAAACAACGGTGTCCGGTGAAAAGGGATTGCGGGTGCTGACCGCCCTGACGGAGGGGTTTTTTGCATCCGGGGGCATGGAAATGCAGCTCAATGTGCTGGACCCCGATATGTTGCAGGATGCGAAAAACAATCCCGGAAAACATCCGGGTATTGTGGTGCGCGTGGCCGGTTACTGCGCTTATTTCGACGACTTGCCGAATACGGTGAAGCAGGAGATTATTGACCGGACCCGGCTGATTCCCCTTTAGACGCCGGTGAAAATGTCACGGGTGCGGGATATCCGCTATTCCTTCCCGCACCCGCACGACCCGCACGAACAGGCTTTGCCTTCCGCTTTTTCAAACGCCTCCCGGCCTTCCCGGAATGAAAAAACGGCGATGGCCAGCGCGCCGATGGCGTCCAGGCCCCCGATGCCCGTGAGCGCATACCCGAGGCTTGCCGCCAGCAGGATAAAGGACAAATACAGACACGTTTTGGTGCAGTTCGCATCTGCGATAATGGCGTCCGAGGCCAGGGCCCGGCCCACCCGCAGCTTAAAATAAATGAGCGCACCCATCGTCAGAATGGAAACAAGCGAAATGACAATCCCCCAGAACGTGGTTTCCGGACGATGACCCCCGTAAAGATTGATGCCCGCCGACAAAACCAGGCCCACGGTCAGCAAATAGAATGCGCCGCCGGTAATCCGCAGGGCGGTTTGTTCAAACGCGTCGGGATTGCCTGACGTTTGGGTGTTGATGCGCCGGATCATATGCCAGATGCCGATGCCGGAAATGACTTCCACAAAAGAATCCACCCCGAACCCGAACAGGGCCAGGGTTTCATCGTTAATGCCGAATCCAATCGACACCAGCCCTTCGATTATATTATAAAAAACGGTTATTCTGGCCAGGATCAGGGCCTGTTTGTAAAGCCTCGTCCGATCCGCCCCAAAAAAGCCAATATTAATTTCTTGTTTATCCATGAATTTCACCTCAAATAAATCAACCACAGAGGACACAGAGAATTTCTTTTTCTCCGTGTTCTCCGTGTTCTCTGTGGTAAATTTATTTATAGATCTTCGCTTTTAAGTGTAATGGCCGTTACCCGAGCCGGACGCTGTCCGCGGCAAGGGAGGGATCGGTTGCCAGATAAAGGGTTTCTATGTGAAACAAATGCTTCAGTATGTTAATATTGGTTTTGTTCAGCCCCTGCATGCGGGAAAGGCTGCGGGGGTGAACCGTGATCGTCACCGTTTTTCCGGGCGAGGGTCCGGCGGTAAGCTGCTCAACAGCCGCATCCAGCAGGATTTTGGAATACACCATATGCCCCAGTGCCGGATGATAGGGCCCGGCAAGCACAATGGCCGGATCATCCAGGCCGTCGGATGCCTGGAGCCCCATTCGAATCACGGAAATCCCGTTTTCCTGAAACAACAGCACCAGGGTTTTAAGAAGCGCAATGCAATCGTCCAGGGATTGGGGCGCATAACGGCCCTGTTGATAGAGTTCCGCCAGACGGCTGCCGCTAATGACCAGGGTCGGGTAGATGCGCACAAAATCGGGCTTTAAGGCAATGATCCGCCGGGCCGTGTGAAGGCAAATCGCGTCCGTGTCGCCGGGCAGCCCGGTCATCATCTGGAGTCCGATGCGGTAATTTTTTTGTTTCAGGAGTTTTACCGCATTGACGGTGTCTTCCGCCCTATGGCCCCGCCCGGCCTCACGGAGAACCCCGTCATCCATGGACTGGACCCCCAGCTCCACCGTGGACACCGGATACGGGTCAAGAAGCTTAAGCCGTTCCGCGTCAATGGTATCCGGCCGCGTGGAAAAACGGATACCGTCGATTTTTCCGGTTCCTGCAAATTCGGATGCCTGATCCAGCAGGTCCTGAATGGTCTTTGACGGCAACCCCAAAAAATTGCCGCCGTAAAATGAAATCTCCACCCCGGTCCGGGTGTCTCTTTTATAGCTTAAAAATTCATGGACCCGGAAGCGGATATCAGCGGACGTCGAAAAATTCGCGTCCGATCCGGTGATGGTCCGCTGGTTGCAGAAAACGCAAACGTGGGGACAACCGGCATGTGGAAGAAAAATGGGGATAATCAGCGGTTTGGCGGAAAAAGACATGGGTTCGACATCTCAGAAAACAGGGAGTTGGGCAGCCTTCAGCCTTGCGGCGCGAACAATTCCAATGCCTGTTTTGCCGCGGCCTGCTCGGCGGCTTTTTTGCTTTTGCCGGTTCCCTGGGCGGAGATGCTGCCGATCACCAGCTCCACCTCAAAGGTCTTGTCGTGGTCCGGTCCGCTTTCGTTGATGACGCGGTATTCGGGCTGCAATTTTACCGTCGCCTGGGCGAGTTCCTGAATCCGGCTTTTAAAATCCTGATTTTCTTCAGCAATAGCTACCATGTCCAGCAGGTTTGAAAAATGGCCCGTGATGACTTTAAAGACATTGTCAAACCCGCCGTCCAGATAAACGGCCGCCATCAGGGCTTCGAATCCGTCCGCCAGAATGGATGCCTTTTCCTGGCCTCCGGAGATCATTTCGCCCCTGCCCAAACGGATGAATCCGCCCAGATGGATTTTTCTGGCGATCATGGCAAGCTGAGATTCGTTGACCAGGCCGGAGCGGATTTTGGACAGGCTGCCTTCATTTAAATCCGGAAATTGCACCATCAAAAGATGGCTGATCACCATGTTCAGCACCGAATCGCCTAAAAATTCAAGGCGTTCGTTGTTATTCAGCCCTTTGTCCAACTGTTCATTGACAAAAGAACTGTGTCGGAGCGCCTGCTCCAGAAAAATACGGTTGCGAAACGCATACCGGATATTTGTTTCCAGAACGGATACGTCAAGGTCATTCATGATCGGCAGTATTCTGTAGGCGTTTCAGCTGGTGGATGGCGTCCGCAAGACGCTCATAGAGGACATAGGGAACCTCCAGGTTTCCGAGCCCTCTGCCCAATTTCACATCCGGATTGACGGCCCCGTGAAAATCCGATCCGCCGGTGACCAGCAACCGGTATTTTGAAGCTAAATTCGAAAAGAAAACATTTTGCTCTGAAGAATGTCCCGTGTAAAAAACTTCCAGGCCCCGAAGCCCCATGGACACCAGCTTGGCTATCAGAAGGTCATAGTCTTCGGCATTCGCCATTTTGAGCAGTCCGGGGTGGGCCAGAACCGCAATGCCGCCTGCGGCTTCAATCAGCGCAATGGCATCCCCCGCTTCGATGCGGGGTTTGTCAAGATAAGCGGGACGGTCTTTTCCCAGATACCGGTCAAAGGCTTCATCGATGGTTTTGACAAATCCCCGCTTCACCATCAGCCGGGCGATATGCGGCCGCCCGATCTGAGCGTTTGGCTCGGATGCCTGGATCACGTCTTCTAAGGAAATAGCCATCCCCAGATCATTCAACAAGTTGATAATCTGGGGATTTCTGTTTTTTCTGGCAGCTTGCTGGACTTGCAGGGCGTGATTGAGCTCGGGATGTTCCGGGTCAAAGCCGTATCCCAGAATGTGAAAACTTCCCTTGATGCCCGGAAAATCACTGGACCCGACGCTGACTTCAACCCCGGTCAGAAATTGAACCGGGCCGAGAAGATGCCTGTTCCGCAAAATTGCTTTGGAACCGTCAATGGCGTCGTGGTCGGTCAGGGCAAAGGCCTTTAAACCGGCTTTTTCGACAAGCGCAACAAGGTCAAGGGGATCAACCGATCCGTCGGACGCAGTGGAATGGATGTGTAAATCGATCAAATTTCCGGAACTATATTCCAAGCGCCTTCTCTAACGCCTCTTCTTTGGTTTTGCAGTCAATGCACTGGGTGGTGACGGGCCGGGCCTGAAGCCGTTTAATGGATATGTCTTCTCCGCATTTTTCACAAATGCCGAACGTGCCGTTTTCGATGCGGTCCAGGGCGTTTCTGATTTTCTTAATGAGCTTGTGCTCCCGGTCCCGGATCCTCAGTTCAAAATTGCGGTCCGCTTCATAGGAGGCGCGATCGGCGGGGTCGGGAAAATTCCCTTTGGGCGTATTCATGTCGGAAACGGTCGTATCGGCCTGGTTCAGTAAATCTTCCTGAAGCTTGGCCAACAGCTCTTTAAAATATTCCAGATCTTTTTTTTTCATATCCGGTTGCCCCCCTTTTCGTAATCAGGCATAAAATAAAGCATCGCTCTCGCTGTTCATCTCCTGAAATCGATATCGGCTTTTTCAGAGATGGAAGAATTACCATATCTTTTTTCAAATGCAAAGAAAAAAATTTTAAATCCCTCTATAAACTATAAGGGTTTATGGAAAAGTCAAGGCCAATGTGCGCGGTCAGTTGTCCAGATTAAACAACTTGCGGGCAAAGTCTAAGTAAACGGATTTATTTCGATGGGACCCCGGATTTTTCAGAAAAAGGGCGGGGTCATGGAGGATTTTTTTGACCATTGCTTCTGTCATGCGTTCAATGGCCTGCCGGTCATCAGATGATAAGTGATTCAGGGAGTGCAGGGTTTTTTCCATTTCCGCGGCCGCAATCGTGTCCAGTTTTTTCCTTAATCCGATAATGGTGGGCACCACATCCAGATGTCCCAGCCATTCGATAAATTTGATGACCGATTCATCCACAATGCGTTCCGCCTTGACGGATTCCGCCTGCCGGGTTTCGATGTTTTCACTGATAACGCCCTGAAGGTCGTCAATGTCATACACATAGGCATTGTCAAGCCGGTTGATGGCCGGATCGATGTCCCGGGGGACCGCGATATCGATAAAAAACAGGGGTCGGTTTCTTCTCGACCGCATGATGGGCTGGACCTGGCTCCGGGTGATGACGTAGTTCGGCGATCCGGTTGAACTGATAATAATATCCGCTATTTTTAATTTTTCAGGGATTTCTTCCAGGCGGATGGCGGAGCCGTTAAACCGTTCGGCCAGGGCCACGCCTGCTGAAAACGTCCGGTTGGCCACCAGCAGGTTTCCGGATGCGGCATTGCGGATGAGGTGCTCCACCGCCAGTTCCGCCATTTCGCCCGCCCCCACCAGCAGCACCGTTTTATCGTCTAAGGTATCAAAAATTTTTTTCGCCAGTTCCACGGCCGCATAGCTGATGGAAACCGCATGCCCGCCGATGCCGGTTTCGCTGCGGACCCGTTTGGCGACTGAAAACGCCTTATGCATCAGGCGGTTGAGAATCACGCCGGTGGTTTTTGCAATTACCGATGCCTTAAATGCATCCTTGACCTGGCCGAGGATCTGGGGCTCGCCGATCATCATGGAATCCAGGCTGGCGGCCACCCGGAACACATGCCGAACAGCCCGGTCCCCTGAAAAAACGTATGCAAGGGTTTTCAGCCGGTCGGGGGATATGGATTTTGTTTCACCCATATAGGAAAAAACGATGTCAACGGCCCGGGATAGATTTTTGACGATCAGGATCACTTCCACCCGGTTGCAGGTGGAGATGATCATCGCCTCAACGATGCCTGGCGAGCTGCGGAATGTGTTCAGCGCGGCGGCGGCTTCTTCCGGTGAAAATGCCAGTTTTTCACGCATTTCCACCGGCGCCGTCTTATGGTTCATACCGATCAGGAGAATGTGGGACGGATCCGGACCCTTGTCCGGGACCATGATGGATTCGCCATTACCACCTGGTAAATTCGTCATGGTGACCCTCCAGCAGGAAATTGACCCCCAGAAATGTGAACAAGAGCGCCGCGAATCCGATGATGGCCATGATGGCGGCCCGGCGTCCGCGCCAGCCGGCCACCAGCCGTTCGTGCAGGAGGGCCGCATAGATCAGCCAGGTGATCATGGACCAGATTTCCTTGTTGTTCCAGCTCCAGAACCTTCCCCAGACAAGCTGGGCATAGACAAACCCGGCGATCAGCCCGATGGTGAGCAGGGTGAACCCGCTGACGATAAACGCATATCCGGTTCTGTCCAGAAACTCCAGAGACGGCAGCCGCTTTAAGAAGAACCGGTTGGATTTGGTTTTGATCCCGTGTTCCTGAATCAGGTATAATATGCCCGTACCGCAGGCAAGGGCCATGGACGCTTCGGCGATGAACAGGATGACGATATGGACCACCAGCCACAGGCTTTTAAATAATTGGTTCGGCGCGGTTGCGGCTTCCGGAACAAAAAATGCGGCAGTCATGATCACCAACGCCAGGGGGGCGGCAAAAACCCCCAGCATGTTCAGCCGGAGCCGGTATCTCATCAGAAGGTAAACACCGGTCAGGCACCAGGCGGCAAGGGAAAGGGTATGTTGGAGGTTGTGGGCCGGAATATGTCCGATCCGAATAAATTCATACCCGATCCATGCGGTATGGGCCACAAACCCGGCCATCAGCACGGCATAGGATAATCGGTGAAAAAGCTCTTTCTGGGCGAACAGAAATATCACATACCCGGCTGAGCTGAACAGATAAAGCATAATAATGATAAAATGGAGGGAGGCCAACACCTGATCCTTATCTATTCTTTAAAAAGTCATGAGTTGACGAGTTCATCATAATCATACCCACTTCCCAAAATCTCAAACAACAAGCGGTTGATCTCTGCCTTTTGGTCGTTTTTGATCAATTCCAGGAGGTTATGATGAATCAGGCGTTCAAACAGCGGTTTATGCGCTTCCGGCGCATGGGCGGTGCACAATAATTTATTTCTGACGGCCCCCATGAGCGCAAGAAACCGCCCATACTCATCCCCAAAATTTTTTTCAAGGTCTTTCCTCAGTTTTTTGGCGAACGCCGGGCTTTTCCCGGAGGTGGAGACCGCGATGACCAGGTCGCCGCGTCTGATAATGGACGGCAGGATAAAGTTACAGATGTCCGGAACATCCGCGATGTTGCACAGCATATGCCGGGTTTCCGCATCCGCGTTGATCCGGCGGTTCAACGCCTCATCGTTGGTGGCGCCGATAACCAGAAACTTGCCGTCCAGGTCCGACGTTTCATAGGGCCGGCAAACCAGGGTCACCGTGGCGGTTTTTTCAAGTTCCCGCAAAGATTGGGAAAATTTGGGACTTACCACGGTGACGATGGCCCCGCACTCCGCAAGGGTTTTGGCTTTGCGCGAGGCAACGGCCCCGCCGCCCACCACCAGGCAGCCCCGGTTTTTAATGTCGAGATTTACAGGATAAAAACTCATGATCCGCTATTTGGTCCCGGTTTTTTTGGTTTTCCGGTTCGTCCGGACGGTTTTTCAAATTTTTTGATCAGCCATTTCAACAACTTGCCTTCATTGTAAACATCTGTCCGGGATTGCAGCAGGTCAATGGACACTTCCGCCCGCGCCATGCTTCTGTGGCCGCCCGCTGATCCGAATTTGCCGAATTCAGCAGACATCAGCGAACCGGCGTCTTTGCCGGAACCGTCATTTCGCACCACAACGATGAGCTTGTTGTCATGGATCGCGGAAATCACGCTCCAGGTAACCAGGTTGAACCGCATGAAGAAATCCGCAAGAAGCACACAGATATCCGGATTTTTAACGGGTCCGAGGTAAACAAAAATCTTGTTGTTCTTCAATACATAATCATTGATGGCTTTTTTAAAGTCATCTAAAAAATCCAGGCGGAAATCCACTTGTTCGATTTTTCGGGCCAGGTGAATATTGGCGTGCTTAAAAAGAAATTGAAAAGCCCGCATGTCTTCATTGGTGGCTTTTCTTTCAAAATCGGAGGTATCGGTTTTAATGGCGTAAAACAGGCCGGTGGCGAGTTTCGCGGAAGGTTTTATCTTTGCCGCCCGCAGGTATTCCGTCATCATGCTGGCGGTGGCCCCGTATTCCGGCCGGATATCCGTATATGGTGCGGAGATATTATCATCCGGGTGATGATCGATGATGGCCGTGTATTTGATGGCGGGAAAGCATTGGTTATGGCTGGGCTGAGAATCAATGATGATGAATTTTTTATACTGGCCGATATCCACTTTGGAAACATGCACCAGGGGAACGTCGAGAAGGCGGACCATGGCCATGTTGTCCGGCCGGGTGATGACGTTGATGTTGGATATGGTGACGCCGGCCACCCTTCTCCACAAAAGCCGTTTAACCGCCATGGCGCTGGCAATGGCGTCCGGATCGGCATTAATGACGATCAGCACGTTATCCGAACCGGAAAAGTGCTCATAAAACCGGTTTAATCTCTCTTTGTTCGTTGTGGTCACGGTCAACCGGCCTTTGTGTCGCCATGAAGAAACGGGTCGTTAAATTCACAAGGACTTGTATCATATGGTTGATTGGTTTATGATGTCAATAAAAAAACAAAATCAATAAATATCAAAATATTATGGGCTATTTTGGAGTGCTCCCGGAATGCATGGCGCCGTAAAATTATGCCGCTGCCGGGATATGGTCCGCCCTCACATTCTGCTTGCTATTTGCGGATATTGCATTTAAAAAATGGCAATTAAATGATCATGTAAAATTTTTATCAATATGAGTTATGAAACAGGCAAACGCCACCCAGACTCGTCCGGGCGGCGTTTTTTTATTTGGAAGGGGCAAAAATTGGGGCACATGCTCGTTATTGACAATTATGATTCATTTACCCACAACCTGGTTCAGATGCTGATGGGATTTGACCTTGAGATAACGGTACGCCGATCTGATAAAATCAGTGTGGCGGAAATCGCCCGATGTGCGCCCGATGGCATTTTAATCAGTCCGGGGCCAAAAGATCCCGCGAGCGCCGGGGTGTCGGTTCCCCTGATAAAGGCGTTTGCCGGTAAAATCCCGATTCTGGGGGTATGTCTGGGGATGCAGTGCATCAACGAGGCGTTTGGCGGGGAAACCGTCCGCGCCCCGGTCCCGGTTCACGGAAAAACCAGCCCGGTGCATCATGCCCGGCAATCCATTTTTAAAGGCGTGCCGTCACCGTTTACGGCGGCCCGGTATCACTCCCTGGCGATTCGCATCGTCTCACCCGATCTCCGGGTTACGGCGACCAGCGATGACGGGGTGATCATGGGAATCGCCCATGCAGTCTGGCCCCTGGTGGGGGTTCAGTTTCATCCGGAAAGCTTTATGACCGACCATGGATTTAAACTGATGGAAAATTTTTTAAACCTGATGGCTGCGTAAAAAAATAGTTATAAAATACAGGGTATTGTCAGATATGACACAAGAAATTGAATTTTATTTAAATTCATTAAAATCCAGCACCGGAGGCATCAAAAGCATATCGGTTGCGCCGTTTGCGTTAACCGAACCGTTTCTGGACCTGGCCTCGCGGTTTTCAGAAGAGCCGGGTACGGTGGTGCTGATGAGCGGGGGGGATATGGACTGTGCCGGATACCATATCCTGGCCATCCGTCCCTGGCTTATTATAAAAGCCCGCGGGCGGCAAGCCAGCTTAAACGTCTTCGGCCAAACCGTTTGCCTGGAATGCGATCCCTTTGATCTTCTGCGGCAGGTGATGCGCCGTTATGGGGTGGCCTTTGATAACCCGGCCATTCCGGTGGGCGCGGCACTTTTCGGTTACCTGTCCTATGATTTAAAGGATGCGGTGGAAGCTTTGCCGCGGACCTCCATAGACGATACCGGCCTGCCCCATTTGTGTTTTTTTGCCCCGTCCGCCATTGTCATACACGACAAAACCACCGGACAGACCTGGGTTTGCACCCCAAACCGCAAGGACTCGGGCGGCCCGGCAGCGGGAACGGATATGGAGACCCTTGCATCCGCAATGGCCTCCGGCCCCGTCCGCCATAATGGTTTTTCCGGCGGCGCAACCGGCCTGCGTTCCTCCTTCACCCGGTCCGCTTATATGGATGCGGTTGAAAAAATTAAGGATTACATCAAATCCGGCGATATCTACCAGGTGAACCTGTCCCAGCGGTTTGAAACGGATTTTTCAGGCTCCCCGTTTTCCATGTTTAAAACCCTGTATGAGACGGCACCCGGCCCGTTTTACGCTTTTGTGAACGCAGGGGACCATCAGATAATTTCCACCTCGCCGGAACGGTTTTTAAAACGATCCGGAAACCATGTGGAAACCCGGCCCATCAAGGGCACCCGGCCCAGGGGCCTGACCCCTGCGGAAGACAAAGCGTTTTCGGATGATCTCCTGCAAAGCCCGAAAGACGACGCGGAATTGTCCATGATTGTGGACCTGATGCGAAATGACCTGGGCCGGGTGTGCCGGGGCGGAACAGTCCGGGTTGCCCAGCACCGGCGTCTGGAGAAATATCACAATGTATTTCACCTGGTGTCGGTGGTGACGGGAGAATTGATGCCGGATAAAGATAGTGTGGACCTGCTTAAGGCCGCTTTTCCCGGCGGCTCCATCACCGGCTGCCCCCGCATCCGGGCCATGGAAATCATTGACGAGCTGGAACCGGTCCGGCGTCATGTGTACACCGGGTCCATCGGTTATGTAAGCTTTCATGACACCATGGATCTGTCCATCGCCATCCGGACCGCAACGGTCCATCAGAACCGGATGGTGTTTTCCGTGGGGGGCGGCGTAGTCTATGACTCCGACCCTTCGGAAGAATTTGATGAAACCCTTCACAAGGGCAAAACCCTGATGGGGGTTCTTCAGGCGGAGAAGGCTCCTTGTGAGACGGAGGAATGGGTCTGGCAGAACGGCCGGCTGGTGTTAAAAAAGGAAGCGGTATTGCCGTTGGGGGATCTCGGAGTGCAATACGGTTACGGATTTTTTGAGACCATCCGGGTGGAAAACGGTGTCCCGCAGTTTCTGGATGACCATATCCGTCGGTTTGATGCATCATGGAACAGCCTGTTTCAGCCCCCTTGCCCGGACCTGACCTGGAAAGATGTGATTTGCCAAGTCATTGACCGCAACAGCCTTCAAAATGAAATTGCCGCCGTCAAAATCATGGTGTTTCATGGGGACCGGACAGAGCCTCCGTTTCATCATCAGCTTGTGGTATCCGCCCGGAAATATCCCCCGCGGCCCGGCATTGTCAAGAACTCCGGCCTGAGCCTCGCCACCTATCCCCACCCGCGTCAAACGCCGCTGGCTGATCACAAGACTTTGAATTATTTATATTATTATCTTGCCGGAAACTGGGCAGCCAATAATGGCGCAGATGAGGCCCTGATTTTAAATCCGGACGGGTCCGTGTCGGAAACCAGTACCGCCAATATCTTGCTGATCGAAGGTCTTACCGTGGTCCAACCCGAATCCCCTCATGTGCTGCCAGGCGTGATGGAACAACAGGTGTTGCGGCGTCTTGAAAAAATCGGATACGCCTTTCACATCCGGAAAATCATGTTGGCCGACCTGTTTTCAGCAGAACTGGTGATTCTCACCAATTCCCTTATCGGCGCGGTTCCAGCCCTGTTGTTGGACGGAAAACCGCTGCATGCGGCAATGGATGTGTGTCAAAAAATTAATGGATAGTTTTAAGACGGGTTGATTTGATTCTATAATAAGTTATTATTTTGGTAAAAAAGCCGTTAGCAAGGCGATTGGCTATTTTATTATACATATCAGTCAAATGGTCATCATTTTCACTTTTAACGAGGTAGCCTATTCAATCAATCACTTCTTTTGGCAAATGCTTGTTGGAGATGTCTTCCCGTAACTTTTCTATTTTTTTGTTCGCTTTCGTCCCCATTTCTTCAGCTTGCTGTCCATCCGTATTTTTATAGTATATCGATTGTAGTTTATAATATCTCCTGATCACCTAAGTTTATCGCATCCCCAATTTCCGCATCCGGGCGATCAGGGTGGTCCGCTTTAATCCCAGAATTTCAGCGGCACCACTCGGCCCGCTGATTTTCCCATCTGTTTTATTGAGTATATAATTGATATATCGTTTCTGCAATTCATCAATCGTGGGATGGTCGGAAAAGGAATCATTGCTCTCGCTTTTTCCGGCAATTGCAAGGTCTATCTCAAGACGATTACCGGATGAGAGCAGGACCGAGCGTTCAATAATATTTTCAAGTTCCCTGATATTACCCGGCCAGTGGTATTTTTTTAACAATGATTCTGTCTCAGGATCAATCATCAGATCCGCACGATGATATTTCCGGGAATACTTGGCCAAAAAATGATTTGCCAGCAAAGGGATGTCATCCGCTCTTTCTTTGAGGGAGGGTATCCTGAAGGGAACCACATTTAACCGGTAATACAGATCCTCCCGGAACCTGCCCGCTTTGACTTCCGCGATCAGGTCCCGGTTGGTTGCGGCAATAAGCCTGAAATCCGAGTGGAGCATCCGGGTGCCGCCAACCCTGAAAAAACTGCGTTCCTGGATGGCCCTGAGCAGCTTTACCTGAATGGATTTGGGCAGTTCCCCGATTTCATCGATAAATAATGTCCCTTGGTCCGCCAGTTCCAGCCTGCCTTTTATCTGCCGGTCTGCACCGGTGAACGCCCCTTTTTCGTGACCGAACAGTTCGCTTTCAATCAGTCCTTCCGGAATCGTATTGGGATCGACAATAATAAAGGGTTTTTTGCTTCGCTTGCTCATGGAATGAATCCGGCGGGCGATCAATTCTTTGCCGACCCCGGTGTCGCCCAGTATCAAGACCGTTGAATCGGAAACCGCGGCTTTATCGAGCTGAGAAATAATGTTTGTCATCCGGCTGCATTTATAAATCAGCGGTTTTTCATCCATTGCGGCGTCCTGAAGTGATTTTTCGGAAATCAAATCATTGCGCTCTTCCCTGAGACGAAAATAATCATAGATTCTCGCCACTTGCCGGCTGATGTGGCTGCCGACTTTACTGATGATTTCCGGATTCAAAGAGTCAAAGCAATCTTCCAGATAGGAATTATCATGATATATCACCGCCCGGACCTTGCCGCTCACTTCCACCGGAAGGCATAAAACGGCCTTAACGGTTCTGCCCGGCGAATTCGGATGGGGCTCTATATTACGCCTGATAATCGGGCGGTTTTCCGTAAATGCCGTTAAAAGGAATTTAAAGGAATTTTTAAATCCGGATTCCGAAATATCGCTTAACGATAAGTTGCAGGAAGCCCGCAGTTCAGGGTTTTTCGTCATTTTGCCGCCCGGAAACCAGAACAGACCGCCCCTTTCCGCATCAAAAAACCGGTTGGTGGCAATCACCGCACGGGTCAGTATTTCATCCTGGTTGTAAACCGGGAACATGGATTCCGTCAGTTCAATAAACCGTTCCACCGACTCCTGGGAGTGTTTCACATAATCTTCCGACTCCAAGAGATAACTTAAATCATCCGGGAAAAAATCCGCTGCGTATCCGCCCAGCACTTTCCAGGCGGTTTGCGCATAAAGCCGGGCTTCTTTCTGATTCCCCGTGGCCAGTTCAAGACGGGCCATCTCAATCATTGTCTTTGACAGTTGAATGATGTCACCGGATCGTTCGAGGTATTCCCGGCTTTTGATCAGATCGGTTTTTACATCATCAGTGGAAAGGTTTTCCGTAATTTTTTTTTGCGCCACCAGCCGCAGGGCCACGCCATGCAAATGGATATTGTTCTCTTTAATCGCCCGGTCCATGGCCTGGCGGAAACTTAAGCCGGGAATCGGCGCAAGGCCCAGTTTTTCAAACTCAAACAGCATTTCAAGAATCCAGGGGGATGAAAACTGACGAATAAATCCCGCAGCTGTCGCTTCCTCAAAGGTTTGCGTCAGCAATTCATGGGCCTTCACCACCTGCCCGGATTTGATTAATTGAAGGGCCAAGGCGCCTTTTGCCAGATATAATGCCAATGCATTCTTTCTTTCTCTGGCTTCTTTGACTGCCGCATCGATATGAACGGCGGCCTCCTTCTCCCGGTTAATCAGGATCAATACGGTCCCCAGAATGACTCGAAGCGACATGGCCATGGTGGCATTGGACCGCTCTTTTGCGATGCGCCAATTGCTGTCCAAATTCCCGATTGCCCGATGAAATTCCCCGAGATATGCAAAGCAGTAACCCATGAGGACCGGCACTATAGGATTGACTAACTGATCTTTACGCTGTGATTCGGAAACCCTCTCAGCCCTTTCCAGTTGCACCAGTACATCTTTAAACAGGCCCTGCATATAATAATACAGGCCTAAAAATCCTGCTGACTGGTCTAAAATATCTTCATCTCCCAGCTCTTCAATCTCGTTTAACCCCACTGACAGGGCAATCAGCGCGTCAGATCGTCTGTCGGAAAAATAATAAAGCCTTCCCAAATGCATGTTTATCAGTGCATGGGACCGCTTATCACCGAGAGTTGCGGCAACTTCATGCGCCCTGTGCAAATATTCGGGCAGGGAAGTCAGTTCCTTGCCTAATATAAATGAGAGATTGGACAATTTCTGAACCGTTGAAATAAACCAGGCACTGCACTCCTTGTCATCCGATAAATTCATTAACCGTTTGGCGGCCTTTTGAAAATGGATCCAGGCTTTTTCATGGTTCCCATCGCTGAGTGCGCTTTCCGCGATTTTTACATCATCATTGGCCGCTTTCTTTTCAAGCCCGCCTTGATCCATCAGCCGAACCACCATTTTGGATTTTACATCGGGTTCCAGCTTCAATTCATTTAAACGGTCTATGAGTATTTCCAGATATTCCGGAGAATTAATTTCCGTCAGTTTATTTTGAGCCGCCATCCCAAGGCTCCGGGTTGCAGCAAAATGATCTTCTCCGTTTTGAACGATCCACCCCAGCTCTTTTGACCGGGTGAGCACATCAAACAAAGGACCCGGCACTAAGGGCGCCAGATGACCGGCGATATGTATGGGAACTCCCGTGTCAAATGCGTCCAAAACAGCTAAAAACCGCCATTGTTCGTCGGAAAAATCAGGAAGAGTCTTTTTCATCGGATGGTCCTTACGATAAAAATTTCATCAAATAAAACCGGGAGTCATTTTAATGAAAAAAATAGAACTTGTCAATATTTTGACACTCATGTGTCAAAATATTGACAAGTTCGTCATCGGCAAAACCATGGCTTTTCATATATGTTTTTAAATTCAGGCAATTAAAAACAAAAAACAATGGCACGATGGTTGCATTACTTAGCAATGTTTTTAACAGTAAATTTTGATCCGTTACTGTCAACTGCACAAATTATTTCAATCAATTATTAATCAGGGAGAAAAATCATGCCAATTTTTACAAAACAAGTGGCCACCGAATTATTTGGCGAACTTTGGATGAAAATGATCAATGAAACGGAATTCGGTCCCAATCTCAAAGCGGCCAATATGAGCATTTTGTTTGTGGTGGATGAGCCGGAAGTCACCATGTTCGTGGATGGAAACGGTCCGGTTTTTGAAGATGCAGCAAAAGCCAAGGTGCCGACGGTCACCATGAAGATGGATGGGGACACGGTCCATAAGTTCTGGCTGAAGCAGGTATTCATCCCCAAGGCGCTGGCGATGCGGCAGATTATTGCAAAAGGACCGGTAGGAAAGGTTTTGCAGCTGCTTCCCTTGCTTAAACCCGGTCAGGCGCTGTATCCGGAATACTGCAAAAAATTCAATTTACCGATGTAATTCATACGGGGGGTATTTATGAAATATTTTGATATCAATCTTGCTTTAACGGAAGACGACATTGCCTTAAAAGATGCGGCCCATCAGTTTGCTGAAAAGGAAATGCGGCCGGTTGCCAAACTGCTGGATCGAATGACAGCTGAAGAAGGGATTGCAGCGGATTCCCCATTGTGGCCGTTTCTGAAAAAAGCCTACTCGCTGGGATATCATAAAATCCTTCTGCCCGAGTATTATGGCGGCCTTGGACTTTCACCCCTGCAGACAAATATCGTTTTTGAGGAACTGGCATGGGGAAGTTTCGGCCTTGCGCTTCTGACCACGGTGGTGTGTTTCCCGTTTTACTGTATCTGCATGACCAATAATGATGAACTTATCGAAAAATTTGTGAAACCCTTTTGCGACTGCACAGATGGCAGTATTCGGGGATGCTGGGCCATCACCGAGCCCGAGCATGGGTCTGATGTGATTGCGGTCGGGGAAGAGTATTTTAGTTCGCCCAACATGAAAGGAAATGTACGGGCAAAACTGGATGGCGATGAATGGGTGCTGAACGGCCAGAAATCCGCATGGGTTTCCGGGGGCACCATCGCCACCCATGCCATGCTTCATGTGCAGATAGATCCGTCAAAAGGGTTTGCGGGCAACGGGGTCTGCATCGTTCCACTGGATCTTCCGGGCGTTTCCAAGGGAAAACCGCTGGAAAAGATCGGCCAAAGAGACTTGAACCAGGGGGAAATCTATTTTGACGATGTGCGGATTCCCAAAGACTATATGTTTGCTGATCCGGATTTTTATGTGCCGATTTTGGATATCATTCTGGCTTCCGCCAATCTGTGCATGGCCTCCTGGTCTGTCGGTCTGTCCCGGGCGGCATTTGACGAAGCCTTGAATTACACCAAGGAAAGGGTTCAGGGCGGCAAACCCCTGATTGAACATTATACCACCAAGCAGCGGATTTTCGATATGTTCGCACGGATTGAAACCGGCCGCGCCATCGCCCGGGCGGGAATGAATCTGAACTTGAACATTTCCCCTCCCTTTGTCGAGTATTCCCTGGTTGCAAAAACCCAGTGCACGGAAATGGCG
>JBAQUK010000189.1:0-1744 GCA_049297455.1 Desulfosalsimonadaceae bacterium | reverse complement strand
TTACAAAAATAGTTTTGATTGAAGTTTTTTAATAAAATGGCAATTTTTTTCGTTTTTTACTTGACAAAAATTTTTACTAAAATTATAATATTTTGAATTTATTTATTATAATCAATTTTTTTCGATTTTGTTACGCAGCCCGGCAACCATTTTTTAAAAAATCTTCAGGAAAAAATATGCGAAAAATCATCGACATGCAAATGAAAATTGGAGAAACCGCAATCTCCAAAATCAAGATTGACCTCCGCTCCAGGGATGAAATACCAAAGCTGCTCATAGGCCTCCAGGCGATACATGGCAATCCGGAGGTTCGCAACCAGGTCTTTGAGGTGTTGACCGAACTTATTCCTTCTCATGTCGATCCCAAAAATGGCCGTAAGGGTATGGATTTATGGATAATATTTGTTCTTGGAACCTTGCGCCTGAATTGCAACTGGAATTATGACAAGCTCCAGGAAATTGCCAATAATCACAATACGCTCCGGCAGATGCTCGGCCACGGGATAATGGATGCCGATTATCAATATGGACTCCAGACCTTAAAGGATAATATCTCCCTTTTCACACCGGAGATTCTGGATAAAATAAACCAGATCGTTATTAAATTTGGACACCAGATCGCTGGTAAAAAAAAAGATGAAAAACTGACCGGCAGTTGCGACTCTTTCGTGGTTGAAACCAATGTGGAGTTTCCAACCGATATTACTCTGCTTTTCACTGCCATCCGGAAAATGATCAGTCTGGTCATGAGCGTGTGCGGATTCATTAATCTTTCCGAGTGGCGCCAGGGCAGTCACCACATCCGTAAAATAAAACGATTGCTCCGTTCCGCCCAGTTGTTAAGAAAAGCCGCTTTAAAAGATCCCGACAAAAAGGCTGAAAGAGAGCGGCTGATTATCAGCGCTCATCAGGAACTTATCGATCAGGCCCATTATTATGTCGACAGAGTCAAAGAAACGCTTGTTGGCATTCAACCAATTAATATTATAGTGGATTATCGCATCATGGAAATTCAGGAATATATCCATCATGCCGAAAGACAGATCGATCAGATTCGCCGAAGAGTGATCGTTGGTGAAAGCATTCCCCATGCCGAAAAGGTTTTTTCACTATTTGAGCCGCACACCGAATGGATCAGCAAAGGCAAAGCCGGCGTTCCGGTGGAACTGGGCTTAAAGGTCTGTATTGTCAAAGATCAGTTCCAGTTCATTCTCCACCATCGCGTGATGCAAAACGAAACCGACGATCAAATTGCGGTCTCCATCATTGAGGAAGTGCGGCACCGATTCCCGGATTTTGGTGCATGCAGTTTTGACAAAGGTTTTCACTCACCGTACAACCAGGCAAAACTCCCTGAAATACTGGAAAAAGTTTATCTTCCCAGAAAAGGGAAGCTTTCGGCAATTAACAAAGAGATTGAAAGTTCCGAAGAATTCAAAGCCGCCAGACGCAAACATTCGGCTGTTGAATCCTCAATCAATGCTCTTGAAAATCATGGACTGGATCGGTGCCCGGATCACGGCATTGATAGATTTAAGCGATATATCGCTCTGGCCGTTGTGGCTCGAAATATCCAGATTATCGGTCATATGTTACAGCAAAAAGAATTGAAAAAGCTGCATCGCCAGGAAAAGCAGGGGCGGCTGGCAGCGTAATCAACCCGTTTTAAGACCTTCAACAGGAAGGTCGCGTCAAAAAATCATAAAAATTCAATATATTTAAAATATTATGCATGAAATGTATG
>JBAQUK010000188.1:0-17422 GCA_049297455.1 Desulfosalsimonadaceae bacterium | reverse complement strand
CCTATGCCTTAAAAAACCCAATAAAATGATTGAGCGCAGCGAATCCAGTTTAAATAATCCGGAAAATAACTGTCACAGTCAAAATAATCAGAAAAATCAGTTACATTTTTTTTGGAAATCAACAAACGCTTTGTGGTTGCTTGCGCCAAACACTCCATTGCTCCTTGCCATTAGAATAACGATAAATTTTGTCACAAGACATGCAGGCGCTTCGCACTCGATCTTCGGGAAGTTTATTTCCTTTAGCAATTGTAATCGTATCAACATGGCTTTCGCCAGGGTTATCTTTAGTATTTGATTTAAGCCATTTATATATTTTGTGACGATCAAATATAGAGAATCCCTTAATTTTAAACCATCCCAATAATCCAAGAATAATGAACAATATAATACCTGTAATAATTTTATTATCCATATAGTCCATTTTTTCACCGTGTTTTTTTGTTTTAACGGGGCGATAAAAATCAAATCTTTAATCTTGCCAATTCGTTCTCTATAACATTATTTAAGAGTCAAGATTCAATTCCACTCCTGATATTTCCGCTGTTTCAAGTCCGCCTGGCCGCTTACCCCAAGTTTATTTTTAGGCATCATTACCACGTAACGCCCTAACATGCAAAGTATTTATTTTGTTCGCGAAAAACTATCAGGGAGGAATGGGGCTGTTTGTATCCTGTCAAACGGTGCTGGGGGAAGAAGTTGTCGCCGACGACATTGAAATTCCCAACGGAGCGGCGAACCCTGTCGCGCAAAGCGTGCCCATCTTCAGACTCTTTTGTAAAACAAATGTAAAATCCCCACCCCCTTTTTTTGCATTTAATTGAATTGTGATGGCAGTTTTTTGTGCTACACTTTCACCCAGTCTTAAAAGAATCTCTGAATTTCAATTTCCATCAATCATTTGCTGGAGGAACAGATCATGGCAAATCACCCGACAACCATCCGAAAGAGACTGTTTACGATATTCCGGCCATGCCTGTCCCCGCTGATTCTGACGATACTGGTATTTGCAGGCGGCGTTTTATTGTTCAATCTGCCGGATGCCTGTTCCGATGCTCCCGAAAATATCAGCAGCCAGCGAACTGCCGCCCAAAAACAATATAATGACGGCAATTACAAAGAAGCGTTTGTCTTATACGAAAAATTGCTGGATCGCCCGGACAATGCGCCGGAAAATGTGCCCGGCATGGTGGGCAATGACATGAACATGGCCATCAACTGCCTGGTGAATTTAAACCGCCAGAATGAGACAGACGCTCTCAGGGAAAAAGTCATCGACCGTCACCCCGGCAACTGGCAGTTATTATGGTCTGCTGCCCAGAGCTATCAAAATACGGATCACTCCGGCTATATGATTGCCGGGAAATTTGAACGGGGCCCCCACCGGGGCGGGGGGAAGTACGTGAACGCACTGGACCGGGACCGGGTGTGTTCATTGCAGTTGATGGTCCGGGCAATGAAAATTGCTGAAACAGATGAAGACACGGGTTCCGCCGCCGGTTTTTACCATTCCTTTGCAGGTATGTGGCTGATCAACCGGTATAATAATCAGGCATCCTGGGAGCTCCAGGCGTTAACGGATATCCGTCAATTGCCGGATTACGAGGACGGCTACGCCTACTGGGGCGGTGAGACACGAGGGGCGGCGGTGGATATCGAGGGGAACCCGGTGTTTTATAAAACGCCGGAGTCCTTTGAGTCCGCTGTAAATGATGGCGAGCGCTGGCGCTGGTGCATGATGAAGGCCGTGGAAAAAAATCCCGGCTTAAAAGATTCGATTCTCTGGACCATGGCGGGTTTCTTCCGGCAGCAGTTCGGTGTTCAGACCATGGCAAGTTACGGTTGGTGGGGACGCGCTGACGATGCGGAAGAAGCATCCGGCACCTATGCGGTGCATACGCTGGCGGATGACGAATCCATCGCAAAACTGGCAACCGGTGTGAAACGGTTTCATCTGCCGGATGAATTCAATTATATCAAAATATACAAAATCTTAGCTGTTAACCAAAATGGATACCGGGAAAATGCGCTGCAAACCCTGGCGGATATTTACACCAACCGCCGCATTTACCCGAAAGCGGCGGCATGCTGGCAGCAGGTTCTGGAACTTCCAAATCTGTCCAAAGACACTTATAACGGGGCCAAAGAAAAACGCGCACAGATTATGGATAATTGGGGCCAGTTTGAACCGGTCATGACACAGCCTTACCAAAAAAATAAGAAAGGCAAGGGAGCCACCGTTGAATTCCGGTTCAGAAACGCCAAAAATGTTGATTTTGAAGCATATGAAATAAAGGTGCCCCAACTGCTGGCGGATGTAAAAGCCTACATCAAAAGCCGCCCCAATGAAATGGACTGGCAGAAAATCAATCTTGATAATATCGGCTGGCGTCTGGTGGAAAATAACGAGAAAAAATATCTGGGGGAAAAAGCAGCCGGCTGGTCCATGGCGTTAACCCCACGGGAAAACCACTGGGACCGGCGGGTGACGGTGGAGACCCCTTTGAAAAAAGCCGGGGCGTATCTGTTGAAGGCCACCCTTGCCGGCGGACAGGCCAGCCGCATCGTGATCTGGTTAAATGACACGGTGATCGTTCACAAGCCCCTTGATAAAAAGAATCTGTATTTTGTGGCCGATGCGGTGACCGGTGAACCCCTTTCCCATATCAATCTGGAATTTTTCGGGTATAAGCACGAGAACGTGAAATGGAACTTCTATAAAACCGAGATCAAACAGTTTGCGGCCTATACGAATACAGACGGACTGGTCACGCCGGAGCCGGAAGACCAGGCTCAGGATTTCCAGTGGCTGATAACCGCAACCGGTGATGATGGCCGTTTCGCTTATCTGGGGTTTAATTCCATATGGCACGGGAACTGGTATGATCAGGAGTATAACCAGACAAAGGTGTTCACCATCACCGACCGTCCGGTATACCGGCCCGCGCAACCGGTAAAATTCAAGCAATGGATCGGGCAGGCCAAATATGATCAGGCGGATTCTTCTGTTTACGCCAACCAATCCATAAGCATTGAAATTTTAAACCCCAAAGGGGACCGGGTGTATGAAAAAACCCTTACGGCGGATGCCTACGGCGGGATTGACGATGAATTTGAACTTCCTTCCGATGCGACCCTGGGCGTCTATCAGATTTACAACCGGACTTATGGGAACGGGGGAACGTTCCGGGTGGAGGAATATAAAAAGCCGGAATTTGAAGTCACGGTCAAAGCGCCGACAGAGCCGGTGATGCTGGGAGAAACCATTACAGCGGAGATAAAGGCGGCCTATTATTTTGGTGAGCCCGTAAAAGAGGGAAAGGTCAAATACAAGGTTCTCCGATACGAGCATATGGCCCAGTGGTTTCCGGCCGGAAACTGGGACTGGTTTTACGACCCCGGCTACTGGTGGTTTGCCTACGATTATGCCTGGTATCCGGGCTGGAAAGAGTGGGGATGCTTCCGGCCCTGGCCCTGGTGGATCTACCGGGCGGCACCGCCGCCGGAAATGATTGCGGAAAACGAGACGGATATCCCGGAAGACGGCATTTTAAAAGTCTCCATTGATACCCGTCCGGCAAAAGAGATGCACGGCGATAAGGACCACCGGTATGAGATTACCGCGGAAGTCACCGACCTTTCCCGCCGGACCATTGTGGGCAAGGGACAGGTGCTGGCAGCCCGGCAGCCGTTTAAGGTTTATGCCTGGGTGGACCGCGGGCATTACCGGACCGCCGATACCATTCACGCGGATTTTTCAGCGCTTACCCTGGATAACCAGCCGGTGCGGGGTAAGGGGGTGTTAACGCTATTTAAGGTTTCCTATGATAAAGAGATGCAGCCAACAGAAAAACCGGTGGCGACATGGAACCTGGATACCGATGATCAGGGAAGGGCCACCCGGCAGTTAACCGCGTCAGCCTCCGGCCAGTACCGGCTTTCATATACAGTGACCGATGCACCAGATCATCAGACGGCCCATAAAATAGAAGGCGGATATGTCTTTTCCGTGATGGGGGATGCGGCGGACAAGAAAAATTTCCGGTTTGACCCTATCGAACTGGTGACGGACAAACGCGAATACGGGCCAGGGGAAAAAGCACGCCTCCGGATCAATACGGACCGGGAAAACAGCACGGTGGCGTTGTTTGTCCGGCCAGCCAACGGCGTTTATCTTGCGCCGAAGATTATCCGGATACGGGGAAAAAGTACATTGGAAGAAATTTCCATTACCCAAAAGGACATGCCGAATTTTTTCGTTGAAGCGTTGACCATCTCGGATGGAAAGCTCTACAGCACGACACGGGAAATCATTGTGCCGCCTGAAAAACGTGTCCTGAACCTGGAAGTGGCGCCGTCTTCTGAGGAATTCAAACCCGGAGAGAAAGCCGTCATCAACATCAAGCTGACGGACACAAAAGGCGAACCGTTTGTGGGGTCAGCCGTTGTAACCGTTTACGACAAAGCCCTGGAATATATCTCCGGCGGGTCCAACGTGCCGGATATCCGGAAATTTTTCTGGAAATGGCGCCGCAGTCACCAGGAGGCAACCGCTTCGAACCTGAACCGATATTTTGGCAACCTCATCAAATCCGGAGAACAGGCCATGGAAAACCTGGGGGTATTTGGTCACCTGGCGGCGGATGTGGAAACGGATGAAGTGCAGGCCATGCGGCCCGGCGTCGGCGGCAAAGGGGACGTTATGCGCCAGAATGAAGGGCGTTTAAGCAAAGACGCGCCCATGCCTGCATCTGCAGCTTCAATGGAAATGAAATCGGTTGCGGAAAAAAAAGAGGTCGGTTTTGCAGTGGCGCAAGAAGAAGCGGTTGCAGATCAGGCTGGCGGCGGCATGACAGATGCGCCTCCATTAGTTACGCCTGTTATCCGCAAAGCGTTTGCAGACGCTGCTTTCTGGGCGGCGGATATCATTACCGATGAAACCGGTTGTGCGAAAGTTACGCTGACCATGCCGGATAATCTGACCGGCTGGAAGGTAAAGACCTGGGCCATGGGCTTTGGTGCCAAAGTCGCGGAAGCGGAAAGTCTCATCACCACCAAAAAGAATCTCATGGTGCGTCTCCAGGCACCACGGTTTTTCATTGAAAAAGATGAGGTGGTGCTGTCCGCCAACGTTCATAATTATTTGAAAACCGGCAAATCAGTGAAGACGGTGATTGAAATGGAAGGGGATTGTCTTGAATTGATGCCGGGGGTAAACGCACGTCAGCCGGCGGATGTTGAAGCCGGCGGGGAAAAGCGTCTCGACTGGCGGGTAAAGGTTGTCCGCGAAGGGAGGGCCACTATCCGCATGAAAGCGCTGACGGATGAAGAATCCGATGCCATGGAAATGGCGTTTCCGGTATATGTGCACGGCGCGGACAAAATGGAGGCTTGGTCCGGTTATATCAATCCGGATAGTTTTTCTCAGGCTTTTACCATTCATGTTCCCAAAGACAGGCAAGAGAATTCCGCCCGCCTGGAAATCCGGTATTCCCCCACCCTGGCCGGCGCCATGGTGGACGCGCTGCCGTATCTGGCGGATTATCCATACGGGTGCACGGAGCAGACCTTGAGCCGGTTTCTGCCCACGGTGATCACCCAGAAGATTCTGCTTTCCATGGGCCTTGACCTGAAAAAGATTGAGAAAAAAAGAACCAACCTCAACGCCCAGGAAATCGGCGATGACAAGCTACGGGCAGGGCAGTGGAAGAAAGAGGACGTCACCCGGGATGCAGCGGGTAATTTAATCCAGAAGAATCCGGTATTTGATGAACGGGAAGTGGCCCGCATGGTGAATGTCGGCGTGCAGGCGCTCACACAAATGCAGCTTTCAGACGGCGGATGGGGATGGTTTTCCGGATACCAGGAAAGATCCTGGGCTCATACCACGGCTTATGTGGTGCACGGCTTGCAGATGGCCCGGGAAAATGATGTGGCCCTGGTACCCGGTGTGCTGGAACGGGGCATCGCGTGGCTGCAAAACTATGAAGACGAACAGGTGCGGTTGATGAAGTTGTGGGACCGCACAAAGAAAAAAGGAAAATCTAAAGCCGACAACCTGGATGCATTCGTCTATATGGTGCTCAGTGATGCAAAGCTCGGGAATAAAGACATGGGAAATTACCTTTACCGGGACAGGAATTCACTTTCCGTATATGCAAAATCAATGGCCGGCATGGCATATCATATGAACGGGCTTTTGGAGATGCGGGATATGATGATCAAAAATATTGAGCAGTTTCTGGTGAAAGATGAAGAAAACCAGACCGCTTACCTGAACCTGGGAAACGATGCCTACTGGTGGTACTGGTACGGCAGTGAATACGAGGCCCATGCCTATTACCTGAAATTGCTGGCAAAAACCGGCCATGTGTCTGACTGGAAAGCGCCGTATCTGGTCAAATACCTGCTGAATAACCGCAAGCATGCCACATACTGGAATTCCACCCGGGATACGGCCATTGTGATTGAAGCCTTTGCCGATTATGTAAAGGCGACCAAAGAGTTGAAGCCGGACCTGACCCTTGAAATCCTGGTGGATGGCAAGAAAATGAAGGAAGTGGCGATTAATGCTGAAAACCTGTTCATGTATGACAATCAGTTCGTGTTATCCGGTCATGATGTAAAAACCGGCGACCATCAAATCGAAATCCGGAAAAAGGGCAGGGGGCCCATCTATTTTAACGCCTACCTAAGCTATTTCAGTCTGGAAGATTTTATTACCAGGGCCGGACTGGAAGTTAAAGTGAATCGACAGGTTTATAAGCTGACGCCGGTTGAAAAAGCCGTCACAGTGGCCGGTTTCCGGGGGCAGGCCATTGGTCAGAAGGTGGAAAAATATGAGCGGGCGCTGCTTGCCAGTGACGCCGTCCTTCAGAGCGGCGATCTTGTGGAAGTGGAGCTGGTGATTGACAGCAAAAACGATTATGAATACCTGGTGTTTGAAGATTTCAAGGCTGCCGGGTTTGAAGCCGTGGAGGTGCAAAGCGGCTATACCGGCAATGAAATGGGCGCGTATGTGGAATTCCGGGACAACCGGACGGCCTTTTTTGTCCGGCAGTTGGCCCGCGGAAAGCACAGTGTTTCCTACCGTTTGCGGGCGGAAATCCCGGGACGGTTTTCCGCTTTGCCCGCACAGGGGTATGCCATGTACGCACCGGAACTGCGGGGGAATTCGGATGAAATTAAACTGAAGATTGCGGATTGATGTTTTACTATTAACGGGTGCTTGTTCACGCACTCATTACGGAAATTTTGGCCGGAAGCCTATCTAAAAAATAGGCTTCCGGCCTTGCTGAACATATTTTCCCCATTACCAGCCGCCACCACCCCCGCCCCCGCCGCCACCACCCGAAGAACCCCCGCCGCCGCTCCCTGAACTTGAGCCCGGTGCCGTAGAGGATGAGGAGATCGCCGATGACATTGAACTTCCCAGTGAGGCGGCAAATCCTGTCGCGCCCAGTGAACTCCATGCCGTGCCGTGATACCACGATGGCGAGTACCCGCCTTCACGACCCGTGCCCGCCTGTTCCAGCACATCCTCAAACTGCTCCGCCCACTTTTGCTCAACGTCCAGGGCCAGGGCGTAAGGCAGGAACATCTCAAACAGCTCGGGCGTGCGCTGTGGCGGACTCTCAAAGTTCAGGCGGTCCTTTTCGGCCACCGTCAGATACCGGCGGAACCCGTCAATCTGATCCAGCAGTTTTCGCCCTGCCGATGTGGGGGCCTTCATCAGGTGATAGAAGACGCCGTTCATCAGCGAGCCAATCAGGAACAGAACCGGCACCCAGACGGATGTGGATTGCGAAAGCATCCATAACCCGAAGATTTCGCCCCCCACAAAAGGCAGGCTGAATAAGGTCATGAACACCGCCTGTCCCCACTGGCGGCCCCGCCACAGGGAAAACACCATTGAGAGCAGGAACGTCATGCCCAGCGTCCAGATGGCCAGCCAGAGCATCATGCCCCAGGTGTTGCTCTGGTCGCGATAGGTCAGCAAAGAGATGGCAAAGGGAACCAGTGAGAACATCAGGCCCCAGAACCAATACCAGAAATTGGTCTTGAAATACGTTTTCTCTAATTTGAGCGCGAGGGACGCTTTAAGGATATTGACGGCTGATTGCAGTGTTTTGTAATAGGTCTGTTCAAGGGGCAGGCTTTGGCGCTTGCCCAGTAATTTTTCATAGAGTGCGTTTTCATCCGGGAGGAGATCGGAGATACTGTTTTTTCTGCGCACGGTGTATGTTTTGTCGGCAGCCTGCTCGATGGTGATCGCTCCTTTTACCGCCAAATCGATGAGGTTGGCCGCAAACGCTTTGTGGTCAAACCCCATTTCAACCAGGTTTCGGCAGGCTGCAGGGGAAAATCCTTTGGGCGGACCATAGAGCGGGATAATGGTTCCGGGAGCCGGGTCTTTCCCCACCGCCATCCACACAAAAAAATAATAAATCAGTACGAGCAGCAGGCCCCCCAGCGCAATGGCCACGCCCACGTTGTCGCTCAGCAGATTCATCCACTGGTCCCGAGGCGAGGCAGCCTGAACAAACCCCTTGGGCCACGACACCACGATGGTCAAGCCCTCCTTTGGCCCGAGCCTGCGGGTGGTCTCAAACGTGATCTCGTTTGCGGCCGATAATTCACTGGTGTAGTCTCGTCCGCGGTCCCCCTGCGGGCCGGTATAGGCCTCCGAAGATGTCACTTCCGCTCCGGGCGGCAGCATGACGGTGGCCGTCACCTGATTCATTGAAAAAATCCACCCGTTTCCCGTGACGTTCCAATACAGCTCGTCATGGTCCTTGAAAAAACCGAGTTGCCGACCCGTTTGATACGTCAGTTCATAGGTGTATTCCCCCGGCGGAAGAATTACGTTGCTCTGGCCGATATAGACCCGCTGACCATTCTCGCGGGCTTCCAGGTGGAATTTTTCCGGTTTTCCGTCGCGGCGCACGTCCAGCACATCGAACCCGGTCCGCTGGTTCAGGCCCCAGCGCCCGCGATAGAGCTGCGGAAAATCACGGTAGATTCCCCGTTTGATTTCCCTCCCCTCTGCCTTGACGTTGATGGTTTCGGTGACCACCAGCGACGCATCTTCCCGGATTTCAATCCGGCTGTCAAAGCTCAGAATCCGCTCATCCTGGGCCCCAGCCTGCGCTGACGCCAGAAGCAGCGAAACCATCGCAAGTGCAAGTATCCACACACCGTGTTTCCCTTTTTTGAAAATCGGTATGGCCTGCCTCATCCTCATAATTTCACCTCCGGTGCCTGCCGCTCAATACTGGATTCCACCTCAAAATACCCATCCGGACGAAACCCGAAGAGACCCGCTACTATTTTGCTGGGAAACGATTCGGCCAGGATGGCGTAGTCGCGCACGGTTCCATTGTAATAGCGCCGGGCGTATTGGAGCTGGTCCTCTGTATCGATCAGGGCGGCGCTCAAGTCCTGAAAATTCCGGCTGGCCTTCAGGTCAGGATAGGCTTCGGCCACCGCGAGCAATGACCGCAGCGTTTGGGTGATACCATTCTCCACTTTGCCGGTCTTGGACACATCTTTAGCAGCCTGGGCATTGGCCCGTGCCGCCGCAAGGTTTTCCAGAACAGATGCCTCAAAGTTCCGGTAGGCTTTCACACATTCCACAAGGCTCGGAACCAGGTCATACCGTCGCTTGAGCTGCACATCCACGCCGCTCCAGGCTTCCAGCATCCAGTTGCGTTGACGGATGAACCGGTTGAAGGTGAATCCGAACCAACCGCCGGCCAGAATCAGGATCGTGGTGATAATCACAAATGCAGGACTCATATGCCCCCTTTGCAAAGTCGATACACAAGAATATTGGTCAAAGCAAAAACACTTGCCAAATCCAAATGGAAATGCGCCCGCCCGTCAATTCCGATGATTGCCCTGGTAGAAAAGTCCTGATCACCGCGCCATAATAAGAAATATAATGGGACATACGGCAACCCCGGCATCCGGATTGCAATGTCGGCGCCCTCGATCATTTCACCGCCATGACCAAGGGCGCGCTCAATGAATTGGTCCGGATCCTGTTCGAAATTTTTAGCCAAGTGTATGCAGGACAGACACCCAATTTCAGGCTATTCTTGCCGCCTTTCTCCCGTCCACATTTCTTGAATTCCCAACAGTTTTTTTCATTAGTAATATAACTCCCCGGTAACGACACGACCGGAACCGTCAAAAAGGATTCCTTCCATCTCCAGCAAGGCGCGTTTCATTTCAAGGCCGCCCTGATACCCGCCCAGTGTTCCGTCGGACCGGATGGCGCGGTGGCACGGGATGATGATGGGAAAAGGGTTAGTCGCCAATGCCGTACCAACCGCCCGGGCGGCATTGGCGTGACCCAGATGGCTGGCGATCCGCAGGTAGGTGCTGACCCTTCCCCTGGGAATTCCATGTTCGGCCCGCAGAACATTTTGCTGGAACTCGGAACATAAATCCAACCGGGCCATGTCAAGAGAGAAGCGGATGTCTTCGCCTGTCGGGAATGCTTCAATCCGGTCGGCGACAAGATCCACCTCGGCGCAGGAAAAGGGCGTATAATCCGGAAAGGAGCGCTGGACAATCTGCCGGGCTGATTCTTTGGGTGTCGAGAGCACCGTCCGACGGATTTTCGGCTGTTCTTCGTGGATTGACCAGAGAACCGCCACCCAGCCGAAGGGCGTTTTCCGGAAGCAGTGGAATAACTGATTGGTTTTTATCATTTTTATGTGTTTAGCGCCATCTTGACTCATCAGGCATTTTTCTTGCGGGCATCAAACACCTCTTTGGCCGCAAACAGCCCATTGAGCGCGGCAGGAAATCCCGCATAAACCGCCATTTGCATGATGACTTCAATTACCTCTTGTTCGGTGCAACCCACATTCAATGCGCCATGCCTCTCAGTCATCTTTACAAACCCTATACACAAGAATGTTGGTCAACGCCAAAACGCTTGCCAAATCCAAATGGAAATGGGCCCGGTCGTCAATCCCGATGACCGCTCTGCCGGGAAACTCCTGATCGCCGCGCCACAATAAAACGTATAGGGGGACATACGGCAGCCCCGGCATCCGGATGGCAACGTCGGCTCCCTTGATCATTTCACCGCCGAATTCAAGGGCGCGCCGGGTCAACCGGCCTGGATCCTTTTCAAAATTTTTGGCAAGCGGCCCGGTGGCAAGGGCGTGGGCGCCGGTGAAGAACATGCGGCCGCCGGGAAGTTCCTGGGGAACAGCCATCCGGCCGCTGGGCGGCACCCCTTTGGAATTGGTCAAGGCGGAGAGCAGCACGACAGCGGTCTGAAAACTGACCCGGTGATCGGCTTGGTGAGTTCTTGTGATTTTCTGATTGGCGGGATCAATGGTATAATCGATCCCGATCATGGGCACTTGGAAGGTCTCCCCGTCCCATGCCGCACCAACCGCCTCCGCCGCCTGTCGGGGAGAACGATTCCGCAGGTCGGTCCACAAGGCGGCCGGGATCTGATCGGCCCACCTGAACAATTCTTTTTGAGATGGCTTCATTGGGTTTCCGCTCCGGTTGACTTTTTTTTCTATTTATTATGCAGCGAACGTCTGGATTCAGCCGACGCCAAAGTAATTATTTATATTATAAGAAACCGGAATATTTACCCCTTTGCCTCCATAACTAACTTTTTGTATTTTCTGAGGTGCTCAAGAAAAGTTCGCTCAAGCCCGGAATGAACTATAGATTTCGGTAATCCAAAAAGGCCGTAAAATTTAAGATCATGTGCGGAATGAAAGATGACTTTAATTTTATTCTGACCAAGAGCAATGACCTCAAGTTCACCCACATCAGAAATCGTCGAGTCATTATCCGAATAGTAAGCCCTCCAGAAAACAAAAGCAGAGGTATCAGTTGTTTCTACGATCTCAGCTTTAGTCATGTCATTGCCTAATGAAAGGACCATCCTTTCCGCTTGATATCTTGATTTGCCTCCGGATTCACCGGGTATTTGTTTTACCTCTCCTCCCTTCCACCCGGACAGATGGCTTCCCCAATTCTCAATGGGTATAATCTTCAGGAACTCATTAAGGGAGGCATCTATTGTGATCACTGAATACTGAACAATCATCGGCTTTTCAATTTTTTTATTGGCACTGTTGTATTCTTGAACAATATCATCATAGGAGAGGGCTTTCCCTTGATCCATCTCTTCTAATTTCATATTCTCTATTGTCTCTCGTATGGAAACAGGCATTTTAGTGTCTAAAAGAGAGACCACTTCTTTTAGATCTTGAAACTCTTCTTGTGATGGCATTTTAGTAATATGAGTGATACCGGTGCAGCCGGAAATGAAATTAATCATTAATAAAAATAATAAGATAATAAATTTCATGGATTCTCCATAGAAAAACAGTATTGAATAGTCATTATTCTTTTTCAGGTTTAAATGATAGGGGTCAACGGGATGCCATCCTTAATAAGATAGCGACTCTTCAGAAAAGCATTCCATCGCCCTCCTGTTCCTTCAGGTGTTGGAAAAAGTCGCATTTTACGCATGAAGACATTTTCATCGCCCAAGTGCCTTGAACCTTGCCGTCACAGAAAGTGCCGGCAACCTTCCAACAATATCGCCCGCCATTCCTGCCGCTGTTCTTGCCGTCGCTTTCCGTCAAAGTGCATGCAGGACAGACACCCAATTTCAGGCTATTCTTGCCGCCTTTCTCTCGTCCGCATTTCTTGAATTCCCAGCAGTTTTCCTTCATGTAGCGTCTCCTCTCGGTGAAAGCCAAAAATATATGCCGCCGGGCTGGTCGTGGTCAAGGCTTATTTCGGGCCGGTTAACGCTACGGATAACTGGCGCGGCCAAGGAATTTGCCCGTCAGGCCGTCAGCGGTCTCCGCGTCCGGTTCACCCGTTTGTGGTACGCCCGGCATGGGCGTGAACTTATGGGGTGAAAGTCCCGTATACATGAGCCCTGTTAATAAGTATTAGCTGAAGGTAAAAGGGTGCTGCCGCGAGGCATCGTCTGAAAGCGAAGCGAAAGGTGAGCCGCACATCGGGGAGAAATGGGGTTGTTTTAAATTTTGACTAAAGCGATACCGGACGAATTGTCGAGATTAAAGATTTGATCCCTGACCCTCCCTTCATGTCCCTGAAATTCCCAGTTACACGTTGCACACAATATGCGGGATCTTCCGTTCTTTTGCGGTGATCGTATTGGCGAAGCTCAACTTGCTCGTTGGAAAGTTTTCTGAGTATTTACGGAAAGCCGTGTTGTAGAAATTCCTCAAAATGAAGCCGCCGAAAGCGAGTGGTCCAAGGGGGGAACAGACGGGTATTCGACAATTCTCGTATTGGCCGAGCGTTAAGTGGGAATACGGGTGATGAATTTCTACGAACTTCGCCATGTCGTCGCTAAAGTCGAAACGGATCGGGAAAGGAACAATGTTTTTTGCGACGACATCCGCATAGATCTCGTCTTCGAGATAAATCTCAGGCTCGTTCTGAAAATGTTCGAGGTCAGGCGACGGGAAGTATGAAAGGGAATGTTCGCAGATGACTCCGTTCCGAAACCGGTAGCGAAGCGAAATCAATGCGCCATCCAGCATCTTAACGTTGAAGCACCGCGCTTTCTCCAGTTCCTCGTAGATGTCACGGTAAGCCACATTCTTTAGGGCAACGCTCATGCCTGCGGCGCTGCTCACTGAAATTTCGAACCTGGAACTGGGTTTCCCCTGCGTGGTTGGAAAATTCTGCTCATTCGAAAGGCTCAGTCTGACGAGCGCCTGAGTGAGTTCATTGATCTGCTTGAGCGTTTGCTGAGGTGTCATTTTCGGCGGCGTTTGGATTTTTTGGCCAGAAAGTTCTCAAGTTTCTTCACAAGCTCCTCAGGATAATCTTCGATGAAGCTTTCTCCCGAATCCAAAGATTCGATAATTTCCGCAAAGTTGGTTCTCCGTTTATTGCTTCGGTCTTGCTCCGCTTGCGACATGTCACGGTTTACGGTCATCATTGTCTTCCGCTCCTCTTTGGTTGGATAGACGAAGCGTAGCGCGAAATTCTCCTCTTTCGCTTTTTCAAATTCCGCCTTTAGATCTGCCATTGCCTTTCCGACTCCAAGGACTCGAACCCAAGCTTTGGATCGGGTGATTGCAGTAAAAAGGCGGTTTCGGACGCGGGCGACATCCCTTGGCAAGAACGCTCCAAAACAGTCCTGTGCGTTGATCACATAAACCATCGCGGCCTCATTGCCTTTCGCGCGGAAGATGCCAGTAAATGTAACAGTTCCCGGTTCGGTGAAGACATCGGCGATCGTCGTAACGCCCGCGAGATTCGAGTTGATGCCCATCAGCATCAGCTTCCGCCGGGCCTCCCCGACAGCATCCTTCGTTTTTAACGGATCGGGATTAATGACAACGATGTCGTCTGGTATCAGTTCATCCTCAGTCAGATTCCGTTTAATCTCCGCAACCAGCCATGCAGTTTGTGCTTCGGGCGTTTCGAAAACCTCGAACTGAATCAAGTCCTCCACTGAGGAGTGTTTTTCTAGGAATTCAGGGCTCGATTTTGGTGTGCGACTGAGTGTGGCAATTTCCCCGTCCTCGATTTCCCCGTCGTTCTCTTGATAGCCGATATCAAACCAGAGGTTTTTGTTCTCGAAGATTTGAACAAGGCCGTTGTTGCGATAAATCCCAAATCCAAGTGCGTGAGCCGTGGACAAAACAGGCCGGGAGTTGCGATAGCAAGTGTCGAGGATGATGTCTTGCTTTGGTTTTCCTGCCTCAGGGGGTTGAATAACGACGCGGGCAGTTCCATCCGTGTTTTTGCCAAAGATTTCTTCGACAGGAGGGAGCGATCTGTTCCCGAGGTTTTGTAATTCGTCGTATGCGTAGACTAAGCGCTTAGGATCCTTAAGGTATTCGTAACAGAGCAGCAAGAAATTGGGGGCAAAATCCTGAGCCTCATCAACCAAGATCGCATCATATTTCGGCACGAATTGTTTGACGCCTTGGAGGGCAGTTTCACACGCCCCTTCAAAAGCCTTGTCGGATCCAAATCGATTCTTGGCGGTTCCAAAATCCAAATACTCGACGCCATGGTCACGGCAGAACTCGTAGTAGATGCCAGTGCGGTCTGTTCCACCGGGAGCTCCCCAAGCAATCAAGATCCGGATTTTGTCCCAATCTGGCTCTTCGTTTGCCTGCTCTAGGACGAATGTCGTAATGAGGTTTTCGAACTGCTTCTTTAGTGATCGTGTGTTGAATGTGACCGCGATAAGCCAGTCCCGATGACGTGCGTGCAAGTAGGCAACTTTCAAAGCCAGAACGATAGTCTTGCCACATCCGGCAAGCCCACGAATACGCTGAACGCCTTCATACGTTTCCACCACTGCCGCGCTCTGCTGACTGTCGAGATTGGCAATCGAATCCTCCAGCGCCTTGATCTTGGTGCCTCGCGAAGTTTGGTTGTGTAGGGCACGTTTTTTACGGCCCCGACGCAGTGTGGAAATCGCCTGAATAACCGAAACAACTGACTGAAACACCTCTGGATCGAAATCATCCAATTCTTCGATAACCGAAACCAAGTTGTCTGCATTGCAGAGGGGGTGTTCTTCGTCGCTGTCAAGTTGTGTGATGGCAGGCGCAAACGTGATAGTGTGAATATCGACAAGGAGCTTTCGCTTGCGAATCAAGGACTGATGCTGGAGCAGTTTTGCCTGCATCTTATTAAAACCCTCGTCTTGCACCTCGACGTAATCCGGGAGAGTTTTACCTTCAACGACACTGAACAAGACCAAGCCTTTGGTCGGAGAAACAAGCAACGCATCTATCGGAAAGGAGCCTTCGGGCGTGCCGATGATTGGATAGCCAATATAGAGGGTGCCTTCAATGTCCACTACCTCGTTGAGAAGTTCAGCGAGCCGCTTGCTCGAAACAGGTTTATCTGTGCTGCCCCATACGGTGTTAATCATGGCGTAGTCCGGTTTGATTGTTGATTTGCAGAGTGCCGCCTACCGAGTTATGGGGACCTTGCTTCTCTTTTTTTTTAGGCTTGAGACTGCGGTCTAAAACGTGTTCCATTGGTTCGATAGACAAACAGCGTTGAACTCTCCGTAAATTGCATGAAAGTGAGGGGCTCCGTGTTTGCAAAATGATGTAGTACAGGAGCTGATGGGCCATGCAGACGTCAAAACCACCGAGATTATCCATGCCATGGAAAAAGACATTTCTGCTGTTTAAGCCCGCTCAAAACTGATTCCTGAAAAACCGTTATCACGTAACTCCTTAACATGCAAAAATTTTCTTTTAGCTGTGAAAATACCCAGACCCTGACACAACCCGTTGATGACGAATGGTTCATCATAACCCAGGGTAGCGGTATGCGCCGCAACCCTGGGCTATAGGATGGAATCCCGTTGGGATTCAATGTGCCCCGCATCAGTCAAAGCTTATTCTGACCGCAATGCACTCAACCTCCCTTTTTTCATAAAAGTATTCGATTAAATCCATAATCTATTGTATGGATTTCAAGTACATGCTCCCGACCCGCCATCACCGGAAACCACCAAAAAAAGAAAGGAACGACCCATGGACGATTTCATACCTGAAGGCACCGCGCCCGAAATTCAGGCGGAAACCCAGCCTGAACCCATGCTCCCGGAAGTTCTTGAGGAAACCGGCGAAGAGATTCTAATGGGAGAGCCGGTTCCGGACGACGAGTACGATGAGGATGATTTAATCGATGAATCGGTGGAATTTATCAATCAAACCGTTGCGGCGATGATGGTGGAGGCGTTCATCCGGATTGGGGAACACCTGTTGACCCGTTATTTCAATAATGATATTGCCCAGGCAGCGAGCCGCAGCAAATACAAAAACACCAGTTTCAACCGTCTCTGCCGAAGACCTGATCTGTCGCTGACCCGGCAGGATCTGAGCATGACGGTCCGGGTCGCCTCACAATACAGGGATATGGTGAAAAAAGGGATCGATTTATCCCGGCTTTCCTACACCCATCAAAGATATCTGACGATGCTTCCTTCCGGCGAGACCAAAGATGATCTGATAAGTGAATGCATTGCGAACAATCTCCCCTCCCGGAAATTGTACGTCCGGATACGGGAAATTCTTAAAGCGGCGGCGGAAGCGGCATCCGGGCAAACGCCTTCCGAAAGAATCGCAACCGATTACCGGAAAACCCTGCATCGCCTGACGGTTGCAACGACGAACGCCGCTGTTCCCGAATTGCTGACGCAGCAGGAAGGGCTCTACCTTTTGGATAAGCAATCCCTGTTGCAGCTCAAGGAATCAGCGGCCCAATGGGCAAGCGCCCTGGTGTTGATTTCCAAAAAAAATGTAACTGATTTTTCTGATTATTTTGACTGTGACAGTTATTTTCCGGATTATTTAAACTGGATTCGCTGCGCTCAATCATTTTATTGGGTTTTTTAAGGCATAGG
>JBAQUK010000187.1:0-14743 GCA_049297455.1 Desulfosalsimonadaceae bacterium | reverse complement strand
AACGGCCATCCTTACAAAAGCATCGGCGGTTATCTCATCGAGAATAAGAAAATGAAGAAAAAAGATGTGTCCATGCAGTCCATCAAAGACTATCTTCGCGCTCATCCTGAAGAAATTCAGGAAATTCTGCACTCCAACCCCCGGTATGTAGTTTTCGAAACACGGGAAAACGGGCCTGTGGGATGTTTCAACATCGAGCTGACGCCGGGCCGGTCCGTGGCCCTGGACCGCCAGATCGCCCCGGCCGGCGCGTTGGCGTTCATCGTTACGGAAAAGCCGGTGGCGGACTGTTCCGGGAAGATACAATCCTGGGAGCCGTTTTCGCGGTTTGTGGTGAACCAGGATACCGGGAGCGCCATTCAGGGACCGGGGAGGGCGGATATTTTCTGGGGGAATGGGGCTTATGCGGAGCTGGCCGCCGGGTACATGAAGCAGTCGGGGAATTTGTATTTTCTGGTGTTGAAGCCGGAGGTAACTGTCCCGTAAACAGCGCCGTGTGCCTGTGCGTGTGTCGGCGCGTAGCGTGGCAGCCTACTACTGGGCGGTGCGTGAACTTGAGATGAGCGGAACGGAAGTCGCGCTTAAAGTTGGGACTATCCAATCGGCGGTCAGCCGTGCCGTAAGCCGGGGCGAGCAACTGGTTACCCGGCACAACTTACAGTTCGAAAAATGAGACTTATGCATTTATGCATGACCGTCCCCAAAACTGTCCCAAAACCTGTCCCTACAAAACCAAAATCACCAAAACCCACCCCAAAATCCACGAATTCATCCCTGGAAATCAAAGGAATAGATTAAACTAAATTTTTAACTGCCTCTATCAGAACTTTTGATGTAAAAGGTTTTGTAAGAACTGTGTCAAAATTGCAGATCCCCGGAAGCCACGGTGTCCCGGAAATGCATATTACCGGCGTATACTGTTTTTGCGTTGCCCTTACATGCCTTAAAACATCATCGCCTTTTACGTCAGGCATCATAAAATCCGTAATAACAAGATCAAATATACTGTTGTTGAATTTCCGCATCCCGTCTCTGCCATTTTCCGCTGTTTCAACTTGATAACCGAATTTAACCAGATTCTGTCTGATTAAATTCAACACGCTTATATTATCATCGATAATAAGAATTGATGACATTATTTTGCCTGCCTGATTCGATTTAGTGGTGATTTAAACCCTTCACCCTGATGAAGGATCCAGAGGTGTATTACCGGCAAAGGAACGTAGCTTCATTGAAGCTATCAATTCAATTAATACAACCATAAGGCGAATTTTGTCAAGAAAAAAATACAACCTTTGGATAGTAGACTTTTTTCTATATTCCAATAAATTAATAAAATTAGAAATGACAATCTGCATCCTGTTTTTTTTAATGAATTTGAATGATTATCAATAAAATAAACAGGTTTATTTTAGTTTAGCGGCAGAAGGGGGACGCAGCCTGCTTAAAAGCGCCGCCGGGTGCATGAGGTTTGAAAAAGGAAAACCCGGACATACAGCCTCAGGGTGAAAATATTGAAAGAAATAGATATAAAAATAGGCGATAGAATAAAAAATTTGAGAAAAAACCTTGGACTTTCCCAGATAGATCTTGCTGAAAAAATAAGTTTATCTTTTCAGCAGATTCAGAAATACGAGAAAGGCCAGACAAAAATAACTGTCGATCGGCTTCAGCAGATCTCAGAAGCGCTTAATGTTTCGATCCGGTCATTCTTTACAGAAGATGTAATGCCGCAACAGGTTTCAAGTCCAATCCCGGAATATGGTTCTGACAAATCCGAAGGAAGGTACTCACAACTTCTGACCAAAGAAGAGGTTTATTTTCTGAAGATATTCCGTAAAATAGAAAACAGGAAAATCCGAGAAGGTATTCTGAAATTAGTGAAAGGGGTTGAAGAGCTGGAAAAGAAAAAATAAGGCGGTTTAATCCTTAAAACTCGAATTTGCCTTTCAGGAGAAGCTTTTCCGTGAAAAGAATTCAAGATATTCCCGTTATTGACCGCCCCCGCGAAAAACTTATCGCACTGGGACCGGAAGCGCTTTCCGATACTGAATTACTGGCTGTTCTCATTGGGAGCGGTGTAAAAGGAAAAAGCGTTCTCTCGCTTTCTCAAGCGATTCTCCGTATGATTGACAAGAACCCGGGCAAACCGGATTTTACCAGCCTGAGATCAATTGAGGGGATCGGGTCGGCCAAAGCCTGTCAAATCCTGGCTGCGCTGGAATTCTCCAGGAGAAGATTTCAAACGCAATCACTTGTAATACAAAATAGTTGCGATATTATTTCCCGAATTTCCCATATTTCAGATAAAAAACAGGAATACTTTTTATGCATATCTCTAAACGGTGCCAATGAAATACTCGGCAACAGAGTGATAACCGTCGGGCTCCTTCACTCAACCCTGGTCCATCCGAGGGAGGTATTTGCTGATGCAATCTCCGACCGTGCCGCCTCCGTCATGCTGGCCCACAACCACCCGTCAGGCCTCCTCAGGCCAAGCCGGGACGATGTTGCCATAACAAAACAGATGGTTGAGGCAGGCAGGATACTGGGCATTCCGGTTTTAGATCATATCATTATTTCAAAAAAAGGATATTTTTCTTTTAAAGATGAAGGAATGCTGTGAATGAAATAGTTACTGCCTCATCGGCTTCCACAAATTCCAGGGACGCTGTACCGAATTAATCGACTTTGCCCCTTTTACTTTTCTTGATGGGCAAGAAAAGTAACAAAAGAACCCAGCCCCGCGATGCGGAAAGCTCCCTGGCCCGAGGGTTTCCGTGGCGTGGGCAAAAACTCGCTTGATAAGATGGAATGCCGGGATTGGTTTTGCCGATCCTGTTTATCGTCACCGACAGATTTGTTGACTTCTATGTGCTCAAACAGTTTGCCCCCGTGATCCACGGAAACCGTCAGGCCCGGGGCCGCATCGCGATGGGCAAAAACCCCCGACGAAAGGGTGTGGCATTTTTTTCTATTGTTTTCGGAATGGGCCAATGGCAGGGCATGGAGCGCTTTCCCAAAAAGTTCAGGTATGGATTCGATGCGGCATCATTTGCAATTGCCTGTTGCAATTTTGGACTCTTGAATTTATACAATATCAATCAAAACAATATCTTTAAATCCGCCGCGCCTTCCTCAACCAACAGGGGGAATTCAACCTGAATATCTCTTAACTTGTTCTTATTACTGAAGAAGGAAGAATTATTGTGACTTCCCAACCTGTATCCGCCGCCCTTTGGCCCCTGGCCGTTTTTTTCGTCCTGGCGATTATCCTGGTGGTCGCCATCGTTTCATTGTCATCTGTTCTAGGGCAGCGCCACCGTGAAAGATCAACCGGCGAGCCCTACGAGTCGGGTATCGCCCCCACGGGGTCCGCCCGGATCCGTTTTGACGTGAAATTCTATTTAATGGCCATGTTTTTTGTCATTTTCGACCTGGAGGCGGTGTTTATTTTTGCCTGGGCGAATGCCGCACGCCGGCTGGGATGGAGCGGTTATATGGAAATCCTGGTTTTTATCGGCATTCTCGCTTTGGCGCTGTTTTACCTGTGGCGCGTCGGCGCCCTTGACTGGGGCACGGCAAAACATCATTTTAAGAAAGAAGAAACGCCATGAAAATTATCAGAGACATATTGCAGGAAAAAGGTTCTGAGGTGTATTCCATCCCGCCCCATGCCACTGTGTATGAAACGCTTCAGATGCTGGCGGACAAAAATGTGGGCGCGCTCCTGGTGATGCAGGACGATTCCGTGGCGGGAATCATTTCGGAAAGGGATTACGCCCGGAAGGTGGTGTTGAAAGGGAAATTCTCAAAAGATGTTCCCGTCAGCGAAATTATGAGTTCCCATATCCTCCGGATTGATCCGGACCAGGATATCGAAACGTGCATGGAACTGATGAGCGACAAGCGGGTCCGGCACCTTCCGGTGTTTGAAAACAACCGGGTTGTGGGGATTATTTCCATCGGCGATATCGTCAAGGCGATTATTGAGCACAAGGAAGAGACCATTGCGCAGTTGGAGAATTATATCAGGGGCAAGCGGTGATGGAGCCAGGGCAATCGCATGTAGAACCCGGTGTAATTTATGCCTCATGAAAAAAACACCACGAAGCACACGAAGTGCACGAAGAAATCATCAGTATCACCCCAAAACCCACCCCTTCGTGATCTTCGTGGTTTATATATGCGGCTGTCCCATCATACCGGCCGCACTGAATTTTGATTTTTATTCAGCCGATAGCGACATGCGATTGCCCTGGTGATGGACCTTGAGAGCTTATCAATTTTTAGATAGGGAGCAACCCAAAAATGCGCTGGGACTTAACGCCTGCGGCTGCCCAAAAAAGCCGGGCGGATTCCATTGAGGAAGCGGTCGGCCGCAACATTATTTTTGCCAAATTGCAGGAGCTGGTTGCCTGGGGCCGCAAAAACTCCATCTGGCCCTTTGGGTTCGGACTTTCCTGCTGCTTTGTGGAACTGGCCACCAGCATCACGAGCCGGTATGATATCGCGCGGTTCGGGGCCGAAGTCATGCGGGGCACCCCACGGGAAGCGGATCTGATGATTATTGCCGGTACGCCGTTTATCAAAATGGCCCCCATCATCCAGCGGCTTTACGAGCAGATGATGGAGCCCCGGTGGGTCATTTCCATGGGCTCCTGCGCCAATTCCGGCGGCATGTACGATATCTACAGCGTGGTCCAGGGGGTGGACAAGTTTCTGCCGGTGGATGTCTATGTCCCCGGCTGTCCGCCGCACCCGGCGGCGTTTATGCAGGGCCTGATGATGCTCCGGGAGAAGATCGGCAGCGAAAAACGTCCTCTAAGCTGGGTCGTCGGGTCTCAGGAGGTGGAAAGTCCCATGGTGTATTCCCAGCGGGACAAAAACCGGGCGGAACGGCAAAAAGCCACTGTATTGCGTTCCCCGGACAGTGTGTAAAATGGTTAAAATGTAAAAAAAGGCGGGATGGAAATTCAGAAAGACATAATTGATGAACTCCGGGATCGATTCGGCCACAGGATTCTGATGGTCCAGCCGGCTGCTGACGATATCCCGACGATCTGGTGTTTTCGCGAAAACGCGCTGCAGATACTGACTTATCTGAAAGATCAGGCAGCACAGCCTTACCGTATGCTCTACGATCTTACCGCCATTGACGAGCGGTGGCGGGAGCATAGGGAGGATCAGCCCGAGAGCGATTTCACCGTCGTGTATCATCTCATGTCTTTTGAGCGCAACGCGGACATCCGAATCAAAGTCCCGCTCTTCGGCGATGCTCCGGCCATGGATTCCATAACGCATATCTGGCCCGCGGCCAACTGGTATGAACGCGAAGTCTGGGACATGTTCGCCGTTGTTTTTCCGGGCCATCCGAATCTCCGGCGTATTCTGCTGCCGTCCACATGGGAAGGGCATCCCCTGCGGAAAGAATACCCGGCCCGGGCCACGGAAGCGGGTCCGTTTCAGTTCCCGGTGGATAAACAGATCCGGGAGGAAGAGGCCCTCCGCTTTCGTCCGGAAGAATGGGGGTTGAGCCGCCGGAATGAGGGCACGGACCTGATGTTCCTGAATATCGGCCCGCAGCACCCCGGAACCCACGGCATCTTCCGCATCGCCCTTCAGCTTGACGGTGAAGAAATTGTCGACGCAGTGCCGGAAATCGGGTTCCATCACCGGGGGGCGGAAAAAATGGGGGAGCGCCAGACCTGGCACACCTATATCCCATACACGGATCGCGTCGATTATCTGGGCGGCGTCATGAACAACCTGGCCTATGTCCTGTCCGTGGAAAAGCTTGCCGGTATCACCGTGCCGGACCGGGTCAACGTGATCCGGATCATGCTGGCGGAACTTTTCCGGGTTGCCGGCCACCTGGTCTGGTTCGGGACATTCGCCACGGACATCGGGGCCATGTCCCCGGTTTTCTTCACGTTTAACGACCGCGAACATATCTTTGACATTATCACGGCCATTACCGGGGGCCGCATGCACCCCAGTTGGTTCCGCATCGGCGGGGTCGCCGCCGACCTTCCGGAAGGCTGGGACAGCCTGGTCCGGCAATTTCTTGCCTATCTGCCGCCCAGATTGAAAGAATATGACACCCTGGTGATGAAAAACACGATATTCAAGGCCCGCACCCAGGGGATCGGCAGGTATTCCCTTGAAGAGGCGATAGAGTGGGGTGTCACCGGACCGGGGCTTCGGGCCTGCGGTCTGGAATGGGATTTGAGAAAAAAACGGCCGTACAGTGGCTATGACCAGTTCGAATTCGAAATCCCCACGGGCGTCCAGGGCGACTGTTATGAGCGGGCCGTGGTCCGCCTGGCGGAAATCCGCCAGAGCCTGTCCATCATCAGACAATGTGTCGACAACATGCCGGAAGGCTCCTACAAGGCGGATCATCCCCTGACAACGCCGCCCCGAAAAGAAAAGACAATGCATGATATCGAGACCCTCATCACCCATTTTTTAGGGGTGAGCAGCGGCCCGGTGATCCCGGCCGGGGAGGCCGGCATCGCCATTGAAGCGGGAAAGGGGATCAATAGTTATTATCTGATCAGCGACGGAGATATTCACGCATACCGGGTGCGGATCCGGACCCCGTCCTTTCCGCATTTGCAGATGGTTCCATTACTCACCCACGGTCTGATGGTGCCGGATCTGCTGGCGATTCTGGGCAGTATCGATTATGTATTAGCGGACGTGGATAGGTGAACCATAGACTTCCAGATATTCAATTGCACTGCGTTATCGGTCGGAGATATACGAATGGGTATGATCTCCTCCCTCTGGCCTTGTGAAATTGAATATCTGAAAGTCTATAAACAGGGAAAACCATGCTGACATTACAGGAAAAAAAGGAAATCGAAGCACTGCTGCCCAATTACCCCACCCGGCAGGCGGCCGGTATCGACGCCCTGGTTATTTTGCAGCGCCGCCGGGGCTGGATTTCCGATGAAACACTCTTTGAAGCGGCCGGATTTCTTGAAATGACGCCCGCGGAACTGGACTCCGTGGCGACGTTTTACAACCTGATTTTTCGAAAGCCCGTGGGCCGGCACGTGATTCTGGTCTGTGACAGCGTGAGCTGCTGGGTTATGGGTTATGATCCGGTCCTGGATTATCTGAAAAAACGCCTGGGCATCGGTTTCGGCGAGACCACCGCCGACGGGCGTTTCACTCTGCTGCCCCATGTCTGTCTGGGCGCGTGCGACAAGGCCCCGGCAATGATGATTGACGACGATCTCCATGTGGAATTGGACCCGGAAATGCACCCGGAAAAGATCGATCAAATCCTTTTATCGTATCCGTAAGAAGAGGGATTTTTGGAACAGCCGCTGACCCATAACATAACGCCCGGCAGAGCCCCTTTGACCCTTGCGGAATACGAAAAACGCGGGGGATACCAGGCCGCGCGCAAGGCCCTGACATCCATGGGCCCGAACGAAATCACCGCTGCGGTCAAAGCGTCAAATCTCCGGGGACGGGGAGGGGCCGGGTTTCCCACGGCCCAGAAGTGGAGTTTCGTTCCCATGGGGGTTGACGCCCCCCGGCCCAAATACCTGGTGGTCAATGCCGATGAAATGGAACCGGCCACCTTTAAAGATAAGTTGCTGCTGGAAGGCGACCCCCATCAGCTCATCGAAGGGGTGATCATCAGCGCCCGCGCCATTGAGGCGGAAATCGCCTATATTTTTTTGCGAAAGACATACACCCTGGCTGCCCGGCGGATTTCGGCGGCCATTAATGAGGCATACGGAAAAGGGTATCTGGGCAAAAACATCTTCGGCTCGGGCGTTAACCTGGAGCTTCACCTGCACGAGAGCGCCGGAAGATACATCTGCGGGGAGGAAACTGCCCTGTTAAACGCCCTGGAGGGGAAACGGGCGGTCCCGCGAAACAAGCCGCCTTTTCCGCCGGTGGTCGGATTGTGGGGAAAACCCACGGTGACCAATAATGTTGAAACCATTTGCAATATCCCGCATATCATTCAAAACGGTGCGGCCTGGTTCCGGGCGTTAAGCCGGGTTCCAGACGGCGGGACGAAAATATACGGCGCGAGCGGCAAAGTCCGACGCCCCGGTGCCTGGGAGCTGCCGCTGGGAACGACCATCCGGGAGATTATTGAGGAACACGCCGGCGGCATGAAAGACGGTCTTAATCTCCGTGCGGTTCTGCCCGGCGGCGCCTCAACTGATCTTCTGACCGCCGACCATCTGGACGTTAAAATGGATTTCAATTCCATGGCTGCTGCGGGCAGCCGCCTGGGCACCGGGACCATGGTCGTTATCGACGACCGGACCTGTATTGTGGGCCTGGTCCTGAACCTGATGCGGTTTTTCGCCCAGGAATCCTGCGGATGGTGCACGCCCTGCCGGGAAGGCCTGCCCTGGACCGTCAGGATTCTTGCCGCCATTGAGGAAGGGCAGGGGCTGCCGGAGGATATTGAACGCCTCAAACGCCAAACCCGGCTCCTGGCTCCGGGACACACCTTCTGCGCGCTGGCCCCCGGCGCAATGGAGCCCCTGGAAAGCGCGCTCAAATACTTTGAGGATGACTTTCACCGCCATATCAAGGAAAGGCGGTGTCCATGGAAATAGCGGATATGGTAACGATATTCATAGAAGGCCGTCCTTATCAGACTGAGAAAGGGCAAAACCTTCTCCATGCCTGTCTGTCCCTGGGGTTTGATGTGCCGTATTTCTGCTGGCATCCGGCGTTCGGGTCGGTGGGCGCCTGCCGCCAGTGTGCCGTCAAGCGGTTCCGGGACGAAAAGGACATTCGGGGTGAAATCGTCATGTCCTGCATGACGCCGGTCACTGAGGGGTTGCGCATCTCCATCCATGATCCCGAGGTGATTGAATTCCGGGCCGCCATCATTGAATTTCTCATGGTAAACCATCCCCACGACTGTCCGGTTTGCGACGAAGGCGGGGAATGCCACCTCCAGGACATGACGGTGATGACCGGGCATAATTATCGCAGTTATCGGTTCCCGAAGCGGACCCATCATAACCAGAACTTAGGTCCGCTCATCAATCATGAAATGAACCGCTGCATCCAGTGCTACCGCTGCGTCCGGTTCTATCGCAATTTTGCCGGGGGCCGTGATTTAAACGTGTTTTCCTGCCATGACCATGTTTATTTCGGCCGTTACCCGGAAGGCCCCCTGGAAAACGAGTTTTCCGGCAACCTGGTGGAAATATGCCCCACCGGCGTTTTCACCGATAAAACCCAGAAGGCGCACAACACCCGTATTTGGGATTTGCAGACCGCGCCATCGATCTGCGTCCATTGCGGCCTGGGGTGCAATATCCTGCCGGGCGAGCGGTACGGCACGCTCCGGCGGGTGCGCAACCGTTACCACCATGACATAAACGGCTATTTTTTGTGCGACCGGGGCCGGTTCGGATATGAATTCGTCAATAGTGAGCGCCGCATCCGAAAAACATTTGCGCGAACCGGGCGGAATGCCCCACTGGCTGAGGTTCCCGAAGCCGATCTCTTTCGCCGGGCCGCATCGGCTATTTCCGACGGGAACCGGGTGATCGGCATCGGATCACCCCGGGCCTCGCTGGAAGCGAATTTTGCCCTGCGGGAACTGGTGGGTGCCGAACGGTTTTTTGCCGGACTATCCGACAGCGATTTCCGGCTTTCAAACCTTGGCCGTGAAATCCTGACGGACGGCCCGGCCCGCTCTGCGTCCCTGCGCGACGCCATGCTCGCCGACGCGGTTCTGGTAATGGGTGAGGATGTGACCCAGACCGCACCCCTGCTGGCGTTGTCCCTGCGCCGGATGCAATACCAAAAGGCCGTTAAAACCGCCGAACAGGTCAATCTGCCGGAATGGGATGATGCCGGCATAAGGGAATTCGCCCAGGAGGAGAAACCGGCGCTTTTTATCGCCGCACCCTATCCCACGAAACTGGATGACGCGGCCTTTTCGACGTTTCAGGCAGCCCCTGATGACCTGGTCCTTATGGGCGCTGCGATCCGGTCCATGCTGGCCCCCGATGCTGCAAAGACCGGTACTCCGGATGCCCTGGGCCTTTCTGACGCAGGCCTCGCTATGGCTGCTGAAATCGCAAAAGCCCTGGGGCAGGCCAAACGTCCCATGGTGATCACCGGGACCGCTTGCGGGTCGGATGCATTGATCCGGTCGGCCGCCAACATCGCCTGGACACTGTGCGAACAAGGGGTGCCTGCCGCATTTTCTTTTTGCGTGCCGGAATGCAACAGCATGGGGCTTGCCCTCATGGACGCCAAAGACTTGCCGTCGGCGTTTCAAATGATGAATGAAAGCTCCGCAGGCACGGTGATCGTCCTGGAAAACGATCTTTACCGGCGGGCGGACAGGTCAAGCGTCGATGCGTTTCTAAGCAAAGCCCGGCACGTCATTGTGGTCGATCATCTGGCAACGGATACAGTCGCCAAAGCCGATATGGTGTTTCCGGCCGCGACCTTTGCCGAGTCAACCGGCACCTATGTCAACAATGAGGGCCGGGCGCAGCGGTTTTACACGATCTTTCCTCCGGTCCCGCCGATCAGGGAAAGCTGGCGATGGATAAAGGAAATAATGTCCGCCGCAGGTCTGGACAGGGGGCGAGATTGGGGATGTTTAGATGATATTGCCGCAGATCTGGCCAAAACCCTTCCGGTTTTTGGAGCTGTGGCCGATCTCAGCTCTCAGGCAATCATGCCGTTTAACCTAAAAATTCCGCGTCAGCCTCACCGGTACAGCGGCCGGACATCCATGCTGGCGAATATCAACGTGAGTGAACCCGGACCGCCCCAGGACGCGGATTCGCCGCTGGCTTTTTCCATGGAAGGATACGACGGCCAGCCCCCGGCCGGGTTGATTTCCCGGTACTGGTCGCCGGGATGGAATTCGGTCCAGGCCCTCAACAAGTTTCAGCAGGAAGTCGGCGGGCCGCTGCGGGGCGGTGCTCCTGGGATTCGCCTGATACAGCCGTCCGGCAGCCATGCGGTCCCGTTTTTTGACACGATGCCGTCGGGCATTCAACCGGGCTTGCCGATAGACGACACCCATCGGCTGCTGGTCCCCGTTTACCATATATTCGGCTCGGAAGAGCTGAGCATGGCTTCTCCCGGCGTTTCACAGCGGGCTCCCCAACCCTATATCGCGCTTTGTCCGGAAGACCCGTTGGCGGTGGATGGCGGAGTGGTCAGTTTTACAGTCGGGGATATTCCCTTCACCCTGCCGGTCAAACCCCTGCCGGGACTGCCGGAAAAAATGGCCGGTCTGCCCGTGGGCCTCCCGGGAATGCCGTTTATATCATTGCCAGCGGTGGTGAAGATTTCCAAAAGGATGGGATCATGATGAGTATCTTTCGCCATCTGGTCATTGTTTTCGGGGTTCTGGCTGTCGCTTTAAGCGTCAGCGCCGGACTGGTGATGCTGGAACGCAGGCTGCTGGCATTATGGCAGGACCGGTACGGCCCCAATCGCGTCGGCCCGTTCGGCCTTCTCCAGGTGGCGGCAGACGGGATTAAGCTGTTTTTCAAGGAGGACTGGATTCCGCCTTTTGCGGACCGGCCCGTGTTTGTCATCGCGCCCATGCTGCTCTTGATTACCGTATTGATGCCGTTTGCGGTCATTGCATTCGCGCCTGGGGTTGTCGTGGCGGATTTGAATATCGGCCTGCTCTTTTTTCTGGCCATGTCCGCGCTGGGTGTTTACGGCATTGTGTTGGGCGGCTGGGCTTCCAATAACAAATACGCGCTCCTGGGAGCTGTCCGGGCAGCGGCCCAGATGCTGAGCTACGAAGTATTCATGGGGTTGTCCCTGATGGGGGTGGTGATCCTGGCCGGTTCGTTTAATTTGAGCGAAATCGTTCATGCCCAAAAAGGGATGTGGAACTGCATCCCGCAATTCCCCGGTCTGGTCCTTTTCACCATCGCGGGTTTTGCCGAAACCCACCGGATGCCGTTTGATCTGCCGGAGGCCGAGGCCGAGCTGGTTGCGGGATATCATACCGAGTATTCCGGTATGAAATTCGGTTTGTTTTTTTTGGGCGAATACCTCGGTATTACAATGAGTTCCGCCATGATCGTCACACTGTTTTTCGGCGGCTGGCTGGGGCCTTTTCTTCCGCCGGTGGTCTGGTTCGCTCTTAAGACCTTTATATTTATCTGCGGGTTTATCCTGGTCCGGGCAGCGCTTCCCCGGCCGCGCTATGACCAGTTGATGGGCTACGCCTGGAAGATTCTGCTGCCGCTGGCGTTATTGAACCTTCTGGTCACCGGCGCCATTGTTCTGGCAATTCATTGAGGAAAGAATGCTGAGTATTTTAAAAGGCATATGGGTCATTCTGCGGCATACGTTCCGCAAGCGGGAAACCGTCCAGTATCCGGAAGAAAAGCCGTATTTGCCGCCGAGATACCGGGGACGGATCATCCTTTCCCGTGATCCGGACGGCGGCGAGCGGTGCGTGGCCTGTTATCTCTGCGCCGCCGCCTGCCCCGTGGACTGCATCGCGCTGCAGGCCGCCGAGGACGAACACGGCCGTCGGTACCCCGAATTTTTCCGGATCAACTTTTCCCGGTGCATTCTCTGCGGTTTTTGCGAGGAAGCCTGCCCGACGTATGCCATCCAGCTCACCCCGGATTATGAATATGCCGAATACAGTCGCCAGAATCTGGTTTATGAAAAGGAAGACCTGCTCATCAGCGGCCCCGGCAAATACCCGGAGTATAATTTTTACAAAATTGCCGGAATGACCATCGCCGGCAAGGACAAGGGCGAGGCGGAAAATGAAGACCCGCCGGTGGATGTGCACAGTCTGATGCCATGACTTAAGGCACGTTAAGGGCTTGATTGAATTGTATTAAAGTCTGTATGGAAAGCTCGGATCAGATTTGTTAACAAGGAGTACGGAATACTTATTGTCGATTGTAAAATAGATGGTTAATCGATTTAAGCGAAACAGAGCTTTCCGGCTATTGGAGATATCCAGAAACTTTAGAATTACTTGTTCGTTAAAAAATTTAAAAAAATTACTTTAACTTTATGGACAGGACACCATTCATTATCGGAGGAGTTTTCATCCTGATTGGGGCAATGCTCATTTTTCTTGCAATCTGCCGATATGATAAGGCTATTCAGGGGGCGAAAATATTCGGCTTCTCAAAGCCATCATTGAGCAAGAAAGAAGCAATAATCAGAGGAGTTTTGTTAATTTTATCAGGGATAATATTTTTAGGATTTGGGATTTTGATGCCAATTCCTTGAATTAACTTATAATTAAATAATAAAAACCGAACTAATCGCTTGAATTGACGCGGGAAACAGAGTGTTTTTTCGTTAAGGTTCTTGGCCGCGCAATTCAGCTTATCGTTCAGCCGAAGGGAAACAAGACACATGAAGTACTTTGCATATGGTTCAAACATGCTTGCCGAGCGATTGTTTGCACGCGTTAAAGCGGAACACCCAACTCGTTACGCGCTTGAACACCATCGGCTCCGCTTTCACAAGCGCAGCTCTGATTGCTCAGGCAAGTGTAACGTGATCTGTACCGGTCAAGCGGTGGACGTCGTACACGGAGTCTTGTTTGACGTACCGAAAGACCAGATTTCAGAACTCGACAAGTATGAGGGAGTGGGCTATGGTTACGTGAAGAAGATATGCCGGTTTTTGATCCAAGGGGTTGAGAACGATGTGCTGATGTATGTTGCTGATGCCGATCACATTGACGACGCGCTGGTTCCGTATCAATGGTACTTAGATTTGGTCCTTGCTGGTGCCGAGCAGAACGGACTCCCCCGCGACTACGTGTCGGGTCTCCGCGCAATGCCGTTCACCGGTGACCCGAAGCCAGACCGGAAGACTCGGTCGGAGGCGCTGGAAGCACTTGAGAAATACAAAGCAGCAATAGCACGAGCCGAACCGGACTGAGAAGACAAAATGCATGAAGTGCTGACATACTTGATGATGGGTCTTGACCGCGAAACGCGCACGTCCGTCATTACTCGATCGGAAGGGCTTATGCGGGGAGTCCGGTATGAAGCCGAAGCGCAGTCACGAACCTACCGTGCAGCAGCGGATGCCGGATGGACCGTGGAGAGAGTCGACATCCTCTGTGACCTCAATGCGTTCTACCAGGTAGTCCTCGGCCCCCTCGCTGCCGCATCACGAGGCGACCTTCGTGTCGGTTTGGTCCGGGACATCCCAGTTGCCTATGGGAAGCAGGTGCGACTCACAGGCGCGGATGCAGAGTTGCTTCGCGAATGCCACAATCAGTTCTCCTTGGTAACCCAGCGCATGGGAATCGACTTCTGGTGTCTTCAAGCTGCTCATGCCCAAGACCTGTTGTACAAGCTTGGTCACCCGCGAGGCAACAATGCCTGATTCGAGCCAGACAACATGGGAAGGCCAGGTCATCGAAGCGATGCGCGAATTCGCAACTGCATACGGCACTGTCTATACGAAGACAGAACGCCAGATAGCAGCACACTTCGAGATCGGATGTCTGCTTGCCCTCATCGAGTTCTACGAGAAGACCGGGTTTGACGGGGAGGTGGTCAACAAGGCCAGGGATGGATCGTATCGGTACCTCACAACGCCAAATGGGAATCCCGAGAGATTCTCCTATATGGTGGTTGACCGGAAACAAAAATAAGTCATAAAAACTTGATGTTATAAATTTAGTCCTGTTTGAAGATTTTTCAAAAAATCAGTATTTGTTCGGGTTTTTAGCTTGACATAATTTTTTACTAATTGT
>JBAQUK010000186.1:0-10090 GCA_049297455.1 Desulfosalsimonadaceae bacterium | reverse complement strand
CTTAAAATTGCGCGGATGCGCACAGGGAGGTATCCTTTTGTCAATTCCTTTGAAATCAGGCTTTCACAAGCATATCTCCATTTAAACACATAATTGATGGGAGTTCACAAAGGTTTAAGGGAAATTTCATTTAACATTTAAGTTATTAACATATGGGATCAAGATGAAAGAAGCTACAAAGACAGTAAAAAATAGTATTATCCACCTGAATAAAATATGCCTATCATATTTTCGAATACAAATAAATGCTCTTAAACTATACAAGACAAAAAAATTGCTAAATCCCAGCACACAAACATAGATAAGTGACACTGCATCATACCGACTATTCACAAATAAAGTTTTTCCACTTTTTAAGAAATTAACAAAATCGGCTATTGGATAAAATAACGCACTTATTGCCGCAGATAATCCTATATCGTTCGATTTAAACGTTACTGGGAGAAAAAATGATAGAAGAAAAACAGCTAATCCAATAATATATATCAATAGTGTCCGGTAAAAATTTTTAAAATGCCAGCTAAGATATTGAAATAATGTTGTATTTATTCAAATCTTAAAGGGATCGATTTGAATTTAGCAGAAATTTTGGCTTCGTCGCCAGTTTCGGTAACTCCATGATTGATTTAACAATATGGATTAATGGATTAATGGCAGCAAAAAATTACCATGAAAAATGACCTAAATTTGACTTAAAATTCTGTAAATTTTTACAAATACTAATCCTTCTAGTTCTTGTCAGAATTCAGAAATATCAGACATCAAGGCACAAAATTTACAATACTAACAAATATATCTTTACATCCAATTGAAATCATTAAATTCTTAACCGGACGCTACTGAATATATATTATAATTGGGGTGTAAGGCTTAATAGTCATTATTAATAGTGTAAGTTTATATGGTTTCCAGTTAATACGCTACGGCATTTTCGCCTGCAAAGTATCGACGGAACGATTCTCGCCCGGCCAGTTCAGATTGCGGATATGCTCTATGATTCCTTTTTCGGATGAGAAAATTTGATGTATGCGTCTTGTAGCATGTTGTTAGTTAAAAAACCATATTTATTTCAATGGTTTCAAAATAAATAAGGCTTTATAGGCGTCTTTTAATGCCTCTTCTCCGGCATCTTCAGCAATCGATGCGCCAAGTATGCACTCATTACCGACCGTGGTTGCCACATAGACTTTTTTGCCTAAAATTCGGGTATGTTTTTCATCGGCCGCAAGATGGTTTGGTATATCGCCCGGTTTTCTGACGGTTGTGCCGACAATGCTATTACGACCAAGCGCTTGTTCAATTCTGTACCAATACATTGGATCTTTGCCGAACATACGGCTCAAGGCCCAGAATGGAACGCTGAACTTTCTCAAAAAGAGTGCTTTTTCGATATCATCGGTGTGCCCGGTCATATATGGCATTATAAATGAAGGACGAATTGTGTAGGGGATGCCCGCTATTTCAATTCGACGAGTCGTAATTAATTGTTTTTTTGAATAATAACTGTCTTTCATCAGGTATCCCGTAGCGATTTCGGGCGGAAATAGCTCTGGAAAAAGTTCAATGCGTTCGTTGATGCATTTCCTGAAATTAATGGGGTTCTCAATATTTTCGTTATAGATATCTTGCGAAAAGGGTAAACATATGTTTCGATTGTGCCGGGTAGTGGATTTTGTATCTACTTCTTCCATATATAGTTAGAGACCTCCTTGCCAGGGTATGGTCTCTAACTATATAAAATCATTATAAAAAAGTCTAGTTTAAATATTTATTGTAAATTCAATATGTTGCGGTTGCGCCGGTTTTAAGCGCTACCGGTTGAGTTTGATAACATCCAGTTCCCCTAAATCCGTTATAAGCAGAATAAAATCAATAGGAAGGAAAAATGAAAAAAGAATCCCTGATTTATCTGATGCTGGTGTTGCTGGTGATCGCCGGGTGCTCCTGGTATCGGGCGGTTGAATTAAATTCAAGATATGGATCGGCCCAGGCGGTCGACAGGCAGCTCCGTGCGCCGGAAAAAGGAGCGGTTTCATTTCAGGATCAGGCCGGTATTGGAAAAGCGCTGCGATGTCTGCCATAGCTGCTATGACGCCCCCTGCCAGTTGAAGTTGACCAGCTTTGATGGGATTGATCGCGGGGGCAGCAAAACCCTGGTTTATGACGCAGCCAGAATCAAATCCGCCCCGCCGACCCGCCTGTCCGTGGATGCGGATTCTGCAAAAAAGTGGCGCGACATGGGATTTCACCCGGTATTAAACGAGAGAAACCAGACCCGGGAAGCCAATCTTGAAAATTCCGTTCTCAATCTGATGCTTCAGCTTAAAAAAGAAAACCCCATGCCCGTATCCGATCTGCTGCCGGAAACCTTCGATCTGCGGCTGGATCATCATTATCTCTGCACCACCGCCGAAGAATTCCCTGAATATAAACAAAAATACCCCTTGTGGGGCATGCCGTATGCCTTGCCTGGACTGACGGATCAGGAAATGCAGACCCTTGTGGAATGGGTGGCCGAAGGCGGCAAAGCGACCCCAATGCCGGGCATGTCGGAACAGGCGCGTCAGATCATATCCGGATGGGAGATTTTTTTAAACGGGAACTCCATAAAAGAACAGCTTGTGTCGCGGTATCTGTATGAACATCTGTTTATCGGCCGTATTCATTTCGATTCGCTGCCGGACCGCGAGTTTTACCGGCTGGTCCGTTCCAAAACCCCGCCCGGCGAACCGGTGGTGGAGATCAATACGGTCAGGCCCTATGATGACCCAGGGGTAGAAACATTTTATTACCGGTTCCGGAAAGTCGAATCCACCATCGTGGTGAAGGATCATACGGTTTATTATATGAGTCCCTCAAAGATGGCGCGTTTCCGGGAATTGTTTTTACAGGATAATTACACCGTGGCCCGGCTCCCGGACTATGATTATCCGGACACCGCCAATCCTTTTATCACATTTGCAGAAATACCGGCGGAATCGAGATACCGGTTCATGCTCGATGACGCCTGTTATTTTGTCATGGGATTCATCAAAGGGCCGGTATGCCGGGGCCAGATCGCCTTAAATGTGATCAACGATCATTTTTTTGTGGCGTTCGCAAATCCCGACAAAGACAAGATCAGCAACGACTCGGCATTTCTTTATGAAATGAGGGACTTTCTGCGACTGCCGTCAGAAAGGAAGGACAATCTCCGGATTGTTGATGTCTGGCTTGAATATCATGATTTGCAAAAACAATATCTGGAAGGCCGGGAAAAATATCTGGAGAAAACCGATCCGGCGAACAAGGGTAAAGGGATGGATGATATATGGGACGGGGAGGGGACCAACAAAAATGCGCTCCTGACCATTTTCAGGCATTTTGACAGCGCCAGCGTGGTCAAAGGGTTTGTGGGGAAAATGCCCAAAACCGGGTGGGTGGTGGATTATCCGCTGTTTGAGCGGATTCATTATCTGCTGGTGGTGGGATTCAATGTGTTCGGGAATCTCGGCCACCAGGCGGAAACCCGGATATTTATGGATTATCTGCGCATGGAGGGGGAGAGTAATTTTTTGACGTTTCTCCCCAAAGACAGCCGCAAGGCCATATGGGATGACTGGTATATCGACCCCAGGGAAGATGCCCTAAATTTCCTGGAAGACCAGTTCCACGGCCTTAAACGCGATACGCGGATTGCTTTTCATACCAACGATCCCAAAAAGGAATTTTTTGAAAAACTGATGCAGCATGCCGGCCCGGAAATTGCCGGTCAGGATTATTTGAACCGCTGCCCGGATAAAAACTGTGCGGATGAGACCCAAAACCCCTATGAACAGGAGGCGGATCATCACATGAAGCGGCTTTCCTCCCTGAAGGGGCGTCAGGTCCAGGTGTTTCCGGACCTCATATTTGTTCATGTGGTCACAGGGGAACCGGACAAGGACCTGGTGTATTCGGTTATCCGCAACAAGGAACTCAGCAACAACTCCATGATGTTCAAGGAAGACCGCCGAAGGGTGATTGACAACGACACACTCACGGTGGTGAAAGGGTATGTGGGCAGTTATCCCAATGCATTCACCCGGATACCCATCGACCAGATGGGGATCACCATTGACAGCTACCTGAAAATAAAGGATGAAATCGGTTACTACCATTTCGCCAAAAAATACTCCATTCAGCGCAATTGCCCTTGCTTCTGGGAGGAATCGGACTGGCATCATACAAAAGCCCTTGAACTCCAGCCCATCGAAGGCGGCCTGTTTGACTTGTACCGCTTCCACCGGATCGGGGAAAAAGCGGATGCGAAAGTATTAAAATGGTAAGGGGAAAAATATACCGGCATCTGCCAGTTGGTATTTCACCTGCGGGAATCCCGCAGGTGAAATTTTTCGTTCGGCGGGGTTTTTTGCCCATCGGGTCAGGGAGTTTTCCGCAGCGCGGGCGCAGACCAGCACGATGGACAGCATCGTCCGCTCCCGCCCCACGAGCCGGATCACTGCGGACACAATGGATTTTGAAAAACCCGAAAGCTCGATCACCTTGCCGAATACCGCGCCCAGTTCGAAAAGTCTGTGTTTAGACCGGCCTGAATTCCGTCAGGGCTCCGGCTGTTGAAGAGATATCGGGAGGGACTTTAACAAAAGTGAGGGTTTTCTTTCCGGGAAGTGTGATGGTAAAGGAGTCGTTTTTCAGTTTTCCCACCATGATGCCCCCCTCTTTGGTGTTGATCCGCAATTCATTGTTTCTGACATACCATGTAAACAGGACCTCGCTGTCGCAGCAGTTCCAGGTGCCCTCCCCGTTTTCCATCAATTCGATATAATTTTCCTTCTGATCGGTTTCCGTGATGTTGATTGCCTGATATTTGCCGACATAACTGTCTTTTGAATTACACGCGAAACCGCCCAACACAAAAAGGCATGCAGCAAGTGCATACAAGACCGTTATTTTTTTTGGCTTCAAAACATTTCCTCCCATGCAGACATTATGACGAGCCCTTTTTGACCGGTTTAAACGAACGCCGGCTGAACAGGTAGATCCGGTCAAAGAAAAAAACCTGTACGGTCATCACCAGCCAGACAAAATCCTCGATCACCCGTTTCCACCCGATGGCTTCACCGGTAGTGTCAAAACATCCGCAGCCGATCTCGATGCCCCTGAACATGGTGATCAGAATGAAAACAATAAACATGATCAGAAGAGAACCGACCATAACCGCTGCGGCCCGGGTTCTTAAGCCGATAATGAGAAACAACCCGCAGAACAGCTCGATCCAGGGCAGCACCACGGCCACCGGATTCACCCCCCAGGCGGGAATCAACTGATAGGCGGCCACCGATTCGGCAAACTGGGGGGGATAGGCGATTTTGCTCATGCTGGCATAAATAAAAATCAGCCCGATATAGACTCTTAAAATAAGAGACAAATATTCGCTGGTCAGAATTTTTTGTAAAAAACCAAAGAACCGGTTCATGGCGCTGTCGGATATCCTTTCTTTTTCCAGAAAGGCAAGCCGCCGTCCAGAACCTGTATGTTTTTATGGCCCAGCAGGTACAGCTTATTGGCCAGTTGCACATCATACAGCCGGCTGACGGTGTTGCCGTAAACGATTATTTTTTGGGACTTGTCCACATCACTGAGCCCCATCATATACATGATGTCAAAAACCGACAGCGGGATATTCACCGCGCCGGCAATATGCTCCTTATCATAAAAGTCAGTCGGCATGGCGTCCACAAATCGTGCTTTTCCCCTGTACAGGTCCTGCACCGCCACCGAGGGCGGCACCATACTGATATTGGCATTTAAACTGATATTCGGAAAGAGCTTGATGCCGTTGGGGTTGGATTGATTAAAAATCAGCGCGCAGAGACAGCTCAAAAAGGTAATGACGACAAAGTCGAAAACGGATAATTTCGGGGGCCGGTATTGCCGGCTGTGTTCTCTTTCAATGAGATGGTCGTTGTCGATCAGCCAGCACGACATCTGCTTGATCAGGGTCAGCGAAACCACCGGATAATTTTTCAGAATCTTATCAAACTGGTCTTTTGAAAGCGACGTCAGTTCGGCTTCGGCAACAACCGTCACATTGGCGGCCCGGGGAGCGCCCGTCAACAGGGCGATTTCGCCGAAACTGTCCCCCGGCCCCAAAACCGCCAGTTCCGTCTCGATATTTTCCTTGGTTTTTCTGTAAATCCGGACCGTTCCGGATCTGATCATAAAAAAACTATCCCCCGGATCCCCCTGACGGCAGACCATGCAGCCTGCGGCAACCGTCTGGTATTCCGCCCGCTGGGCAATTTCGTCGCGGATCTCTTTCGGCAGTTTTTTGAGGATCGGGTGATCGATATCCTTTTTGATATGGCAGGGATGTGATGTCATTGGTCTTATGCAGTCCCGGAAAATGCGTTAAATTTTCATGATCATTCATTCATCGTCATTTTTGAGAAACAAAGGTTCTGATGACATCCAGCATCATATCCATATCATCAATCAGGCCCCCGTGAATGAACAGAACCATGCCCTTCCTGTCCGCCACAATGATCGTCGGGGTCGCCGGGTCGCCAAGCAGCTTGTTGATGTCCTCTTTCGGGTCCACCACAATCGGAAACTTCACTTTGTATGTATTTTGATACGCCGCCACCATCTTTGCGTCATTGCCCACCGCAATGCCCAGCATTTTAACATTGGCATTCAAATCCGGATCATCTGAAATGATATTGAACAGCTTGTTCACCCGGGGTGCGTTCTTGTGGCATTCCTGGCAGAGTGCGCTGAGCACCTCGATCACAACAATTTTAGATTGAATCTGGCTCAGCGTAAACTCCGGCCCGGCTTGCAGGCCGAGATATTGCATCATTTCCGGACTTAACGCCATATTCATTTTAAAGCTGGGCAGCGGCTTGCCTTCGGAAATTGCCGGCGGGTTGGTGTTTGCGTAAACCGGCAATATGCCCCAAGCGCAGAGGGCCGACATCGTCAAAAGCAACACCGCCAAACAGAATCTCTTATTATTCAATTCTTTTTCCTCCCCACAGCATTTATGGAAAATAACCGGTTATTCACTTTTTCAGGCACAACGGATTTTATACCATTAGCAGACATTTTCACGATTTGAAAGGTAAAGATTCAATAATATCGACAAATCAGATAGATATAAATTAACTTAGGGATATGAAAGCGTAAAAACAAAAAGGTCCGGCAAAACATATTCTTGCCGGACCTTTTTTAAATAAACAAATAATTCAAAACGATATTAACCGCCGAAAGATGCTTCCGGCATATCCACCACCGCCTTGCAGTTGGTTTCAATGGATTTCATTTTCCCTGACGTTACCGGCAGGACGGTCTGGATGAAAAACCGGGCCGTCTGTACCTGTCCTTCATAGAACGCGGCGTTTTTGTTTTTATTGATGACTTCAAGACGGGCGTCGCCGGCCAGATCCCCCACCAGGGCCGCCAGCTTGGGCGCGGCCACATTGGCCCGCCACAGCAGCATCCAGCCCATGATCACGTCGCCCATCACATCTAAAAATGTGGCGGCATGGGCGAACGCCACCTTGAAATCCAGGGACATGGCCGTCTGGCCCAGGTGCATGGCAACCCCGCCCAGGCGGTTCACCGTTGCTTCCAGGGCTTCCGCCAGCTCGGCGTTACCGGGGATCTGTTTTCCGGCGGCAATCGCCTTCTGGATTTCTCCTAAGAATTCCATGAATATCGCACCTTTTTTCATGCCCATTTTTCTGCCCAAAAGATCCATGGCCTGAATGCCGTTGGTTCCTTCGTAAATGGAATTGATTTTGGAATCCCGCATCAGCCGCTCCACCGGATAATCCCGGGTGTAACCGTAGCCGCCGTAAACCTGCATGGCCAGGACCGTGCATTCAAAGCCCCGGTCCGTGCAATAGGATTTGATGATGGGGGTCAGGAGCCCGATATAATCATCAATCTTGGTTTTTTCCGCCTCGTCATCCGTACACGCCATTTTGTCGAACAGGGACGCCACATAATACACGAAGCTGCGCATGCCTTCCGTATGGGCTTTCATCCAGAGGAGCATGCGCCGGACGTCCGGATGCCGGAGAATATTCACGGACGGCGCGTCCTTGGCGAGCATGTCAGCCAGATCCCGGCCCTGGATTCTTTCTCTTGCGTAATTCACGGCATACAGGTAGGCGCAGGACGCATTAAACAGGCCCAGGGCGCCGACCCCCAGCCGGGCTTCGTTCATCATGTGGAACATGACCCGCATGCCCTTGTTTTCCTCGCCCAGCAGCACGCCCCGGCAATTGCCCTTGCCGCCGAAGGTGAGCTGGCAGGTGGGGCTGGCGTGGAGGCCCAGTTTTTCCTCAATGGCCGTGCACACCACATCGTTGAGTTCACCCATGGAGCCGTCGTCATTCACCCATCTTTTCGGCACGATGAACAGGGAAATACCCTTGGTGCCGGCGGGCGCGCCTTCGATACGGGCCAGCACCGGGTGGATGATGTTCTCCGTCAGGTTGTGCTCCCCGCAGGTGATGAAAATCTTGTTGCCGGAAATGGTGTAGGTGCCGTCGGCGTTTTTCTTGGCCGTGGTGGTGAGCGCCCCCACGTCCGACCCCGCTTCCGGTTCGGTCAACACCATGGTGCCGCCCCACTGGCCGGAATACATTTTGCCCAGGTAAAGCTCTTTCTGTTTTTCCGTGCCGAAAATTTCAATCATCTTGGCTGCGCCGTGGGTGGCGAACCCGAAGGCCCCGAAGGAGAAATCCGCACCCACGATATATTCCGCAGCCACCTGGGCGATGATGTGGGGCAGTCCCTGGCCGCCGATCTCCGGGTCTTCGGTCATGGCGATCCATTCGCCTTCCCGGAGCAGGGCATAGGGCCGGTGAAAGCATTCCGGCACGGTCACCTGGTTGTTTTCAAATTTCAGACCGATCCGGTCGCCTTCCTCATTGACCGGCAGAATTTCCTTAACCGCGAAATTTCGGGCCTCGGTGATGATCATGTCGAACATCTTGCGGTTCATGCTCTTGTACCGCGGATGCTTGGTCAAAGCCTCGGTGTCGAACTGTTCATACAGGACAAAATCAACGTCCCTCCGGTCTGCAATCTGTTGTGCCATGGTGCGTTCCTTTCATGTGTTGAAGTGTGTGTGGGTAATTTATTTCACGTCCTAAAATTTAAAAAATATTGTTTTTACATAAAGTTATCAATATGGACATTCTTTACGACATTTTCTCCATCATCAAACGGTTGTTCCTCTTCAAACGACGACCGGTCAAAACTGGCGATAAAAATTTGGGAGATTTCGCGGAATTGAACGTTCGGGGCGTTTTTGAGAATGAGCGGCATGCCCCGGCCCCAGGCTTCAACCATGTGGATGCGGCGCAGAAGGTCTGCAACAGACACAATCCCGGCTTTCAGTTCGGCAAGGCTTTTTTTAAATTCAATGGTCTCGGATTCTTTCACGGCAACCCTTAACGCAACCTGCCGGTGACGGCAACCACGATTCAAGTATTTGTTTTATAAAGAATCTTCACATTAATGCGTTTTCAGGAGAGATATTTGACCACACCCTGCGCAAAAAAACAAGCGGCTCTTGTAAAAAAATGAAGAAACCTCATTTTCTGAACCTGATTTTTTTGGCTCACCCCAGTCTGTGTGGGTGAACATCCATTTGTGGGGCAGGTTTTCCAAGCTGCCAATGACCCGTTCTGCAAGTAAGCGGAACATGGGGAGAAATGCCACAATTTTTCGGCGGAGGGTTTTTGCCCATTGCGGTGCGGCCCTGAGCCTGTGGTTTCAGTGGAGAACGGGGGCAAACTGTCTGAGCGGATCAAGACCGAGGCACCTGCCGGGTGTGATAAACGGTATCGAAACCCATTGACCTTACGCGCCCCTGCATTCAGCGAGTTTTTGCCCACGCCACGGAAACCACCGGCTCAGGGAGCTTTCCGCATCGCAGGGCGAATTTCTTTTGTTACTTTTCTTCAGGGTTGTCCGGTTAAGTTTTTGCATGTAACCTGGCGTGGTTTTGTTCTTTTAAAAAATAGTCATCCGGAGAGCAGCCGCTTGTGCGAAGCTCGTTTTGGATTTTTATCCGCAGTTCCCGAACGCG
>JBAQUK010000185.1:0-41989 GCA_049297455.1 Desulfosalsimonadaceae bacterium | reverse complement strand
CCTATGCCTTAAAAAACCCAATAAAATGATTGAGCGCAGCGAATCCAGTTTAAATAATCCGGAAAATAACTGTCACAGTCAAAATAATCAGAAAAATCAGTTACATTTTTTTTGGAAATCAACACCGATTTGACCTGACTTATGAAGGGATTGCGACGTGGCCTGCACGCCTGCTTTCTTGAAGAGTTCGATCCGTACCGATTTGACCTGACTTATGAAGGGATTGCGACCCAACTTCCTCTCCACGTAATCCCTCGTGGCTTCTCCTGGGTACCGATTTGACCTGACTTATGAAGGGATTGCGACCCCGACGTTCATCTGCTTCGACGGCCAGCCGGTGGCCGTGTACCGATTTGACCTGACTTATGAAGGGATTGCGACGGATATCCCCCCATTCCATATCTTTGCGTATCCATCGGGTACCGATTTGACCTGACTTATGAAGGGATTGCGACGGTCTTATAAAAGGTTTCAATCCTTTCATCTGCTTCCACTACCGATTTGACCTGACTTATGAAGGGATTGCGACTGTGTTGCAAACTGTGTTTTGATTGCCATCTGCAATCCCTCTACCGATTTGACCTGACTTATGAAGGGATTGCGACTCTGCTTCCAGGGCATCCAATACGATGGCCTTCATCGTGGTACCGATTTGACCTGACTTATGAAGGGATTGCGACGCCGCCGCCGCGTTGCCTTGTAGATTTTCATGGCTTGTACCGATTTGACCTGACTTATGAAGGGATTGCGACCCAGGCGGATCTGCTTGGACGGGGTGCTGAAAGATGTTAGTACCGATTTGACCTGACTTATGAAGGGATTGCGACCGCTGTGTTGGACGTGATATCCTTTTTCTGTTTTTAGTACCGATTTGACCTGACTTATGAAGGGATTGCGACTCCGCGCTTGCCGTCTGTTGAAGCAGTAATATACTCGGTACCGATTTGACCTGACTTATGAAGGGATTGCGACATGCAGCGCCGCGCCTCTGCTTCCAGGGCATCCAATACGTACCGATTTGACCTGACTTATGAAGGGATTGCGACGACTCCATGTCTGGTTTGCTGCATTTGGGTACATTCCTTTACCGATTTGACCTGACTTATGAAGGGATTGCGACTTTATAGGCAATGCGCAACATTGTTTTTTGCGGGAATTACCGATTTGACCTGACTTATGAAGGGATTGCGACGGTGCATTTATTTTTTGTATCGGACGCCCGTAACAAATAATACCGATTTGACCTGACTTATGAAGGGATTGCGACCGCCCATCCAATGCAGCAAATAATATTTGTCATGGGGTTAATACCGATTTGACCTGACTTATGAAGGGATTGCGACCAGCTCGTCGATCACTGCTGGATCGATGTACGCGCCAATACCGATTTGACCTGACTTATGAAGGGATTGCGACAAGTTTTGCATCGGCTTCATATCGAGCGTACCGCCAGTACCGATTTGACCTGACTTATGAAGGGATTGCGACTGGCTTTTGTTTGACTTACTGGTTCGCCTCGTCCCTGATACCGATTTGACCTGACTTATGAAGGGATTGCGACGGTAACCGCCGGTGTCGGTTTTGCGGGGGCCATCTCTTACCGATTTGACCTGACTTATGAAGGGATTGCGACGGTAACCGCCGGTGTCGGTTTTGCGGGGGCCATATCTACCGATTTGACCTGACTTATGAAGGGATTGCGACAATGTTCAAAATTGCGTAAACCAGCCAGCATCCGCCATTACCGATTTGACCTGACTTATGAAGGGATTGCGACCTGTTTCTTGCCGATACGCATTATCCATTTGATTGTTATAATACCGATTTGACCTGACTTATGAAGGGATTGCGACATAGCAAGCATTGTTTCTTGCAACAAGTCGCAATCTTCAATACCGATTTGACCTGACTTATGAAGGGATTGCGACTTCCCGAGCCCCGTTTCTTCGTCTTTAATATTCCGTAATACCGATTTGACCTGACTTATGAAGGGATTGCGACCTCATGGCCTGAAGCCGGGGCAGCGAATACCAGCACTACCGATTTGACCTGACTTATGAAGGGATTGCGACTACCAGACAGGTTACGCCTTTTTGTACACGTTCAGGCCGTACCGATTTGACCTGACTTATGAAGGGATTGCGACTCATTGTTGTTTACGCCTTAAACAACAAACACAGTTTTGTACACAGGCATTCCAGCCTGCCATAAAGATCAAAAATCCTTTTAAGGCATGGTGTCTTTGCCATGGCAAAACCCGTCAACATGCATCACATCAGGGAATGGCTCAAAACCAAACCGGTGGGGCAGGCTTTCCAGCCTGCCATCCACTATCCTGAAATCCAATCACTCACAAAGGAACACCTCCAATCCATCCATTTTTTCAGAAGAAGGCTCCCCCACTGGGAACTCCGGGGCTTCCCCTGTTTTGTGACTTTCAGGGTTTGTTTTGGTTCAGAAAAACCATTGCTGAAAAGCATTTTGGCATCTCTGGTCGAAGAATCCCTGTGGTTTGGGCATGGTCAGAGATATGCCCTTGAAGCTTATGTGATTATGCCGGACCATGTTCATTTGCTCATACAACCAATAAACGACTGGGGACTTTCTAAAATTTTGCAAGGCCTGAAGGGATTTACCGCGAGGGAAATCAACAAGGTTCTGGGCCGGAAAGGGTCATTTTGGCAGGATGAAAATTTTGATCATTTAATCAGAAATGCAAGAGACTGGCTGGATAAATTTGATTACATCCACAACAACCCTGTGAAAGCCGGATTGGTAGACAAACCCCAGGATTATCCATTCAGCAGCCTGGTGACTCTTTACAGCAGGGGCAGGGCAGACTGGAAAGCCTGAAGGCGGCTGTTTGAGTGGCAGACAGGAATGTCTGCCCCACAAAAGATGGCAATATTTCAGTTTTGGTCATCTTGTGGAGCAGGCTTTCCAGCCTGCTATTAGACCAAAAATCCTTATTTATTGCAGGTTTTCCAAGTTTCCCCACAAAAAGGCATGGGCAATGGCAGACAGGAATGTCTGCCCCACGGAACTACCAGCCCAGGGTCAGGTAATTGTGAATGGAATCAGCGGCCTTTCTGCCGGCACCCATAGCCAGGATTACGGTGGCCGAGCCGGTCACGATGTCGCCTCCGGCCCAGACCCCTTTTTTGGTGGTCTTGCCGGTTTCCGGGTCCGCAACGATGTAGCCCCATTTGTTTAATGTGATTTTCGGGTCCGACTGGGTCAGGAGCGGGTTGGGGCCTGCGCCCACGGACACTACTGCCAGATCGCAGTCCATAATGAATTCGGAACCTTTGACGGGAACCGGCCGGCGGCGTCCAGACGCATCCGGCTCTCCCAGTTCCATTTTTAAGCCTTCGAGCTGGACCAGACGGCCGTTTTCATCGCCGATAAACCGCACCGGCGCTGTCAGCAGATGGAATTCAATGCCCTCTTCCTCCGCATGATGGATTTCCGCGCCCCTGGCCGGCATTTCCTCCCGGGACCGGCGATACACGATGCGCACCCGTTCCGCACCCAGGCGCATGGCGGTCCGAGCCGAGTCCATGGCCACATTGCCGGCGCCGAACACCACCACATTTTTCCCTTTAATAATGGGCGTATCGTATTCGGGGAACAGGTAGCCTTTCATCAGGTTGGCCCGGGTGAGGTATTCATTGGCCGAATAAATGCCGATCAGGTCTTCGCCGGGAACGCCCAAAAATTTCGGGAGCCCGGCCCCCACACCGATATACACGGCGTCATAGCCTTCCGCAAACAGCTCATCCACGCTCACAATCGCGCCGATGACCATATTGCACTCAATCTTAAGTCCGATCTTTTCCAGCATGGCGACTTCAGCGGCCACGATGTCCTTGGGCAGCCGGAATTCCGGAATGCCGTAGACCAGCACCCCGCCGGTTTTGTGAAACGCCTCAAACAACGTGACATCATGGCCTTTGAGAAGCAGATCCCCGGCAACCGTCAGCCCGGACGGCCCGGAACCCACCACCGCCACTTTTTTCCCGGTGGCCGGCGCTTTTTCCGGCATTTCGCCGATGCCGTTCACGCGCACATAGTCGGCGATAAACCGCTCCAGGTTGCCGATGGCCACGGGCTTGTCCTTTTTGCCCAGAATACAGTTGCCTTCGCACTGGATTTCCTGGGGGCAGACACGCCCGCAAACCGCGGGCAGGCTGTTTTTCTGCCAGATTTTCTGGATGGCTTCCTTAAAATTACCTGCGGCGATCTGTTTGATGAATCCGGGAATATCCACCCCCACCGGACACCCGGTGACGCAGGAGGGATTTTTGCACTGGATGCAGCGGGAGGCCTCCAGCAGGGCCGTTTCCTCGCTGTATCCCAAAGGCACTTCCTCAAAATTCCGCCGTCTCACCCCTGCCGGCTGTTCGGGCATGGGCTGCCGCTCAATTTTTTCTTTTTTAACAATATTTTCAGCCATATATTCCTCCATTTGCTCTTCGGATTTTTTGGACTGTTATATAAACACTATTTACCGGCCAAAAGATTACAATGATCATGATACGCCTTCTTTTCATCGGCTTCATAAGCCCTGAGACGCTTCATCAGGCCGTCAAAATCCACTTGATGGCCGTCGAATTCCGGTCCGTCCACGCACGCGAACTGGGTCTTGCCGCCCACCACCACCCGGCAGCCGCCGCACATGCCCGTACCGTCGATCATAATGGGGTTTAAGCTGACCAGGGTCTTGACGTTATAGGATTTGGTGAGCTGGGACACGAATTTCATCATGGGCACCGGGCCGATGGCCACCACCAGATCAATTTTGTTGGCTTCCAGCACTTCTTTTAAGGCGTCCGTGACAAATCCCTTGCGGCCATAAGAGCCGTCGTCCGTGCACACATGAAGATCGTCCGATGCCGCGCGCATTTTGTCTTCCAGTATCAGCAAATCTTTATTCCGGGCCCCGACAATGCTGATGACCTTGTTGCCCGCTTCCTTAAATCCCCGGGTGATGGGGAAGAGCACCGCCACACCGGTGCCGCCGCCCACGCACGCAATATTGCCCAGTTTTTCAATATGGGTGGCTTTGCCCAGGGGGCCGATGACATCCATAAACGCATCGCCGACTTGCAGGGTTTTGAACAGCCCGGTGGACTTGCCCACCACCATATATATAATGGTAATGGTGCCCTTGTCCGGATCGCGATCCGAAATGGTCAGGGGAATTCGCTCGCCGGTCTCATTGGCCTTTACGATGACGAACTGGCCGGGTTTCGCCTTTGCCGCAATCTTCGGGGCTTCGATTTCGTTCATGATGACCGTGCCCTGGGCCATTTCTTCCCGTTTCACTATTTTAAACATCCTATACCTCCGTGCCTGTATTTTTGGTTAATCCCGACATTTTTTGAGCAAATGTTCAAAAACACCCCCATACAATTTCTTCCGGCAAGAAATCAACCCTAAAAAATATGTGCGGCCCGTGACACCGCAAGCCGCCGGGACCGGTTTTTTAAGTTGCACTTAAAATATGCTTGCAGATAAATCCATTATATTCTTATATAAAAATTTTCAACAAATTGAAAAAATTATTTTTTTAAGGAGTTCCCGTGGCCTTTAAACACTTGCAATCTGAGGGGAAAGGCACTTTCCGCCGGGGCGTCCACCCGCCGGAACGCAAGCATTTTTCCGCTGATGCGCCCATTGAAGTGATGCTGGCCCCCGCTGAAGTGCGGATTCCGTTGCAGCAGCATATCGGCGCGCCCTGCAAGCCCCTGGTCAAGCCCAAACAGGAAGTCGCCTACGGGGATGTCATCGGCGACAGCGACGCCTTGATTTCCGCACGTCTTCATTCACCCATTGCCGGGGTGGTCCAGAAAATGGCCGTGGTCACCCTGCCCAACGGACGGCATATGGAGGCCATCCACATCAAGGCCGTGGGCCGCCAGTTCACCGTCGAGGAATTGCGCCGGGAATTTATGGGGGGCCGCTGGTCCAAGGAAGTCGTGGGATTTGACCCGGATGACGTGACCCGGGCCATCAACGAGGCCGGCATCGTGGGTCTGGGCGGCGCGGCATTTCCCACCCATATCAAAATTTCCCCGTTTCTCAAAAAAAAGCTGGATACCCTCATCGTCAACGGGTGCGAATGCGAACCCTACCTCACGGCGGACGACCGGGTGATGCGCGACATCCCGGACATCGTCATCAGCGGTGCGCTCCTGTCCCGGCTGGCGCTCGGCACCGAAAACATCATCATCGGCATCGAAGAAAACAAACCGGAAGCCATCGCGGCCATCCGGAAAGCGGCCCAAGGCACGAACATCAAAATCGCGGTCCTGAAAACCAAATATCCCCAGGGCAGCGAAAAGCATCTCATCCAGGCGGTGGTTGGCCGCACCGTACCCCTGGGGGGGCTTCCGGCGGATGTGAAAGTCGCTGTGTGCAACGTGACCACCATGTCGGCGGTGGCCCGGGCCGTGATCCGGGGAGTGCCCCTGACCCATCGGGTGGTGTGCGTCACAGGCGCGGGCATCCGGCAGCCCAAAAACCTCCTGGCCCCATTCGGCATCTCCTACCGGGAACTCATCGAATGCTGCGGCGGACTGACCCCGGATGCCGCCAGGGTTCTCTCCGGAGGCCCGATGATGGGATTCGCCTTTACCGACCTGGACATGCCCCTGACCAAAGGAACCGGCGGCGTCACCGTCCTGACCCATGACGACATTCAAAAAGCAAAAGAAACCGCCTGCCTCCGGTGCGGCAGGTGCGTGGATGTATGCCCCATGAATCTGGTACCGGCCCGGCTGGGGCTCGCCGCCCGGCACCGCGACCTGACGATGGCGGAAAGATATAAGATCCGGGCATGTATGGAATGCGGATGCTGCGCCTATGTCTGTCCGGCAGGCATTCCCCTGGTTCAGCTCATTCGCGTGGGCAAGGCGGTCATCATGGCGGAAAGCGCCCGAAAATGACGGCTTCGTAAAAAGCCCGACTTCTGCGTTGCGCTGCATCCATCGCTTCTTCAAAGTACGAAAAGTACTAATCATTGCTCAGGATTTGCGCGCCTTGAATTCGAGCTTTTATACTTTGCCGTCGGGAATTGACTTTTTATGGGATTATCAGAAAATAAACATAGTGATCAAACAAGTGAATTCTCATGACTGAAACAACCGATTTTATAGAGCCTGTTGACGATACCCCGAACGAGCCGTGCCTCATTCAGGTCGGGCATTCGCCCCATCTGTACAACATGTCATTCACATCCCGGCGCATGATGACGGATGTGCTGATCGCCCTCACCCCGGTGATGGGGATGTCGGTTTATATCTTCCGGCAGTATGCGGTCAAACAGATGGCCATTTGTCTGTCGGCATGCTGGCTCGCGGAGGCCGTATTCGTCAAAATGCGGGGCCGGTCTTCTTCACTCACGGACTGCTCCGCCGCCGTCACCGGCATCATCCTGGGTCTGTCCTTGCCGGGTCTTGCCCCCTGGTATGTGGGCGTGATCGCATCGGTGGTGGCCATCGGCATCGGCAAGGTGATTTTCGGCGGCCTGGGAATGAATATCTTCAATCCGGCCATGGTGGGCCGGGCGTTTGTCATGATTTCCTTTGCCGGAATCATGGCGGCTTCGGGTTATGAAAGTGCGGTCAGCGGCATCGATGCCATCACCCAGGCCACCCCGCTGAATGCATTCAAGCAGATGGGGATTTCCACCCCCCTTAAAGACCTGTTTTTCGGGTTCACCAACGGCAGCCCCGGCGAAACCAGCGCCCTGGCCTGCCTGATGGGCGGCATCTTTTTGTGCATCCGGCGCACCGCTTCCTGGGAAATCCCCGCAGGCATCTTTGCCACCGTGCTTGTCATGGGGGGCCTGGCCGATCTGACGGGCCCCCCGTCCGACTGGACGGTGCTGCATCACCTGTTTTCCGGATCACTGCTGTTCGGGGCTTTTTTTATAGCCACGGACCCGGTCACCAGCCCCATGACGCCAAAAGGAAAACTGATTTTCGGGGCGGGTGTGGGGTTTTTTATTATGGTTCTCCGATTCTTCAGCGGATACCCGGAAGGGGTGATGTTTGCCGTACTGCTCATGAATGCGCTGACGCCGCTCATCAACCGGGGGACCATTCCAAAGGTTATGGGCGAACTTTAGCATGACGGATTTTGACATAGCATGAGACTACAACCATGAGCACAACCCAACAAACAGCGCCGGGATTCAATATGCGGGCGAAGGAGTCCTTCATTTCGCAGGCCTGGCTGGTGCTCGTTCTGGCTACCTTTTTCGGGGCGACCCTGGCCGGTGTCCAGTTGACCCTTGCGCCGAAAATTGAGACGAACAAGTTAAACGAGACCCGTGAAAAAGTGCCGGAACTCGTGCTGGGAGTCGCCGCCGCACAGACAATGGCAAGCCGGAACCGCCAGATGGAGATTAAACAGCAATTCCTTGAAACCGGAACCCGCCAAAAGAAAACTTACAGCGTATTTAAAGCCGTCACCGACCACCGGGCGGCCGGATGGGTAATCAAAACATCCGGACAGGGGTATGCCGATAAAATCGAACTCCTCATCGGCATTGACGCCGGCGCCCAAACCATCACCGGCCTGTTTGTTCTGGGGCAGAAGGAAACACCGGGACTGGGCAGCAAAATCAGTGAGCCGGCCTGGAGAGATCAGTTTATCGGCAAAATGTCCGACCAGCATTTAAAGGCTGTAAAAACAAAAGCTTCTAAACCGAATGAAATCAACGCCATAACAGGTGCGACGATTTCATCCCGGAGCGTTTGCGATATCGTCAATCAAAGTCTGGGAGACCTGCGGCAACCGCTGGCCGATATGGCGGCAGCCAAATCCGGCGCCGGAGACACGCAACAGGAGAAAAAATAAAGATATGGCCGATCAACCCACCGCTCTGGAACGATTCACCCAGGGCATATTGCCGGAAAACCCCGTGTACCGCCAATTGCTGGGCCTCTGCGCCACACTGGCGGTCACCAATAACGTGGAGGGCGCCATCATCATGGGGGCGGCGGTTTTTTTTGTGCTGCTGTGCGCCAACGTCATGATCAGCCTGATCCGCAATCTTTTGAAACCCCATTTGCGCATTGTGGTTTTCACCCTGGTCATTGCTGCTTTCGTGACGGTTGTGGACCGGCTGCTGGCGGCCTATATGTACCAGATGAGCAAGAATCTGGGTCCGTATATCCCGCTCATCATCGTCAATTGTATCATTATCTGCCGGTGCGAAGTCTGCGCCGCCAAGCAATCGGTCGTCACAGCCGCAGCAGACGCCGCCGGACAGTCCCTGGGGTTTGCGCTGGCCCTGGTCAGCATTGCATCGATCCGTGAAATCTTAGGGACCGGCATGTTCATGGGATTCCGGGTGATGCCTGCGGCCTGGCCTGACTGGGTGATCATGGTGCTGCCGCCCGGCGCGTTTCTGACTTTCGGCCTGCTGCTGGGAGCCATCAACTGGGTGGTTGCTAAAAAATCCGCCTTGGATAAAAAACGGTAGGGAGACCGTATGGATTATTTGATCGACATCATGCTGCTTTCCGTCGGTGCGGCCCTGATCAACAATTTTGTGCTGTATTATTTCGTCGGCATCTGTTCGTTTATCGGGGTGTCCCGCCAGATCGACATGGCCTTGGGCATGGGGTTTGCGGTAACCTTTGTTATGTCCATCGCCGCATTTTTAAGCTGGACCATGACCGTCATGGTGCTGATTCCGGGGGCTCCCCTGACCGCCTGGATCGGCGGCTTTTTCATGCCTCATGAAGCGGCCGGACAGATTGATTTAACCATTTTAAGCTATATTGTGTATATATTCGCCATCGCCGCCTCCGTTCAGTTTGTCGAAATGTATGTCCGGAAATTTTTCCCTGCGCTCTATAAATCCTTCGGCATTTTTCTGCCCCTGATCACCACCAACTGCGCGATTCTGTTCGCCTGCCTGACCATTATGAGCCATGTGGCGGGTATCGACAATCCGGCGGATGCCTGGGATCTGTGGCAGTCTCTGATCTTTTCGTTTTTCGGCGGCGTCGGCTATACCATCGCCATCGTCATTATGGCCGGTATCCGGGGAGAGCTGGAGTTTTGCGATATCCCCGAATCCCTGAAAGGTGCGGCCATCACCCTGATCGTCTCCGGCATTCTGGCCATGGCGTTTATGGGGTTCACCGGCGTGGATTCCGGGTTAAAAAACGCCTTGAAAAGCCCATCGGACCACCAGGTTTCCATCACTCCGCCCTCCGCCGAAAGGATGATCGCCAAAAAGATATCGAATCAACCGCCGGGCAAAGAGGAGGCTTCATGTCGTTTGTAACCGTCGGGCTGGCTGCCGGGGCCATGCTGGTCATGGGCCTTATTTTTTCCTATGTGCTGGGATGGGCCAATACCAAATTCCATGTGGAGGTCGATCCCCGGATCAACGCCGTCATGGAAACCCTGCCGGGCGCCAACTGCGGCGGCTGCGGATACGTTGGCTGCGGGGAATATGCCGAGGCGGTGGTGGCGGGTGCGGCGGTCGACAAATGCGTGGTGGGCGGGGAAAGCTGCGCCATGGGACTGGCGCAGATCATGGGCGTTAAAGTGGGGGCGGCCCTTCCATTCAGGCCCATCGTGCATTGCGGGGCCCATTATGGGGACCGTCTGGGCCGAAGCGAATACCACGGGGAGCAGCGATGCGCGGGGGCCAATATTGTCGCGGATGTCCAGGGCTGTACCTATGGATGCCTGGGTTTCGGCGATTGCGCCCGGGCCTGCAATTATGACGCCATGCATGTGGTCGACGGGCTGGCAACAGTGGATTATGAAAAATGCGTGGGGTGTGGTGCCTGCGCCAAGGTCTGCCCCCGGAACATCATCACCATCACCGCGTTCAAGGCGGAACGCATGCTGGCGGTCACCTGCTCCAATCAGGACAAGGGAAAGGACATCACAAGGGTCTGCAAGGTCGGCTGTATCGGATGCGGGGCCTGCGCCCGGACCTCCAGCCTGTTTATCATGAAAAACAACCTTTCCACCATCAATTACGATGCCTATGAGCCGGTGTGCGGACTGGACGTGATGGCGGCCTGCGAAAAATGCCCCCGCAAACGCATCGTGTTTGTGGGGAAATCCGAAGATGAAAGCGTCGTCGAATTTTCAGGGCAGGTCATCGAACCCGACTTTCAGACAACCGTGGACCACACGGAATGGCGGGGGTAAGAGATGGGCTCAGGCATCCATAACGATTTTAAGTGTGGTCCCCGGCTTTAATGCTTTCGCCCGTCGGATGCGGTTGGCCTTCATGATATCGTTAACCGTGATGCCGTCAAATTTCTGGGCGATCTTCCACAAGGTATCGCCCCGCCGAACCGTATACATGTGAACGGTGCGCGAGCCGGAATTCTTTTCAGGGCCGGCTTTTTTGGCGACCCTGACGCTGCTTTTCCTGACCGGGGATTTCCCGCTCTCTTTTCCTGAATGTGCCTGATGGATAGTCAGTTTCATTCCCGGATCGATCCGGTTTCCCCGGATCCGGTTCCAGGCTTTCAACTCCGCGATTTCGCACCCATACCTGTTTGCGATTTTAAAGAGGGTATCCCCCCGCTTCACCTGATGAAACCGGCCGGCCCCTGTGCCGGCGGCCGCCACCGCTGTTTCTTTTTTGGCTATGTGTGAAACCGGGGGCTTGCTGACGCACTTGGCCACCGCAAAACCGGATTTCGGTTCCAGCCCTCCCATACCCAGGGCCTCATAATAGCGGCTGATGGCGGTGGCCGTAAACTGGTTCCGCACGTTCCGGCCGGAGGCGCCGAGGACAATGGAAATCAGGCGGCGGCCCCCCTTGTTGGCGGTGGCGACCAGGCAATATTTGGCGTTCAGCGTAAATCCGGTTTTAAATCCGTCCACATCGTCGTAAGTCGCCACCAGGCCGTTGTGATTCCTGAGATTGATGGTGCGTTTGTCCTGGGTGATAACCGCTTTGCTCATGCCGGCTATTTCAAGCAGGTCTTTATATTTGAGCATTTCCAGGGATAGAATGAGCAGGTCCGACGGGCTTGAATGGTTGTCGTTGCGGCTGTCCTTCGCCGGCATGCCGGTGGAGTTGGAATAAAATGTGTTTTTCATTCCCAGTTGCGCGGCCCGTTTGTTCATGCGTTTGACAAAGGCCGATTCCGTGCCCCCCAAAAACTGGGCGAGCAGATAGGCGGCGTCATTGCCCGAGGAAATCAGGGCCGCTTTGAGGAGTTCTTCCACCGACAGGCAGCACCCGGTGCGCAGGTAAACTTTGGACCCGTTCATTTTGGCGGATTCCGGGGTGACCTTGACGGTTGTGTCCAGACTCACTTTGCCGTCAAAAATATCTTCGACCGTGATCAGGGCCACCATCATTTTGGTCAGGGAAGCGATGGGGAGCGCCTGGTTCCCATTTTTTTCCCACACGACGGAATCTGCTGAAACATCATACAAAAGACCGGCCCGAATGGATTTGTCATGAAGGGAGATTCCGGCGGGCTTGCAATAATCGGCATTGCCCGAAGCGGGCACATCCATATTGGCGGAAAGCGCCCGGCAAGGACTGGCACAAGTGATCAAACAGACAACAGTTAAAAGAAACCAGAATGGATGACGAGGAAGGGGAAATGCCCCGGCAGGGGCAATGCGTCTGTTTTTTTCCGTCATGGGATGCCCTTTCAAGATGGTAAACGGGTTGCATGGTGATTATTTAAATCCTGTACGGGAAACGGCGGCGTTTGTAAACCTTTTTTTTATCAAACCACCTGTTTTTTTAATGTGTTATACACAGGTCAAAACAGACTGAGAACCGGGATTGCATTATTTAACTTATTGAAAATTTAGAATTTTAACTTATTTACGGTGAATTTAAAAACCTGCGGATCAATGCGGAGAGGGTCGGCTTTTCTTCGGGGGATGAAAAGATCATGTCCGTTTCTTTCCGAAACCAGGTCAACTGGCGTTTGGCGAACCGGCGGGTGTCTCTTTTCAACAGATAGACCGTATCCTCCCAGCCCACGCGGCCTTCAATAAAATCCGTCATATGGCGGTAGCCGATGGCCTGCATGGGCCGCAACTGCGCGCCGTATCCCATCACAAGTAATTGCCTCACTTCATCGAGCAGCCCCCCGGCCACCATCGCGTCCACCCGTTGGTTGATCCGGTCATACAGCGCGGCCCGATCCATATTCAGACAAATCCTGAGCGCGTCAAACGGAGAGTCCTTAAACCCGTGGGCTTTTTGAACTTCCGACACGGGAAGCCCGGTTGTCTCAAATACAGCCAGGGCCCGGATAATCCGGTACGTGTCATTGGGATGGATGCGGGTGGCGGCTTCCGGATCACACAGCTCAAGCCGATCATAGAGGGCGTGAATCCCGAAAACCTCCGATGCGGCTTCCAATTGCCGGGTAATGGCCGGGTCTCCGGGCAGCGCGTCAAACAGGCCATGCAGGAGCGCCCGGATATAAAAGCCGGTCCCGCCGACCACAAACGGAACTTTTTGCAAAGCCCGTATCTCATCCACAGCCTGACGAGCCTCTATGGAAAACCTTGAAGCATCATAGGGCTCATCCGGATCGCATATGTCCATCATGTAATGGGGAACCCGGGACCGCTCGCAGGCGTCGGGCTTGGCCGTGCCGATGTTCATATGCCGGTAAATCTGCATGGAATCCGCAGAGACGATACATCCGTTGAATTCTTCGGCAAGGGACAGGGACAATTCCGTCTTACCGATTCCCGTGGGGCCGCAGATGACAATGACTTTGGGTTTTTCCGTCCGGTTCATGGTTTAATTAATCAGGTTTATTTAACAAAAATAAGAGGTTTGATGGTGATCGAGATAGTAAGACATTGCCCAAAATTATATTGACAACATATTGATTTGAATATATCAAGAAAATTTACTTAAAATAAACTTCATCCGGTAATTCTTATAAATGATGCAGGTTACTTATTTCTATTTATATAATAAACGTCTGATCAGGTGTTTTTTCGTTTGACGTTTAAGTTTTTTATTACAGGAGACCAACGTATGGCAAAAAATGTAAACGGTTCTGTAATGGTCGTCGGCGGCGGAATTGCAGGTATGCAGTCCGCCCTGGATCTCGCGGATTCTGGATTTTATGTGTATCTGGTGGAAAAAGGGCCTTCCATTGGCGGCGTCATGGCGCAGCTGGATAAGACCTTCCCCACCAACGACTGCGCGATGTGAATTATCTCACCTAAACTGGTCGAGGTCGGCCGGCATTTGAACATCGAACTGGTGACGCTTTCGGAAGTCACAAGTCTCACGGGTGAGGCGGGAAATTTTACAGTCGAACTGCGCCAGAAACCGCGGTACGTGGATACGGACAAATGTATCGCCTGCGGGGCGTGCACGGAAAAATGCCCCTCAAAAGTGGACAATCAATACAACGCGGGGCTGTCCAAGCGCAAAGCCATTTATGTGGAATACCCCCAGGCTGTTCCGCTGAAATACGCCATTGACGCTGACCATTGCCTGTTTCTGACCAAAGGCAAATGCGGCTCCTGCAAGAAGAAGTGCCCGACAGGCGCCATTGATTATGATCAAAAAGAAAAACAGATCACCTTGAACGTGGGCTCCGTGATTCTTGCGCCGGGATTTGAACCCTTTAATCCCAAGGGGCTGGACAACTATCAATACGCCGGTTACCCCAACGTCATCACCTCCCTGGAGTTTGAACGGATCCTGTCCGCCTCCGGCCCCACGGGCGGCCACGTGGTGCGGCCTTCCGACCACAAGGAACCGAAAAAAATCGCATGGTTCCAGTGCGTTGGCTCCCGCGACCTGAACAAGTGCGACAATGCCTATTGTTCCTCCGTGTGCTGCATGTACGCCATCAAGGAAGCGGTGATTGCAAAAGAACATGCGGGAGACGATCTGGACTGCTCCATCTTCTTTATGGACATGCGGACCCCCGGCAAGGAATTTGAAAGATTTTATGAAAACGCCAAAAAGAAAAGCGGTGTGAATTTTATCCGGAGCCGTGTGCACACCATTAATCCGGTAGGTGATACCGGGGATCTGGAACTTCGCTATGTTACGGAAAGCGGGGAATTAAAGGTGGATGTATTTGACATGGTGGTGCTGTCCATCGGTCTTCAGACGCCGCCGGCACTCGTGGATCTTGCAGGTAAACTGGGCATTGAACTGACTGCCGGAAAATTCTGCAAGACGGACACATTCACGCCGGTGACCACTTCCAGAGAAGGGGTTTTTGTCTGCGGCGCATTCCAGGGCCCGAAAGACATTCCCCAGGCCGTGGTGGATTCCAGCGCGGCAGCGGCTGCTGCCGCCGAATTGCTGGCGGATGCCCGGAACACAAAAACCAAGGCGGTTGAAGTCGTCCCCGAACGCAACGTGGTGGGCGATCGCCCCAAAATCGGCGTGTTTGTCTGCGACTGCGGCATCAATATCGCGGGTGTCGTCAATGTCCCGTCCGTGGTGGAATATGCGGCCACCCTGCCCTATGTTGACTTTGTCGCGGAGAACCTGTTCTCCTGCTCCCAGGACAACCAGGACAACATGGCAAAGCTTATCAAGGAAAAAGGCCTGAACCGCATTGTGGTGGCAGCCTGCACCCCCAAAACCCATGAGCCCCTGTTCCAGGAAACCCTGCTGAATGCGGGCCTCAATAAATATCTTTTTGAAATGACCAATATCCGGAACCAGAACTCCTGGGTTCATAAAAACAACCCGGATCTGGCCACCGCAAAAGCCAAGGACCTGGTGCGGATGGCGGTGGCCAAGGTGGCCCTCATGGAGCCGCTCAAGGAAGTCGAACTGACCATGAACCACACGGCCATGGTCATCGGCGGCGGGGTTTCCGGCATGACAGCCGCCAAAACCCTTGCCAATCAAGGATTTAAAACTCACCTGATCGAACGGGAATCCAACCTCGGGGGCCAGGCGTTAAACATTTACCACACCGCCAAGGGTGAAGATGTTCAGGTCAATGTGGCCAAAATGATTGAATCCGTGACCACGGACCCCAATATTACCGTTCATTTGAATACATCTCTCCGGAATGTGGACGGGTTTGTGGGTAATTTTGTCACCACCCTGGCATCCGGCGGCGCGACAGAAACGCTCGAACACGGCGTGGCCATTGTGGCCACCGGCGCCGCGGCCTTAAAGCCAGCGGAATATGATTACGGAAAGAGTCCGCAAATTCTGACCAGCCTTGAGCTGGACCGGAAAATGATGGACAATGATCCCATGATCCGGGATCTGAATGCTGCGGTTTTCATTCAGTGCGTGGGGTCCAGGGAACCCGGACGGCTCTATTGTTCGAGGGTCTGCTGCACCCATTCCATCGAAAACGCGCTGGAGCTCAAAAAACGCAACCCGGACATGAATGTGTATATTCTGTACCGGGACATCCGGACCTACGGCGAAAAAGAATACCTTTATAAAGAGGCCCGGGAAAAAGGGGTGATTTTCATCCGCTACGCCGTGGACAAAAAACCTGTGGTGAAAGCCGGAGACGGCCATGTCACGATCACGGTCACGGATCATGTGCTGGGACGGCCCATGGAACTGACCGCCGATATGGTGTGCCTGGCCACCGCCATTGTGCCTTACGGCGATGAGCAGCTCGCCAACTTCTTTAAAGTGCCCATGAACGAAGACGGGTTCTTCATTGAAAAGCACGCCAAGCTGGGACCGTCGGAATTCGCCACGGACGGCACATTCCTCTGCGGCATGGCCCATTATCCCAAACCCATCGACGAATCCGTGGCCCAGGCGAAAGCTGCCGTGTCCAGGGCCGTGACGCTCCTGTCCAAGGACAAGATATTCAGCAGCGGCACCATTGCCGAAGTGGAAGTCATGAAATGCGCGTCCTGCGGGGTGTGCGTGTCCGTCTGTCCCTACAGCGCACCGTCGTTTGCGGAAACCGGACGGTTTGCGGGCAAAGCCCAGATCAACCCGGCCCTGTGCAAAGGCTGCGGTTTGTGCGTGGCTTCCTGCCGGTCCGGCGCCATCCACCTGAAAGGATTTGACACGGATCAGATTTTTTCCCAGATATTTGAACTGGATGTGGCGGTATAAATTCAAAAAATGATTATCCAGATTTTAAGGAGATATAAACGAAATGGCTGAAAACGAACCGAAAATCTTAAGCTTTCTTTGTAGCTGGTGCAGTTACGGCGCAGCCGACCTGGCCGGTGTCAGCCGCATGGAATACCCGTCGAATATCCGGGTGATTCGGATTCCCTGCACCGGTCGCATGAGCCCGAAATTCATTCTGGCGGGCCTGCGGCAGGGGGCGGATGCGGTATGGGTATCCGGGTGACATCCCGGCGAATGCCATTACCTGGAAGGTAATTATTATGCCCGCCGAAAATTCGCTTTGATGAAAAACTTGTTGGAACATACAGGCATTGAGCCGGGTCGACTTCATTTTTCATGGATATCTTCAGCGGAATCCACCAAGTTTGTGGATGTCGTCAAGAAAATCACCACTGAAGTGAAATCTCTGGATCCGAATAAAAAATATGTCAAAACCGAACCCAAGGTTGATTAAAAATGACTGAATACACTGATAAAATAAGAGAAATCGCCAAACGCCTGCTGAGCGAGGGCAAGGTCGATATGGTGATCGGGTTCCGGAAAGGGACCGTCCCCATGATGAACCAGCCCCATTATGCGACTTCAGCCGCGTCGGTGAATGAATTGATATGGGACAGCAATTGCGCGGTCAATCTCGCCAACTACGTTACCGATAAAAAAGGGACCATCGGCATCGTGGCCAAGGGATGCGATTCCCGCAACCTGGTAACGCACATCATTGAAAACAAGATTAAACGCGAACAGCTTTATATCATCGGCGTGCCCTGCACCGGCATGATCGATCGCCATAAAATCGCGGCCATGTTCGACGGCGAGATCCTGTCCGTTGAAGAATCCGGAGATACCATCACGGTTTCGGGCACCGGGTTTTCCAAAAAAATCATTAAAAATGATGTGCTTCAGGAAAACTGCGCGGCATGCACCCATCGCAACCCGGTGATCCATGACGAACTGGTCGGAAGTCCGGTGGCGGAGCAGGCAGGCGTGGATCCTTATGCCTCCGTGCGCCGCGTTGAGTCTATGACGCCTGCTGAAAAATGGGATTATTTCGAGGATCTACTCGCTCCCTGCATTCGCTGTTATGCATGCCGGAACGCCTGTCCCCTGTGCTACTGCCCCACCTGTTTTGTGGACGAATCCAAACCCCAGTGGGTGGGCAAAAGCCAGGATGCAACCGACGTGCGGACGTTCCACCTGCTGCGGGCTTACCACTGCGCGGGCCGGTGCACGGATTGCGGGGCCTGCGAACGGGCCTGCCCCATGGGCATCAAAATTCGGGAATTCACCAAAAAATTGAACAAGGACTGTCAGGAACTGTATGGCTGGGAGGCCGGGCTGACGTTGGAAGAGCGGCCGCCCCTGGACTCCTTTAAAACGGATGACCCGCAGGAATTCATCAAGTAACTTGCAGAGGGATATCCAAACCTTCATTTCCTCAGCACCATTAAATTTGACAAGGGCAAATACTATGACGCTCATCAAAATTGACCGCCAAACCTGGGCCGACGGCATCGAAAAAGCGAAATCCGCTTATCGCGTGTTCGGCCCCGTAAAAGCAAAAACCGACCACGAGTTTAAAGTGTTGGACAAGGGCGAAATGCCGGATTTCAATTGTCAGAACACCCGGATGTCTCCCAAAGCCATTATATATCCCCAGTCCCAGATCATGCTCACCTACAGCCTGGATGAGAGCCGGGATGACTGCCGCATCATGAAGGAAGTGGAAAACGTCACAGCCCCCCAACTGGTTCTCGGCATCCGGCCCTGCGACGCCCTGGCGTTTCCCATCGTCCGCCGGAATTTCGATTCCCCGGAATATCAGGACACCTATTGGATCAAGGCCTATGAAGCCACCACATTTGTGGGCCTGGCCTGCAATAGCGCATGCTCCACCTGCTTCTGCACGTCCGCCGGAACCGGCCCCTTTGGCGAACAAGGTCTGGATATTCTCCTGATGCAGGATGGGGAGACCCTGTATGCAAAGACCCTGACACCCAAAGGGGAAGCCCTGGCAGCGTCCGCCGGATGGACCACGCCTGCGGAATCAAGCGTCCCCGGTAAGCTGGACGCGTTGAAAACCAAAGCTGAAGCCAGCATCACCGCCACCGTCAGCACCGATAAACTGAAAGATAAAGTCCTGCTGGAACTCTATGATGCGCCATTCTGGGCAGAAGAAGCCTTTTCCTGCATCAACTGCGGCACCTGTACTTATGTGTGCCCCACCTGTTGGTGTTTTGACGTTCAGGACGAGGTCCAGGGCAAATCAGGGGTCCGGATGAGGAACTGGGACAGCTGCATGTTTCCTTTGTTTACCCATCACGCCTCCGGCCACAATCCGAGACACAACAATTTTGAGCGGCTGCGTCAGCGATTCATGCATAAATTGAAATATTATGTGGACAAATACGACAGCGGCATTCAATGCGTTGGGTGTGGACGATGCATCCGCATGTGTCCGGTCAATATTGATATTCGAAAAATCTGCGATAAAATGAACAGCTTTGACGCCAAAAGCTGTGCCTGCGACGTTGCATCGTCTTAGCAAAGGGGGATTACCGTGCAAAATCCATATTTACCATACCCGGTGAGAATTGATGAAATCATCACCGAAACCGAAGATAAAAGCCTTAAAACATTTAAGTTCGTCTTTATCAATCCGGACGATGAAAAAAAATTCGCCTATGAATCCGGACAATTCGGCGAACTTTCCATTCCCGGCCTGGGGGAAATTCCCATCGGGATCGCCTCTTCACCCATGGAAAAAGGATTTATCAAATTCACCGTATTTAAAACCGGAAAAGTCACCTCCTATCTTCACGCCATGAAAGTGGGAGATATTATGGGGGTACGGGGGCCTCTGGGCCATCCCTTTCCCTGGAAAACCCTGACGGACAAAAATATTGTGATCATCGGCGGCGGGTTTGCCTTCACCACGCTCCGCTCATCCATTTTCAGCATTCTTGATCCAGCCAATCGTCCGAAATTCAAAGACATTCATGTTATCTACGGCGCTCGGTCGCCGGGAATGCTGCTCTATAAGGACGAACTCCAGGCCTGGGCCCAGCGGGATGACATCCACATGAACATCACGGTGGACGGCACCAATGACCCCAACTGGAAATTTTTGACCGGGTTCGTACCCACCATTACGGAGCAGAAAGCCCCTCCCGGCAGCCCGGACACCTATGCCATCGTATGCGGCCCGCCCATCATGATCAAATTCACCCAGCCGGTCTTGGACAACCTTGGATACAGCCATGACAACATCATCATGTCCCTGGAAAACCGGATGAAATGCGGCATCGGCATCTGCGGGCGGTGTAATATCGGGAAAGCGTTTGTCTGCAAGGACGGCCCGGTGTTCACCCTGTCCCAGCTCAATAATATGCCCAAAGAATATTGATGGTTTTCAGACGTTCCCGTCCTTCCCGGCGGAAATGTCTGGTTCCTTGCATATTCGGCATTTGACGGAATTATGAGATAAATACCATAATTTTGCTGTTGACAATATTTTCATGTTCATATATCAAACCAATTTACTGTAATCTTTTAATAACAGGCCGGATAGAAGCCAGAGAATACAATTTTAATTTTTAAAAGGAGGGATATTTCATGCCAGTAGTAGAATTTGAAGGAAGTTCATTTACTGTTGACGAAGATGGATTCATCGAAGATTTCGCATGTTACAATGAGTCCTGGGTACGTTTGGTTAAAAAAGAAGAAGGTATTGATGAATTAAATGAAGAACATTGGAAGGTCATCAATGTTTTACAGGATTACTACAAGAAAAACGGTATCGCACCGATGGTCCGTATCCTTTCCAAGCTGACCGGTTTCAAACTGAAACACATTTATGAGCTGTTCCCGTCAGGACCGGGCAAAGGCGCCTGCAAAATGGCCGGCCTTCCGAAACCGACCGGTTGCGTATAATCATCATCGCTTTCCGAATGGTAACATTTTTAGAAGAAGCCCTGCTCAAAAAAGCAGGGCTTCTTCTATTTTGACCCGGACATGCTTTGACAATCCCCAACATATTTGAGAATGCAACCCATGGACGACATTGATAAAGCCATACTCAACCGAATTCAATCGAATTTTCCCGTTTCACCGCGCCCTTTCCTTGATATCGCCCGCGAACTCCACCTGTCCGAAGATGAAACCATTCTGCGGATTCAACGCTTGAAATCCGCCGGCGTTATCCGGAGAATCGGCGGCAACTTTGTCCCCGGCAAACTGGGATATGTCAGCACCCTGTGCGCAGCAAGCGTTCCGGAGGATGCCATCGAGACCTTTGCAAAAGTGGTGAACAGCTACCCCGGCGTCACCCATAACTATGTGCGGGAAAACGATTACAACGTGTGGTTTACCTTTATCGCGCCTTCAATGGCGCTGATTCAACATTATCTTGAAGAAATTTCATTAAAAACAGGGGTATCGAATATCCTTAACCTTCCCGCCACCCGGGTCTTTAAAATCAAGGCCCATTTCAAATTATAATCCAAAGCAATGAATTCCAAGCCGATCAAAAAAGACATCCGGATTGCCGCAGTGATTATGAATTCCGGGGTTGGTGAAACCGCCCGGAACCTCCGACATATGGAATGCTGGACCTTTGCGGCTTTGGAAAACCGGGCGGCCGTTGTCTGTTTTCCGGAACTATCCATCACCGGTTATCACGTGCGGGAGCCCATTGGTCAGGCCGCTGAAACCATTCCCGGGCCCTCCACCGATTACTTGCAGGGCGTCGCCCGGAAAACCGGCCTCACCATCCTGGCGGGACTGGCTGAAAAGGACGGCGCAGGCCGCTGCTATGCCAGTCATGTGGTCATAAGCCCCGCCGGCATCACCGGATGTTACCGGAAAATTCATCTGGGACCGGCGGAAAAGATTTTTTTTACACCCGGAGACACGGTTCCCGTATTCGAAGCCCATGGGGTGACATTCGGCATCCAACTTTGCTATGACGCCCATTTTCCGGAACTGTCAACAGCCATGGCCCTCAAAGGCGCGGACGTGATTTTTATGCCCCACGCGTCTCCGCGAAACACCCCTGAGGAAAAACTGCGTTCCTGGATGCGGCACCTGCCGGCAAGGGCTTATGACAACAGCCTGTTTGTGGTGGCGTGCAACCCTTGCGGAGACAATGGTCAAGGCCTTTCGTTTCCGGGCGTGGCTGTTGCCGTCAGTCCTTCGGGGGAGGTTCTTCAATCTTGCGGGGGAGACGGGGAACAAGTGCTGATTGTTGATTTAAAGGCGGATCTTCTGGAAGGCATCCGAAGCCATCGCATGAAATATTTCCTGCCCAACCGAAGGCCGGATGTTTACCGCATCGGCGTATAATGATCAGACAATGGCGGATTTCAGACCTGACCACGCAATCTCGGACGCCTGCTTGAAAAATTGAATAATGGCTTCCTCACTATCCAGCATCCGGACGCTCGATCCGATACCGCTGTTTAAGAGACTGGCAAATCCATGGCTGAACAAAAACCCGTGGAATAATATCTTTTGCATGGATTCCGGGGACAGGTTTTTCATTAAGGGATAATCCGCCATCCGCTGCATGTTGAAGACAAAATTCGCTTCACTGTACCGGGTGTTAATGTCCCCGTATTTTTCATCATGAATGCATTTGAACAAAAATTTTTCATCTTTTGAGAACAACACATACCCCAGCCCCATGTCGATAAACGCATCGCCGCTCCTGGGCTGCGTCTGATACGACTGAAGCACCCGCCACGCCCGCTTCACAATGGCCTCTTCTATTTCCCGCATGGAACTCACGCACGTGTAAATCGGCATGGTGGACGAGCGCAGCTCGAGAGCAATGGCCCGGGCCGTCAGGTTCTCCATGCCGCTTTTTCGCACCACCTGGAATCCGGCGTCAATGATATCGTTAATTGAAAATTTTTTCCGTCTGGCCATGGCGACACATGGATGAGCCCACGGTTAAGGATCCATTTACCGGATGCCGAATCTGGAAATCAGAAAAAGGCTTAAATCCGGAATATAGGTAATCAGCATCAGGGCGGTAAGTAAAATAATCAAAAAAGGAACCGCCGCCCGGCAAAGGTCAAGCACCGGCTTATTAAACCGGAACGCCGCAATAAACAGATTCATCCCCACCGGCGGGGTTGTATACCCGATTTCCATATTGGTTAAAAAAATAATACCCAGATGTACCGGATCGATGCCGTAACTTAACGCAATGGGCATGATCAGGGGGACCACCACCAGGGTTGCGGAATAGATATCCATGAGACAGCCGACAATCAGGAGAAAACCATTGAGGCCAATGAGAAACACCCATTTGGAAGTGAAAATGCCCTGCATGGCTTCCAAAATCCTCATGGGTATCTGGGCGTCGATCATGTAATTGGTGAGCGACAGGGCGGCCCCCATGATAATCAAAATCCCGCCCACCAGGACCATGCTCTGATTCATGATGACCGGGAGATACCGGAGTTTGATCTCCCGATAGATCAGGCCCTCAACGATCAGCGCATACACAACGATCAATGTCGCCATTTCCCCAAGAGTTACAAACCCGCCGTAAATCCCCACCGCGACAATCGCGGGGATAAGGAGTTCCCACTTGGCATCCAATGTTGCTCGAATAATTCTTTGAAAGGATAAGGATTCCCTGACCACGTCGGACCGTACTCCGATAAACATGCTGTAGGTTCCAAGCAGCACGATCATCAGAATCCCCGGAATGAAACCTGCGGCGAACAACTGATTGATGCTGGTTTCGCCCACAACCCCGAAAATAATGATGGGCAGACTCGGTGGGAACAGGAGCCCCAGGCTGCCCGAGGATGTCAAAAGGCCCAGAGAGAATCGTTCCGGATATTTTTCCTTAATCATGGCCGGATACAGGAGACCGCCCAGGGCGATGATCGTCACGCCGGAAGCCCCCGTAAAGGCAGTGAAGAAAGCACAGGCAACCAGCGCGACAATGGCGAACCCGCCCGGCAGCCACCCCAGAATCGCCCGGGAAAAATTGACGATCCGCACCGACGCCCGGCTCTCGGCAAGAATAAACCCGGCAAACGTAAACAGCGGGATGGTATACAACACCGGATTATTGGCGAATTTGTTATAGGTATCCGTCACCAGCGCCGCAAACGGCATATCCGTCACATAAAATCCCACCATGGCAAACGCGGATATCACCACAAACACCGGCGCACCCATCAGGGCCATCAGCGCAATGACTCCGATCAGCAGCGCGGTCATTTGACTTTCCCCCTGAGAAGAGACTGAAAACCAATGATGCCGTTATGGGCGAATCGGATAGCGATAACCAGATACCCCAGGGGCATGATGGTTTGGAGGGCCCATACCGGCAGATGGAAAAACGCCGAGAATTCCTGATTCTGAAACTCGATGAAAACGAACTGGGCGGATGCGACCGTCAAAATGACGCAGATAACGGCGGAAAACAAGTCCACCACCATGTCCAGGTATTTCTTGCCGTGATTACTCACCAGATGGGTCACCACATCAATCCGGACATGAGATTTGCTCCGCGTGGCGATTCCCGCGCCTATAAAAGCAATCCATAATACCAGGTGACGGATGAAATCTTCCCCGCCCAAAATTCCGGATTGAAAAAAATTCCGCATGAAAACCTGCATGAGGACCATGATCACCATCAGCGTTAAAAACAATGCAATCAGGAAATCCTCGATCCGGGTCACCACCTGGTTGAATTTCCCGCTCTTGCGCCACACCTCGGAGCACAGCGGACATTCATATAAATGATCAAAATCATTGCCGCATTTTAAACATTGCATGGTCGGGATCTACCTTATCTTTTCAATTTTGCCTTCCGGGTGGGCTTTGCGGTAGTCATCAAGTATGGCCAATGTTTTATCCAGAAGCTCTTTGGAATACAATTTACCCACCAGACTCTCCCTGGCCTTTTTGGATGTATCCTTTACAAATTCCAGGGTGCCGCTTTTGGGGTCAAACGTCACAATCTTGATGCCGGATTTTTTCAGCACTTCCACGGACTGCCGGTCCTGCTCTCTCCCCTTCTTGCTTAAGCGGTCAAAATAAGGCTGGCAAATGGTTAAAATCTTTTTCTGACTTTCGGGAGATATCTTATCCCAGACCTTTTTGGACACGATGGTGGCTCCCTGAACATTGGTGACCGGATATTCACTCATGTATTCGAACCGGTCAAACCAGTGAAACGCCACCGCCCCGTATGGGGTGATGCTGGCCGTGTCAATAAGACGGGTGGACAGGGAGGTCATCACATCAGTGAACGACAGGGGTACCGGCGTGATGCCGAAGGCGTCAAACATGGCCTGACTCAGAGGATCGTCTTCCCACTGCCACCATTTCTGGCTTCGGGCGATTTCCGGAGAGACAATCGGCACTTTTGAAAACGTATAGACAAATCCGATTTCGTTCCATCCCAGCACAATAAACCCTTTTTCCTCAAACTGCCGGTTCATATGGTCTCTGAGTTCTTTTCGTACATGCTCGACTTCCTCGTAATTCATGAACACATAGGGCATTTCCGTGACCCGGACTTCCGGTACGATCCGTCCCAAACCGCCACCGGTGAAGGTGCCGCCGTGAAGCTGACCCAGCCTGATTTTGCACAGGACTTCCTTCTCATCCCCCTGAACGCTGCCGTAATACAGCTTGATGCCGACTTCATTAGCGGTCGCCTGCCGGATCTCGGCGTCCATTTCATCAATCAAAGTCATCATGAACGACCCTTTGGGTGCAATGGTCGCCATCTTGATCAAAATTTTCGGCGGCGTTTCCGCGGACGCCGTTCCGATCATCAGAAATACCGCTCCAATAAGAACCATCCAGAAATTGAAACTTTTAATTTTCATATCACGCTGCCTTTCCTAAAATAATGAGTCAACCTTCTCAAGATGCGATTTGGCCTTTTTCTTTGCCGCGGCGTTAATAAACCCCATTTCCGGGAACAGGTCATCCGGCGCCTCAATAACTTCCTTCAAGGATCGGGTATAAAGCTCCTTGTCCTGAATCTGATAAGCGTAATACTGGGCATACATGAGCTGATACACCAACATTTTCCGATGGGACAGCTCAAACGCCCGGTCAAATTCCGCCTTGGCCTTATCCGGATGGCCTCCATACGCCGCCGGCCGGCTGGCATGCAAAACGCCCAGAACCGCATGGGCAATGCCGTAACGATAGGTTTCATCCAGTTCAATGCAGCGTTTCAGGAGGGCGTTGATTTTCGGCAGGGCCAGAAAAATTTCCGGGTCATCCACGTTGAGACCGGCCCAGCTCAGCCATGCGCTGGCCGCCCAGAACATCGCCGGCACGTCCTTTTTGCCGAACACCGAAAGACTTTCTTCAAACGCATCCACCGGGCCGTCCGCAGCTTCAGCGAACTTCTTTTTCTGCTTTAAGGCGCGCTGGGCATAGTTGAAGGCGCGCATATACAACCGCCGGGCCCGCTCATTGTCCCGGCCTTCCACAAACACAAACGCATAGCCGCAATATCCTTCGGCAGTCCGCACCAGAAGCCCGGTATTGTCGGGAGAGGCTTCTATCATGCCGTCAAGCTGAAGCAGGGCTGCGGGCATGGCGTCTTTCACCAGTTCCACATCCGTGTGCTTGTTGACTGCAGCATTCATTTTTTCCATTAAGGGGTCCATGGAATTCACCATCATTTTGGTGGTATTGCAACCAGCGGTGAGGAAAAGAAATACCAGAACGAGACCTCTGCTGAGACAAAACGTGGGACGTTTCATGCGGCTGCTCCTTTTTAGGGATCATTTTTTAGGGGTCATTTTTTAGGGTCATTTTTAGGGGTTATGGGGGCCTGAAAACAGAAATTATAAAACGAGTGTTATGTAATCAATATTATTTAAAGAATTGAATGCCGGGTGTCAAGTGTTTTAGACAGGCACTAAAACGTTTCGGTAAAATTGGAAATCCAGTAAGGGCCGATGGAACCATCTTCCCGCTGTTCCCGGTTTCGGCCTTTGACGATTCTTTTGACCGGCACAGGCACTTGCAGCGTGCCCTGAAACCAGTCCGGAATGATCAGGTCGCCCAGCCACGGCGGCAGGTCGATGGACAAATAGTCTTCAAAAACTTCTATGACGGCATCGCCGTAATACCCGATTTCATCATTACCGTCGAGAGCGCCGTTGCCGTTTTTATCCAGCACGGCCACCAGGTAGGCGGTGCGCTCCGTATCCTGGCCGTGATCCACCCCGTTGATCAGGGGCTCGGGCGGGCTGTTCTTTTCCCACACCGTCACCTGATCATACAAGGCGGTCAGTATCGGCAATTTACGGGGAGATTTCGGATCGGTTCTTTCTCCGATGCCGATATAATCATAGGTGATCTCGGGCAGTATATCCACAGCCAGCAAATAATCCATGTCAATATTGAGTTTAATCTCCCCGGCAACGGACACGGCCATTTCAACGCCATCCACATGAATGGCCAGCACCATCATCCGGGCGGTTTCCGCGTCAAAACTCCCGACCCCCGTCAAATCAAGGGCGTAATCCATATTCGCCGTAAAATCATATAATTTTTTATTGATTTCGAACTCATACCCCTGGCCGGGGATGATGTTTTTGCCGTAATTCAATTTCGTGGTGAATTGATAGGTGTCCTTATTGATCACCAGACCGAGGCGGTCGCCTTTGTTTGGATCAGGAAAGCCGCCGTCATAATCCTTGTCCCACAGGGCCGCGATCATGACCGCATCGCCCGGGGTCAGATCGGTACTGGACAGGTCAATGTCAAAATACAGGTCATCCGCCGGCATTTTGTAGAAATACTTCAGGGAAGCGAAGGGATCATCCAGGATGGCAACAGGATTATCCGAATCAAACACCAGCACATACACCGGCGCATCGCTTCCCAGGTAGTCATTGGACACGGAAAATGTTCCGGCAATGGACATGGGGATGTTGGATGCTTCGGGCACATCAAAGAAAAATTCAATGTCGATGCCGGTGAGCCCTGCACCATCGGTGATGGTCAACAGTGTCGAAATCTCATCCCCCCGGCCGTAAAACCCGATCCGGTCTCCCCCGTCCGCAGTCCCGCTATCGTTGGCGTCAAGCAGAGCGATCATCTGCACCTCCCGAATCGGGACGTTTTTCCCGTAGGGAAGAATATTCATTGTATAATTTAGAGGATACGCACCTTTATCAATCGTCTTGTAACCAGCCACCTCATTAAAATCCAGACTTGAAAAATCGGAAGAGGTGATTTCTCCGGCATAGGCCACCAGAATCACAGAACCGGGATCATTGCCCAGGATGGTTCCGGAAACAGATGCCTCAAAGTCAAACACCTCCCTGTTGATATCAACATGGACCCCGCTGTTTTCTCCCGCCGTAAGGGCGGTGGTCGGAGACAGGCGTCCCTCTTTAATATAAATGCCGATAAAATCGCCTTTGGTGAAATTCGGCAGTCCTCCCGCAAAATCCCGGTCCCATAGCGCGATCACCATGACTTCATCATCCGGTCCCATCCCTGTGTCCGACAAATCAAAGGAAAATTGGGTGCTTCCGCCCGGCACTTTTGAAAAATAGCGGATCGCAGCAAAAGGATCGTCTAAAACGGCGGCGGGATCAGATCCGTCGAGAATTGCAATATAAACAGGTGGAGATTCCTCCGTGTATTCCGTCGGCAGGACAAACTCTCCGGAAATGGACATAGCCACGCCAGAGGGCACTCCCACGTCAAAAATGAATTCAATGTCAATGCCAGCCAGCACGTCACCGTCATTGATGGTCAGCAGACTTGAGAACTCCCCTTCCCTGCTGTAAAAACCGATCCGGTCACCGCCGTCAATGGTCCCACTGGTGTTTTTGTCCAGGAGCGCAATAATCATCACTTTCTCTATGGGCACGTTTTTGCCGTAAGGAAGGATATCCAGGGTGTAACTGACCGGTGCGGCCTGCTTGACAAACGTTTTATAACCGATGATCTGGTCGACATCCATGTTTTTAAAATCCGAAGAGGTGATTTCTCCGGCATAGGCCACCAGGGTGACGGCGCCAGCATCATTGCCCCGAATGGTTCCGGATACGGACGCTTCGTAGTCAAACACCTCCCGGTTAATATCGATATGAAATCCGCTGTTTTGGCCGTCGGCTAGTTTTACGGCAGGTTTAATACGGCCCTCTTCGAAATAAAGACCGATAAAATCGCTTTTGGTAAAATTCGGCAGTCCTCCCGCAAAATCCCGGTCCCATAATCCGATGATCAGAACCTCATCTTCCGGGCCGAGGCCCGTGGCGGATAAATCAAAGGAAAACTTGTCAACACCGGGCGGAACTCTGGAAAAATACCGAATTGCGCTAAACGGATCATCGAGTACGCCGGCAGGATCAGATCCGTCAAAAATCGCAATATAAACCGGCGGTGAATTTTCCGTATATTCCGCCGGCAGGGTGAAATCACCGGAAATCGAGACCGGTGTTTCCGATGGATGGCGCACGTCAAAGGTAAATTCCAGGTCAATGTTCACAATCTCAGCGCCGCCGGTAATGGTGAGCAGAGTGGAGAATTCTTCTCCCTGCCGGTAAAACCCGATCCGGTCACCCCCGTCCACGGTCCCGCTGCTGTTTTTGTCCAGGAGCGCGAACACCTGAACCTTATCAATGGGAACATTCCGGCCATAAGGCAGAATGTTAATGGTATAATTCAAGTGTCCGGATGATTTGTCGATGGTTTCAAACCCGATAACTTTGTTAAAATCAAGGTTTGAAAAATCAGAGGACGCGATGTCCCCCGTGTAAGCCACCAGGGTGACCGGACCGGTATCGTTTCCCAGAACCATGCCCGAGATGGATGCCATATAATCAAATACTTCCCGGTTGATATCCAGATGCAGCCCGCTGTTTTCGCCTTCCTTCAGCGTAATGGCGGGCGAAATCCTCCCCTCGACAACATGGATGCCGATAAAATCGCCTTTGGTGATATTTGGCAGTCCCCCCGTAAAATCGCGGTCCCACAACCCCACCACAATCACTTCGTCCCCTTCCGTTAGTCCGCTTTCCGACAAATCAAAGGAGAATCGGGTGCATCCGATTTCGGCCGGCACCTTTGAAAAATACCGGATTTCTGAAAACGGGCTTTCAAATACAGCGGCAGGATTGGCTCCGTCAAACACGGCAATATACACTGGCGGAGACCCGTCCACATATTCCACCGGCAAGGTGAAATCACCGGAGATTTTCACTGTCCCCGGCGAAAGAACATCAAACGTGAATTCCAGGTCAATTCCTGTCAGGGCAAGACCGTCCGTGATGGTCAGCAGGGTCGAAAATTCATCGCCCAGGCTGTAAAACCCGATCCGGTCACCTGCATCCACGGTTCCACTGCTGTTTCTATCCAGCAGGGCAAACACCTGAACATTTTCCACCGGAACGTTTTTGCCGTAAGGAAGGATATTGATGGTGTAATCGACGGAATTCGCATCGGTTTTATTAAACGTTGCAAACCCGATGACCCCGCTGAAATCTAAGTTAGTAAAATCCGAAGAATCAATATTTCCGGTATAAGCCACCACCGTCACCGGGCCCGTATCATCCCCTGAAATTGTTCCGGACATGGTGGCCTCATAATCAAAGACCTCCCGGTTGATGTCGATATTAAACCCGGAGTTTTCGCCTTCGGCAAGGGTGATGGCCGGAGAAATACGGCCTTCTTTCACATACACGCCGATCACATCACCGGCATCCGGAAACGGCACAGCACCTATATAATTGCGGTCGATAAAAGCTATCAGATAGGCACTGTCCCCCGGTTTGATCTTTTTATCCGAAAGATCCATCCTGAAACTACCGCCCCCTTTATCCGCCACCATATACTCGATCACCGCCTCCCTCGGACGATTTTCCAGCACGTCCGCATCCAGGGTGTTGGTCAGCGCCACCAGCAACGGCGCATCCGAATTTGTGTCGGCTTCCGGGAGAGTAAAGGTCCCGGACAGAAAAAGCCCGGGATCATCCGACGTATCGCCGCACCCGCACACGCCTATAAAAGCAGCTATGCATATGGCCAAAAGCAGAAATCGTTTAGGGGAATGCATACCGGATCGTCACCATGATAAAATCATTGTCCTCGAAATAATAAAAGAGAGAGTCTTCTTGATAATCTCCCTCGCCATGGCCGCTGATGTCGATATAGCCTATTTCCGCTTCAAACCCGTTCTGGAAATCATATCCGGCTTTTGGCCACCAGATAACGCCTCCATTATGGGTTTCAAAAATGCCGGTCAGTGAGACCTTGACGCTGTCATCAAAATACGCATCCTGAAACCGGCAGGTCAAAAAATCAGAAATCTGGGGACGATTGATATCATCATCAAAGTATTGGGCCTGATACCATTCGAGCGTCAGCAAGGATTCCCCCGCATGGCCGGGAATCCATTTCTGGAGCGGAATGAAATAATTGAGCCCCAGGGAATACGACACGTAATCGGATTCTTCCGTCTCATAGGGAAACGTCAGGTCCTGGGGCCGGTCCGTGTCCTGAAGCATAAAGCCGGTTTTATTGGGCGAATATGCCGCCTCTGCCTGAAAAACAAAATCCTCGTAAGGCCAGGCGAAATCAAAGCCGATATAATCCACAATTTCGTATTGGGGTTGAAGCAGCACGGACACGGCCTGGTTTTCGACCATCACGGTACCGAAAGGCAGGAGCAGTGGTTCCCGGTCCGGGCCATGATACCCGCTCACCGACATATCCATTCCCTGGGATGTGCCGGCGATTCTGGCCCCGTAGGCAAAGTTTTGGCTGGTTGCGTCCATGGGATCCGATTCCCCGAAAACCAGGGGGTACTCATCCTCCACCTGCTTTACGGCCCAGAAGTTGCCGGTGGCGGGCAGGACCGCCGCCGTATGCACCGGAACGAAAACCGTCTCTGCGGTGAATCCGTCAAAAAACACCATGCCGGACAGGGACGGGACCCCCATCCGGATGCGGTCCTGGTCTTTGAACATCAACTCCCTGTAATCACTTGGATTAAAATAAGCGGTGGAATTCATGAAATCGGCGGTTCCCCACCCATAGATCTGGTTGCCGATGCGGACCCGGTATTTCTCCGTCTTCCAGTTATAATATAATTCCCTGAATATCACTTCACTGGACTTACTGGTAATTCGCAAATTTCGATGGGTTTCGCTGTCTTCGGCATACACGTAATCGTCGCCGATGGTGTCATTTATAAAAGTAGGGAAAAAGAAAAGATCCGTGGTGGAAAACAGATAACTGTCATCAGTGCCGTAAGTGGCTTCCAGCCGGGCGCTGATTTCATTTTTTTTGTACGCATCTTCAAAGTGCAGTTCACGGCGGGTATTGATGAAATTTTCAAACGCGGTTTCAAGCCGCCAGGTAAAGGCGCGATCATCCGTCCCAGAGGCATCCGCGACATCGGCAGCATTGCCGGTATCCTGGACCGTCAGTTCGCTTTCGGGGTCCCAGTCTTCATCCAGTTCAACGGGTTCATCTTCCCCGGCATCTTCACCAGCGGATGCGACCGCCAGAAGGCTATCCGATGCGCAACTCCCGGATACTGGCAGCGGCCAGGGGACGTGGACCAGCATCGCCCAGATGACCAGAACAATGAGCGTTCTTAAACCAAATAAAATTATTTCAGATATCGGCTTTAATCGCTCTGCCATCAACATGCGTTCCCATTTGAAAAGTAAGGCCGTTTTCCGCAGCCGACTTTATGATCAACGCAAGGCGTCTTTATTAAACGTCGCGTTGTCGATAACAATGTTATACTTCAGGCCTTTCAGAGTCAATTCGGTTTTACCTTTGCCGTCGGCCATCTCCATTTTGATTTTATGGGGTGTCAATATCCCGTCAATGGCCTTGACCTGATAGTTCTCCAAAAATTTATGGAATGCACCGTCTTTATAAAAATCCACCCGGACCACAAAATAATCGGATTTGCGCACATAAAAAACGACTTTGTCGTAAACTTTTTCAGCCGATTGTTTGATCCCCTCCACCTTGTAACAGTCTTCTCCAACGGCTTTTCCTTCGCCAATAAGCTGGAACTGATACTCATCAATGTCGACGGAAGTCAGGTCTTCAAAGTAAAAATGAGAATTGACAAACGGCTTGTCCCTGCCGGACGACACAATCCGTTTGACCTTGCCGGATGAAAGCGTCAGCCACTGATCGTCATCCTTGCCTTTGTGGGAATGGGTCAACAGTTTAATCTGAGTGGGCCGGATAAAGGAAATTAAGGCCTTGTCCTCGTCATTTTCAAATTTTTTCATTTGAAGCAGGAATTCCTTTTCCTGGACATCCCCGCCTTTGTAAATTTCCATCAACACCTTGCTGGCCGCTGAATCCGGCTGCTTCAATGCATCCGCCTTTTCCATTATTTCACGGCCCGTCATTGCCGCATATACCGGGGCATACAACGCCTGGCTTAAGCACAATATCACAAAACAAGTCAATGCAGCTTTTCTTTTCATCAAAGATCTCCTTAAACTTTAACGCTTCGGGTATATTTGAAATTCACAACAGTTGTTTTGACTGAAGTTGTATTTAAAGGGAAACGGGCAGTTCCTGAACACAATGCGCCATTGCCATTTTACCGGTTTTTGCTTTAACTGTGCCCATGTTAATCAACTTGATCGCAGAAGGCAATAACAGAAGCGCGCCGATGGTCGTTGCCGTCATGGTCAGCATCATCAAAAGGCCAAATTCGATCAATGGCTTAAATGTTGACAGCAGCAGCACGGAAAAACCGAATGTCAGCGCCAGGGATGTAAAGATTATCGCCTTGCCCGCCGCTTGCAACGTGTGTTCAAGCGCCAGATTCAGGCTATCTCCGCTTTTTATGAACTTCCGGAATGTATTTAAAAAATGAATGGTATCATCGACCCCGATGCCGATGGTAATGGCGGCAATCGTTGAGGTCGCAATATCCAACCGTATCCCGCTCCAGCCCATAAATCCGAAATTCACTATCACCGCGACACTCATGGGGATCAGCGACAGCAGGCCGGCTTTTAAATTTTTCATCAGCATCAGCACCACTATTCCGATGACGACCAATGAGAAAAAAAGACTTTGAACCTGTCCTGAGACAATGTAGTCGACGCTTTTGATCAGCAGGGCGGGATGACCGGTTATCTTGAATGAATAACCCGGCGGCAGCGTCTGGCGAAGATGTTCGGATATGCGCGAAAAAATATGTTTCAGCGCCGAGGTGCCAAGGGGTTCATCCCCGTTCTGGCTCAGACGCGTTAACACATTGCAGGTCTGGAACCCCGGATCCACGTACGATTCAAAATGGTCCACCCTTCCATCGGAATTGGCGTCCTCATCCGAGTAGATTTCCAGATAATCCGTGATGTCCGCATTATTATCCGGAATGGCAAAAAATGAGCGGCTATCGTTATTCATGGCCATATGCATGGTTTTAATGACATCGGGAAACGCATCCGTCCTGCCGATACACAAGTCCTGGTTTTCGCATGCCCCCAGCCAGGTTCTGAAATCTGAAATGATATTCAAGTATTTGGAAGTCTTGATTCCATCAGCCTTTCCTGAATCGATCAGAACGTTAAACCCCCACCGGCCCCCGAATTTTTCGCATATGGCCGTTGCGCTGGTGCGGATATAATTGTCTTTCTTAAAAAACTGAAGCAGTTCCGTCTCAACCTTAAGGCGCAGCAACCCGAAAACAGAAACAACCATCAAGATCATCACAACCGATATCACCTTTTTATAATGAAAAATGGATAATGATATCATCACGTCAACAATCCGATCCACAAAAGAACGGCTGGATTGTTTCCGCCTGCTGAATCTGGCCCCATCCGCATGGTGGGGCATCAGCTCCAAGCCTGCCGGAATGACGGTTGCGGAGATAAATACGGCAAACGCAATGCCGAGGGATGTGAAAAGCCCCCATTCGCGCAACGCTTCAAGAGGGTGTGTCGCCAGCGTCAAAAACGAAACAATCGTCGTAAAACCGGCGAGTAAAACCGTTACGGAAATATGCGACATGGAATCTTTTAATCCCAGGGCTTTGCCTTCTCTGGTGATCAGGTCATAATCTTCATAATACTGATTGATAATATGGATGGCATAAGAACTGCCCACGGCAATCATCAGCACCGGAATGGATATCCCAATCGTGGTGATTTTTGCGCCCAGGTGTCCCATCAATCCGAGAATCCATAGGGTGGCCATGCCAAGTGTTGTGACGGGAAGAACCACCCCCCGGATGGATTTAAAGTTGAGAAAGAAAATGATGATCGTGACCAGCATCACCAGAGGCACGAGCATGAACAGATCCTTCTGCATGAAATTATTGATCCATATATAAATAATCGGCTGCCCCTGGGGAATGATAGTGAGTTCTTTCTGGCTGTTGACAATTTCCAGAATTTCCCGGGCAATGGCATCTGAATCGGACATGTCCGTAAACCGGATGACTATGCCCAGATCGGTGATGTTCCCTTTCGCATCTGTTGCATATATTCCCTTTTCAAATGCGGGGTTTCTTTTCATTCGGCTGATGAATTCGTTAATTTCCTGATCTGTTTTTGGGATGATGCGATGGCCATTGGCATCTTTATCGATCAAATCGATAGTTTCCAGCATATCATCTTCGCCGGTGATGTCCTTGATGGTAAAGGGCGAAACGATTTCATCGATCATTTTACGGGATTTAAGCTCACTGGCGGTTGTCACCGCAGTCTTTATTTTTTGTTTAGCACGGTCAGACAAAGGATCGGCAGGGATACCGATGGTTTCAATTTTCCGGCTCAGCTGCCGTTTAAATGCGGGATCAGCATTAAAAGAAGAGAGCAGTGCGTCTCCGGTAATTTCCTGAATGGAAAGCGCCTGATCGAGCTGGACCGACCGCTGCTGTTCCAGAGCCGGGTTATAGTGCTCAAATTCCTCCAGATCGATCATCAACTTATTGATATTGTTTAGAACTTCATACTGCCAAAGATTTTTATGGGACACCGCAAGAATAACAAACGTGTCGCAGTCTCCATAAATTTCTTTGACCTTATTGTAATATTGATATTCGATGTCCTGCTGCGGTAAAAAGGTAGCGATGCTCGTATCAAATTGAAGTTTGAGCATTCCCGCTCCCAATAAGACTGTCACCATAAAAAAACCGGCCAGAACCAATTTCGGCCATTTCAGCACCCACCCCATGTATCGGTCCATTATCGTCCCCCTTGCGGACTTCGTTTATCCATCAATCTGGTATAAAAAAATTCTGATTAATCCGGTAGCCATGACTGACTTATCAGTCATTTGCCTTGCAAAAAAACCGCCCGCCGGATGGCGTTCGATCTTCGGTCCAAACCGTGGGCATCATTGTTTCATTGACAGAAAAAGGAATTGGTTTAAAATAAGTCCGGTTTGCAATTTTTATTTCTGCGACTGACACATCAGTCATTGCTATATTGCCATGACGGCCACCCAAAAAACAAGAAAAAAATTACTGGCGATGCTGAATTTTAAATCCTTCCACTTTTACCCTTAAACATTTTTCAATATTTTAAAATAATGCTAAATGCCTATCTAAAGTGGATCTTAAAACGTCCCCTGCTCCCGATACTTGCCTTGATATCCATCACAATATTGATGGTCCCTGGCATTTTCAAAATTGAATTCGACAACTCCATTGAATCTTTCATGCCCAAAAGGGATGCGGCCTATATCACCTATTCAAAAGCACGGGAAATATACGGCGATAACGACCGGTTCATCCTGATGTCGGTTTCCCACAAACATCTCTGGTCCGGCCCTGCATTTGAAAGAATCGATCAATTCATATCCGACATCGAAGCATATAAGGATTATAACGCCCAAAAGGAAACTCAACGCATCGCCAGATTCCGGGAAGCCGTCCGGCAGCAACCCATCCGGTTTCAGGCCCTGATCCACCAGTTTTCAGACGAGCCCTTATTCGTCCGGCTCCTGCAACGAAAAACGCCGAAAGATGTTCAGCACAAACACCAGCTCAACAATAGCGATATCCGGCGATTAGAAAAGACACTGGTTAAAGATGAAGCTCTCAAACAAACCGAAATCATCGATACCATTCTCTCCCCTTTTACAGTCAAAGACATCAGCGGCGCAAATGACGAATTAGAAACTTTTGATTTAATTAAAAAAGATTCCAACGGCAAACGGGAAGTGCCCGAATCCCCGGCTGATATCCAGACGTTTAAAAACCGTCTGATGAAAAACCCTGCGTTCAAGCAGGGAATTTACGCCGTTGATCTGCAAACTCACGAGATTACCGATTTTGCGGTTATGATTAAATTTTCAGGCATTTCAGACCAGGATGCCATTGTATCCGAGATCATTCAGATTGCCGGCGCGTACCCCGATCTTGACATCACCATTTCGGGTGTTCCTTTCGTCAACAAAAAATTTAATGATTATATCCGGGACGATCTGCACAAGAATATCCCCCTGGTGCTTCTGGTGGTCATCATTGTTTTTTACCTGAATTTCAGATCCAAGCGGGGGATTGCGCTGCCGCTTGCAACTCTCGGTATGGCTGAAATCTGGACCATAGGACTGATGGGGCATCTCGGGTGCAAACTCACCCCTGTCGGCACAACCCTGCCGCCGCTTCTCATCGCTGTGGGCAGCTCCTATGCCATCCATATTTTAAACCAGTATTATGCCGATTTTGATCTGATTACCCGATATCACAAACGCAAAGGCATTGAACTGGCCATGTCCCATATTTCCATCACGGTATTTCTGGCCGGGCTCACTACGTTTGCCGCCTTTTTAACCGTGGTCACCAGCCAGGTTACGGCCATTCAGTCCTGGGGAGTTTTCTCCGCCATCGGTATTCTATTTGCGGTGTTTATTGCCGTAACCCTCATCCCCTGCGCCCTGGTGTTTTTACCGCACCGATGCCCTCCGTCGCTGGTTGGGAGAGACAGTTGCAAACGAACAACACTCGTTGACCGGCTGCTCACTGTCATCGCAAAAGGCGCTGTCCGGCATCCCAAAATGGTGTATGGGATCGTTGCGCTGATTCTGGCAATCGCAATTCCGGGAGCGCTCCGTATGAAAGTGGATACGGAATTTCTGCATTATTTCAAGGAGAGCGACCCGGTTCTAAGGAGCGTGAACATTGCAGGGGAGAAATTCGGGGGTGGATGGGGGTTCAATATCATTATCGATTCCGGAACAAAAGAGGGTATCAAGTCACCGGAATTTCTGAACGCCATTGAAAGCATCCGGACATGGCTGGTGGACAGGGAAAATGATGATCTCAATGTGGGCAGGACCGATGCATTTCCGGATTTCATCAAGCGCATGCACATGGCCATAAACAATGATAACCCCTCATTTTATCGCGTTCCGGAGAGCCGGACGGATATCCTGGATTATCTGGAGATTTTTTCTGATGATGACAAAGACTCAGACGGTCGAATGGATGTGTTTGAACCATTTGTTGATAAAAATTTTCAACATTCAAACATTCTGGTCCGTCTGACTCATAAGGCCAATGACAAGCTCGGCACAACGGAAATAAATCATATAAAACATAAAATTGAAGCCCATCTATCGGAGACGCTGCCTAAAGCCTATTCATTTTTAATAACCGGATACCCGATCATCAATGTAAAAATGGCCAGTTACGTAGTCATGGGTCAAATGCAGGGCCTTCTTATGTCCCTGGTGATTGTCGCCATCGTCATCATGCTGCTGTTTAAAAAATTCAGCGCCGGCCCCCTGGCGCTCATTGATATGACAGTAACGATACTAATCAATTTCGGTATCATGGGCTGGTTCGGCATTGAGCTGGATATGGTCACCTCTGTCATTGCCGCCATTACCATCGGTATCGGTGTTGACGACACCATTCATTTTTTAAATACCTACCGGTTATATAAAAAGGAAGGCATGTCTGTTCCCGATGCCATTGAACAAACCATCCACGTTGCCGGAAAAGCCATTATTTTTACATCACTGGCCCTGGTTTGCGGGTTCCTGATGCTGACCACATCCAACTTCAGGCCCATCATCCTGTTCGGGGTGCTGCTATCCATGACCCTGGCTATCAGCACCGTCTGTTCCATCCTGCTTATTCCGGCAGCCATCCGGATAACGGGGATTGATTTGACCCGTCGAAGTGTTGTCCGCGAAACATGCGGCATAACCACAACTGTTCCCGAGGCACTCCAAAAGCATCGGAATTGACAAACATACGAAAACCGTATTCACGCCTGAGCTGAAAAACAGGAACGCCATGAATGCCTATATCCGCTTTATCATCCGAAACCCCCTGCCCACCCTGGGCATTTTCATTGCCATCACCCTCTTTTTCGCATTCGGCATTCTCAAGCTGCAATTTGACACCACTGTCGAGGCTTTTCTTCCCAAGCAGGACACTGAATTTAAATTTTACAACCAGGTAAAAGAGATCTATGGCGACACGGACACCTATATTATTCTGGCCATTGCCCATGACAATTTATGGAGCCCCGGCGCTTTTACGGAAATAGACCATCTGCTTTCCGATATCGAGGAATACCAGCATTATAACGAGACTCGGGAGAAAGAGCGGCTTGACCGGTTAAATAATTTATTCTTAAATGGAACAGTAACTTACGAAGAATTATTCGAGAGATTCAAGAAAGATCCCGTCTTTACAAGGTTTCTCCACAGGGCCATGGGGCGGATTCCGGAACCGGGTAAAATCATAGGGGAACGGGCATTGCGGCGTCTTCGCAAGCACGCTGTCGCAGCAAAGGACCTCAAGAAATCCGAAATGATCGATCGGATCATTTCTCCCTTTACCTCAAAAGACATTATCGGAGAAAACGATACCCTGGAGACCGTGAGCCTTATTAAAAAGGATGCCCACGGCAATAGAATACTGCCCCGATCAACAGAAAACTTTCAGGCATTCCAGAAAACGCTTCAAAGAAACCCCGCTTTTGATCGGAGCCTGTACAGCAGGGATCCGGCTACCGGACAAATAACCGACTTCGGTTTTGTGATCCGGTTTCGGCCGGTGGCGCACTACGATGCGATTGCCCGTGAAATTTTAAATATTTCAAATAGTTATATAAATTTAAAAATAATTCCCCAGGGCCAGCCCCTCATCTACATCTGGACCAATAATTACGTTCAACGAGACCTTTTCAATCTCCTCTCCCTGGCCATGCTGGTGTCGATTGTCGTGTGCACCATGAATTTCGGTTCCATCCGCAGCACGGTCCTGCCCCTCATCTGCCTGGGCATGGCATCCTGCTGGGTCCTGGGCCTTATGGGGCATCTGGGGTTTAAAATCACCACCATCGGGATGTCGATCCCGCCGCTCATGATTGTGGTGGGAAGCTCCTATGCGATTCATATCTTAAACCAGTATTACACCGACTTTGATTTGATTTCGCGAAAAGGAAAAGTTGAAGGGCTCTTTGAGTCCATGGGGCATATCGGGCATACGGTTTTCCTGGCCGGGCTGACCACCCTGGTTTCATTTCTGACCCTTGCCGGGCACCAGCTTTCCGCCATGAGGGAATGGGGTGTCTTTTCCGCAACCGGCGTTCTGTTCGCCATTTTCATATCGATCTCCGTCATTCCGGCAAGCCTTGCTCTGATGCCTCACCGGAAAGGGTATCTCAAGCTGAAAAAAGAAAGATCCTCGAAAAAACCTTTCGCAGATATCATTATCTCCTGGACCACAAAAGCGGCCGTTCACCATCCAAAAAAGGTGCTGGCGGTTGTCGCCGTGCTGCTGTGCCTCTCCCTTGTGGAAATTTCAAAAATCAAAATTGAAACCGAATTTCTGCAAAATTTTAAAGAAAAAGACCCCATCCGGACCAGTGAAAAAATCATCGGGGAAAAATTCGGCGGGCGCTGGGGATTTAATATTCTGATTGATTCCGGAACCCCGGACGGCGTTAAATCCGCCAAATATCTGAAGGCCCTTGAAGATATCCGCGCCTGGCTGGAATCGGATGCCAACAAAGATCTCAACGTGGGCCGGACCGACGGGTTCACTGACTTCATCAAGACCATGCACATGGCCATGAACGATGATGACCCCGCCTTTTTCGCCATTCCTGAAACCGATGCGGATATCAAGGATTATCTGGAAATTTATTCGGATGACGACGATAACTCGGACGGCAGGCCGGACAGTTTCGAGCCTTATGTGGATGCGAAATTCCGGACCTGCAATATCCTGACCCGGATATACCAGAAAGAAGACTACCTGGTGGGCACCTTTGAGCTGAAACGGATCTTTAAAAAAATATCCGATCACCTGACCAAAACGCTTCCCCCGCCCTATACCTTCCGGATCACCGGTCATCCGGCCATGGTGATCAAAAGTGCGGGCTATATCGCCGACGGGCAGATCCAGAGCCTGTGGCAGTCATGGGTGGTGGTGGGGATTGCCATCCTGATCCTGGTGAGGAGTTTTCTGGCGGGTTTTCTGGCCCTGATCCCCTTGAGCGTGGCGTTTATCATCAATTTCGGCATCATGGGACTGTTCGGCATACGGCTGGATGTGGCCACTTCCGTGATTGCCGCCATCACCATCGGTATCGGGGATGACAATACCATTCATTTTATTAATACCTACATTTACCAGAGAAAAAAGAAAATAGGCGCCACCATCGACGAAACCATCGCAGCGACCCACGCCTCCGCCGGAAAAGCCATTATCTTCACTTCCCTGGCGCTCATGGCGGGATTTTCCATTTTCATTTTTTCATCGTTTAGGCCCGTCATCCTCTTCGGATTCCTCATGTCCGTGGCCATCACCGCCACCAACGTGGGCGCGCTCCTGGTGCTGCCGGCCATTATCAAGGTCGCGGGACTTACGTTTAAAAAAGCGGAAGGGTTATAATGCCAATCATTAGAGTCGAGGTTGCGTAGCGC
>JBAQUK010000184.1:0-4368 GCA_049297455.1 Desulfosalsimonadaceae bacterium | reverse complement strand
CACCTATGCCTTAAAAAACCCAATAAAATGATTGAGCGCAGCGAATCCAGTTTAAATAATCCGGAAAATAACTGTCACAGTCAAAATAATCAGAAAAATCAGTTACATTTTTTTTGGAAATCAACATACCCTAGACGCATTGAGGGTTGTAACTGAATCACGGTCTTCACCTTCGAGCACACATCGTTGAAAGTGCCTAACCTTCGAGAAATCTACTGCATCTAAGATATGAGAAGAGTGTGTCGTCACTATGAATTGGGGAACAAGCGTTTCATCACCTGTTTCTTTCGCGGCGTTGGATATGATTCTCCAAATGTTCGTTATAAATGTTTGCTGAACTTGTGCATGGAGATGTACTTCTGGTTCTTCGATAAATATTAGCTGGCAGAGTGGTCTATTTTTTTCGGTCCGCATCCACTGCAAATGAAAATGGCTTATTTGAATGGCCATATAGATGAGATTTTTAAACCCTAGACCATTGTATGCCTCGGGCAACTCATGCTTTCGACTTGAATCAATGTAAAGAAGCTCAGTATTGCCTTGTAGGGCCATTTCCGGGCTTAGAGACGATACAATCTTAAGGTCTCGATCATTTATTGACGGAACCCCTAAGCTTCTTATGACTTTCATGAGTCCACTGAAATGCTTCTCATAATGTTCCGTCAGCTTCTGATTATTCTCATCGATGACTAAGTGCGCTGCCTCAGCCGCTTCTGCCTGTTCTAAATTTCTTTTATAAAATGTAGCGAAAGCCGTTGAAAGTCGGCTACTTCTATTGCCTTCATCGTCATCAACATTCCTTTGTGCATCAACAAAATCGATCCGTACCAATTCTTGAAGCATGGCTTTTCCATCCTTGCTTTCAAGAAATGTCTCAGAAATTTTATTATCGGTTGAGTCAAGTGAGTAATACGAAATTTCAAAGTACTGTCTAAGGTTTTGATCTGTACCCAAAAACTGTGACAGAGTGCGTTTGCGCGTTCCATCATCTGCTTCTGGATAAGAAGCCGCATAGTCAGCATGCATCTTTGCTGGGTCGCGTGCTTCATACTTTAGGCGAACACCAACTTGGTCAAATTCATCGGAAAGTTCTGGCAGTAGGGTGAAAGCACGTCCGTAGCCTATGCTGTCAGGGTTGATGGAAAACCAAAGATCGAGTTCAATTGTTGGCAAGTGATCCTTGTTACCATCATTGCCGAACGCATTAATATTGTCGATCTTGGTAACGGAAAAGTCATGGACCTTGAAATCTTTCCCACCAAGAAAACAACGAAAAATTGCAGTCGCTGACGTTTTTCCGCTGTTGTTTGGGCCGACGAAGACCGTTTCGTCATCCTCAATGCTAATGTTAACGCACTCCAAGCGGCGAAAATTTCTGATTGCAATGCTTTGTATTTTCATAAATTACCTATTCAATAGGATTCTTCTGGCACTAACAAGTTATTCTAAAGTTTCTGGTGAACTTCTGGACCTATGGACTGCCGGTATCGATCATTTTGTTGCGGGCCTTGAAGCCGTGAGCAGCCAGATCCCCTTTTCCAGATTTAACTATCCTGAAATACATATAAAACCCTTGACATGTGTTTTGCAATCATTTTCATTACAACCTGCATGGGATGTATCAAAAATGGCTTCGCTTTTATCTGGATTTTTGCAAAAATATCATGTCCCGCCGAAATTCGAAAAGAGCCTGCCCATTCCGTTTCCCGTGGCGTGGGCAAAAACTCGCTTGATAAGATGAAATGCCGAGGGCTGCCTGCCAGTAATAATCTGTTGCAATTGGCGGATTTGTCTCCCTTTAGCCGCTCATGCACATTGTTTGCCATTGCTTTTTTGATTGAGGCAAGTCGGGGACGCTGGATTTTCTCAGCCCCTGCCGTTCCCTGTTTTCGTCCGGATTCCAATTAGCTAATTCTGCATTTTTTTAATTTTTTTTTTCATCTTTTTTTCAATTTTTTCCCCCAAAGGTGCCACAACACGCCCACGGTGGCACCCTCCCTTTCTATAATAGTTAATAGAGACCATTTTTAATTTTTTTAAAATTTCCAAAAGGAAAAATGTTTCTATCCAGACTCAAACAAAAATTGAACCCGACAAGGAGAAAAGAAATCCCCCTTCATCTCCTTTCCCGCTTATGGGACGAAAAAGAAATGACAGGTAAGTCATCTTTACAAAATCCGATTCCGGCACAATGGACGCATGAAGATATCAATCAATTTTATGCCCAATATATTGCGCCCAATATTGCCGTGCTCGGTCCTGCCAAGTCGGTTATCGATCAGATATTGACCCTGCTTAACGACAACGGGGATTGCTCTTCCCGCGTTGATGACTCGGAAGAAGAAAGGGTTTTTGCTGCAATCACATTGCGGGAACATTCCCTGATAGTGGCGCGAATCGCGGTTGATATGATTAAAAAGGCTCACCGGGATTATGAAATGATCATCGGCAAAATCCTCATTATCTGTCTGGGACATTGTCTTGGGGTGTTGTCAAAGGCCTTTACCATCGGCGGGTTATTGGCCAAAACGCTTTTGATTCTTGACCCCATGATTCAAGACCTCCCCTTCAAACAAGATATCATTATCGCAATCCTCACGTTTGGTGAAAATCATCCCAGGACCGATGAGGCCAAAATACTCAAAGCCGCAAGCTTTGCGGCCAGAAAAAACGAACTGGAAAGGACAAAGGTCTTTTCTAAAATCGGCCGCCATGATGTTCCGGATATTAAAAAAATCCGGGCCGCCATTCAACTGCCTGAGGGTAAATGATGATGAGAATCAAAGAACGCATTCTGATATCCATAATTTTTTGTGTCATGGCATCCATCCTGGTCGCATGCGCCGGTTCCAAAAAGATCACGGAGCCATTACGGGAGATAGACACCGACGAATCCCCCGCTTCCATTATTAAAGACCATTTTACCTTTTTTTATGAGGCGGCCCTTTGTGCGGATACACAGCAATTTCTGATTACGGATATGCCGGTTTTGCGAACGCCTCCGGAAAAAGCCATTAAAATCGATTTTCAGACATTCACTCCCACTGCTTCCGAACCGAAAACCTTATCGGAAACCAAAAAAACATTCTTTGTTCTCTTTCCCATCAACTCCTGCGTCATGGATGCGCAGGAAGCCCAAAAACTTTCGCATTTTATCGATGAATTAAAACATGATCCGGCCGGTCCTGCGGATGTCACCGGCTATACCTGCCGGCTTGGGTCTTTGGAATACAATAAAAAACTGGCGTTGAATCGGGCAATGATTGTTGCCGATGCGTTGAAAAAGGAAGGTGTCCGCGTCGGGTCAATCACCGGCAAAGCCGGATGCTGTTACATCAGCGACACTGATCAGGCACGGAACCGGCGGGTGGAGATAATAGTTTCACCGCAAGTAAAACAAAAACAATTTGAAAACGAACACCCGGAAGGAGGTGAATAAAAAAGGATAAAAGCTCGATGGTTAAGGATCTATCAGTTTTAACGTTTCAATTATCAACACGTATGGAGGCTTATTAATGTCCGTAATCAAAAAATTTAACACCCTCAAAAAATTCAACATAGGTCTCAAGCTGGGGGTGATGCAAAACGCCCTGCTTGCCAAACTGGAAGACCCGAAAACCGCAAAACGTCTCGGGCTGGGTTTATTGGCGTTTGGTGCGTTTATTTTGACGGCGTCTCAAGTCAGTGCTTTTACCGCGCCGGCTGCCGGCAGTTTTGCCTATACCGTCTATGATGTGGCTGTCGCAAAAATTTTACAGGGAGCCATCGGTTTTGTGGGCGGCGTAGGCGCCATGGTGATGGGGGCTGTCCTGGCTATTCAGCAGAAAGTCATGGCGGCAATCCCCGCGATTCTTGGCGGTGCGATTTTACTTAACGCCGACACCCTGGTGACCACCCTTGGCATAACTTTTTAACTATAATTTTCCAGATAATGTTTTGGGTTCGTTATCGGTCGGAGAGGTACGAAAAGTACAATCTCCCCCCTGCTGCCTTCCCAAAATCATTATCTGGAAAGCTATATTTTTTTGATTGCGCCTGAAGGCAGCCTTCGGGCGCAATCTTCAACAAGGAAATATCATGTCAGAGTCTTTTGAAACCCGGTTTCCTCAATATCTTTCATCGCCCTTGCAGGTTTTCTGGTTTGAGGCTGATGAACTGGCCATTATCCTGATCGCGTTTATGGTCGGGTCCATATTTAAAGGCTGGTTCTGGCTGCTTTTGATTATCGGCCCGTTTTTTTACACGCGATATAAACTGAAGTACCCGCGAGGCTTTTTAAAACATTCGCTGTTTTTGAGCGGATTAAAAGATTTCGAGGGATACCCCACACGCTTTCAGAAAGAGTTTCTTGAATGAAATTGGAAAAAT
>JBAQUK010000183.1:0-2563 GCA_049297455.1 Desulfosalsimonadaceae bacterium | reverse complement strand
AACCGGGATCCGCAATTAAACATTCTTGAGGAGGATGCGCATGATGGAAGCGAAATCCCCCAGGGCGGTTTCCGGTGTGACTGGGATCTTTCAGAAAAAGAGTCGCTGACGGTATCGGGCGATTATTACAACGGAGATGTCGATCAGGGTTATACAACAGAATCAGCCGGAGGCCCGATAATAGAAGGCATCGATACGGATGTCAAAGGCTGCAATACGATTCTGAACTATGATCGCCGGATTTCGGGGACCTCAAACCTGAGCCTCAATCTTTATTATGACCGGACGGAACGCGATGATATCAAGCTGGAAGACAGGAGCGATATCTTTGATTTTGATTTTCAGCATAGCTTCAGGCTTTGTCCGAACAATGATTTTATCTGGGGACTGGGTGCCCGCCACGTTGAAGAGGAAACGCAAAAAGTAGGGCAGACGGAATTTGTTCCCAGCCATCCGGACCTTGATTCATACAGCGGGTTTTTACAGGATAAAATCACCCTTATGCCCGATTTTGTGTTTTTAACCCTTGGGACTAAAATTGAGGATAACTACTATACGGATTTTGAATACCAGCCCAATGCCCGGATTCAAATGACGCCGGATGGGAATCAGACCCTGTGGGCATCTGTCGCCAGAGCTGTCAGAACGCCGTCTATTCTTGAAGATTCAATTTTGATATCCATCCCTGCGGGTCCGGATACGATTACCGTGCTGGAGGGTAATCAGAACCTGGACTCCGAATCCCTGATCGCGTATGAACTTGGATACCGGATCAGGCCGGTTCATCCACTGACTCTTGATTTTGCCGGTTTTTTTAACGATTATGATAGGTTGGCGAGCAATGAAGTGGTTGGCGATACGCCGACTTTCGGAAACCGAGTTGAGGGTGAAACCTATGGCGGTGAGATGGCGGCCAACTGGGTTTTTTCTGAAAACATTAAATTCATCGCCTGGTATTCCTATTTAGACGGCAACATCAAAAATAAGGATACCGGTGAAAAATCATCAGCGGACATATTGCCCCGGAATCAGGTTAATCTGAGGTCCTGTTTCAATCTGCCGAAAAATTTCACGTTTGATACCTCGCTGTATTATGTGGACGACAACAAAAGCGGAACCAAAAAAATACGGGAATATTATCGCTTCGATGCAAGGCTGGGCTGGCGGGCGTCGCCGAATCTTGAATTCTCCATTGCCGGGCAGAACCTGCTGGTATACCAGGACGGAAATTTTGTGGATGAGCACCAGGAATATATCACCTTAAAGCCCGACAGCGGCCTCATCGAGCGGTCTGTGTATGCAAAGGTGGCGTTTACCTGGTAGCCGTTTAAAGAGCGGGTTTTTCCCCATCTGTTTTTAACAATATCGGGCAACCCGCTCTCAGCTTGACCCTTGCTTCAGAATTTCAGAATTCCCGCCGCCCGCATCCGGGCCTGTTCAAATGCATCCACGCTTATGTCTTCTTCATCCGGCCCGATATCCGTAATTACAATGAAATACAGGGATTGAACCAAAAAGAACATCCAGATGCCGAGCGCCCAGGTCACGGTAGAATACGGGCTGAAGAATGCCACAAGTGCCCCTCCGCCAATGCTGAAAAGGATTTCCCCGCCCAGGGATCTGGAAAATGAATTTTGAAAACAGACCCCGCTCCTGATCCAGCTCAACATTCCCAGGCTGAGCAGCAGAAAGGCGGCGGTGGAGGTCTGGCCGAAGATAAAGAGAAACAAAAACAGCAGGGGAAAAATGATGGAAATCAGTCCCTTGTGTGTCCAGTTGGCTATAATGAATGCGTATGCCGCAAGGCAGGCAAATATCGCCAGGCGGAAGAATACCGGCCAGAAAGCCGTGCGCTCAAAAACCAGCCCCAAGGGCATAAACGCCAGTGCGCAGATGAGTCCATAGAAAATGGTGGTCCGGACGGGCCGTTTGGAATCAGTCATTTTATTCACCTCCTTTTCTGGCGTCTCTACATTTCATCAGCTCCAGTTCGACTTCCTCGTCAGAAATCGCATTCCAGGCGCTTTGCCCGATGATCCCGGCGGTCCCTTCCTCCCATTTTTGAAGCCCGGCTCTCTGGAACCAGGACTCGGACCGAAGCTGCATTTCCGCATACTGGTGTTTCTGTGCTTCGATATTTTCACCGAGCATACCCATCTGTTTTTCAATCGCTTCCGCCTGCCGCCCGGAAGCATCCAGGTGCTGGTCCGTTTTCATGCGTTTTTTGATCAGAAGGCGCGCAATGTCGTCCTTTTCCTTTTCGATTGCGATCTCCAGGTCTTTTTCGATTTTTTCCTTTTCCCGCGCAAGCTGCCGGATTTCCTCCCGGACTTGGTCCAGGGAAGCGTTTAACTGATTCAGTTTTCCCTGCTTTTGGGTCAGCGACTCCTCCATTTCCCGCAGGCACTGCTTGAGCACCAGCTCTTTGTTTTCCATCTGGTCCATTACCCCGTGGATGTCCGCCTTAAACAGGCGGGTGAACCGTGTCATGATTCCCATAATACCCTCCTTCAGACTTCCGGATATTCAATTTCACTGCGTTATCGGTCGGAGATATACGAAT
>JBAQUK010000182.1:0-11152 GCA_049297455.1 Desulfosalsimonadaceae bacterium | reverse complement strand
CGGCGGCTGAGTCGGGTTTTGACGGTTTTTTTGATTATTTTCTGCATGAACCGGTTTTTTGATTTTTTGTGGATATAAAATGTCGGGATTCCTATGGCAGAGCCAAAAAAAATCTGGCGCCGTTCACTTTCCAGGGTGGGAGCATCCGGTATGGAGAAATGACTCACATCTTTATTGATAATGTATTTAAAGGCCAGGGCAGTGATCAGGATTTGCAGGTTGGCGGCGTCTCCCATATCTTCGGTAATGTTTTCAAAAAGGCTGTAATGCCTGCCTTCAAAGCCGGAAAATCCCATATTGGAAAACGGCCGGTTTTTATACAGCAGGTAAAGCGACATGCAGTTATCGAACACCCCTAAAGCCGCAAGGTCTTTTTTCAGGCGGATATCATTGCCGATATTTCCGTCCAGAGCCGGGCTTCGGTCCGTGCTTTTCACGGACATGAAATAATCTATCAGCCTGAAATCATGAACAAAATCCCCTTTCAGCCGAAATATCGAACTAAACGCTTTATCCAGTAATTCAGGGCCGAAAGGTGTAACCGGCTGTCCGAAAATCTTGAGGTCCGCTTTTTTCTTCCAGCGACGCCAGATCATTCGGAGGTGTGTGAAATCCAGTTCATGGGGAAGAAAACCCAGCGCCTTTTCCGGGTGAAAATCCGAAAAATCCAGACGATAGGGCGCTGCGCTGTAAGTACCTACAAACAGCGGCAAGAAATGTTCCACCACCTTGATGGCCAAGTCCCCAATATATTTTTCATCATGTTCGGTAAATTCCGGGATGCCTGCTTGTAAAAGAGCGGATATTTTTCGGCTACCGATACTTAGGTGAGTACCGTTGTTTGCCAGGCTGATATTGGAAATATTGGGCAATACCACCAAGTTGTTCGTGATGATATTGGCTTCTTTCAGTTTTTTTACCGCGTTTAACTGGCTTCGGGACATAACCTGGTGGCAAAGGTGCATGTAAGTGTATTTTTCTTCTCCCCGGTCCCAACCTGAAAGGCAAGGGCTCATGAACAGTTCGCGGTAAAAGGAATCAGAAATCAAACTGTTCAAGGTTTTTTGGCGAATCGGCGGATTGGGCGCAAAATAGATGATGGCTTTCTGGTTGTATGACACTAAATCAAACTTCTGGTTGGCGTAAGCGATCAGGCACTGACACAAAAGATAACGGATCAGCGTTTCTTTGGCGATGCCTTTCCCCTTGTCCAGTTCCGTTTCCATTGGGATCGGATAAAACGAAAAAGTTTCGGGAGATGTGTTGTCATTGAGGAAATGTTCGATATACCGGCCGCCGATCTGTCTGATCAACGAGGGAAGGGTGTCATCACCGGTCGCATCCGCAAGGGACAGCCTGAGAAGATAACTGACAGGCACCCTGATCCAGGGCTCGGTGTTCCTGAAAAATAAAAATCGATCCATGTCCGTTCGGTTGGGTCCGTCAGGATTCTGTTTGTCGGCCAATACATCAAAATGAAAAATTTTGTTCGCACAGTCGTTTAATAGGTACTGGGGAAAACGGACCCAGCTGTTTTCCCATATGTTTTCCGGATTATTATTGATGTGTTCTTCAAAATCCCGGATCAGTTTTTCCGAGGTTTCACCGGCAGCGGCCCGGTTGAGAATGTTCTGGTAAAAGTTCGATTCAAGGATGTTTTTTGGGAGGTCTACATCTTCTTTTGGTCCGGCAACAGCAGTTTGCAGTTCATTTTCGCATCCCATGGTCACATCGCCGAGTACATAGGGCAGACTGGCTGCCAGGTTATCCGAAGAATTAATTTTGATGCCCAGTAAACCGGCAACTTGTTCGATATTAAAACGCGCCGGGTGGTCCGGTGTATTTTTTTCGGGTTTTACAACATATAATTTTGATAAAACCGGTTTGCTCAATGAGTCCCTCCGTTATTGTCAAAAATAGGCGAAAAATGTTATCCGGTTATTTTGATGATTCTTAAAAATAGTAAAATAGACTGCTTATGTGAAAATAATGTGACCGGAAGGTGTTTTTTTAATTACATATGAAACAATGACAGAGACGACAGTATCTTTTGGGCCGATAACGGGCGAATGATTTCCCGGAATGAAGGTCCGCCGGCAAGAATCATGGCGCAACCGATGAGCAATGTGGGCACATATTGAATCGTGCGCATGAGGATTGCAAACGCCATGGCATCTGCTGCCGGGATACCATAAATTCCCATTGAAAAGACAATCGCCGCGTCATATACGCCGATACCGCCAGGGGATGCCGGTATCGCAAATGCCAAGGATGAAATGATAAAAACATTCATTGCGCTGATTAACGGCAGATTGATGCCGGCGACCCAGTACATGGCGATGAGCATTTCCAGTATAAACTGTGCCCAGACCACTATATTTAGGACGATCAGTTTACAAATAGTTGATTTGTCCGGTTTGCCGGAAAAATGGCGGATAACCTTTCTCAGCCATGGAAAACGGATTTTATTGATCTTAATGTCATTATCCCGGTAGCGGATGTGGACCATCAACAAGGTTCCCCATGCAACCAGAGCCAAAGCAAAGATGGGAAACAGGTATTCTGATCTATCGCCGACTGCCGAAAGAAGAGCCACCAGGATGAGCAGTATATTCAAATCGAAAAAACGTTCCCAGAATACAAACGTGAAAATCTGGCTCATTAATTTTTTTGAAACAAACTTTAAATAGAGTCCTTTGACACTTTCCCCGACCCTTGCCGGAAGAATGCTGTTTGCAAAAAAGCCGAGAAATACAGCGAAAATAGAATCCTTCAGCCGGATCTGGCCATGGCCGATAACATACAAGCGTGCCCCAAGGAATAAAAAGGAAGACAGAAACCACAGGGTTAACAATACGGCTTTTATAGGGCTGTATTGTGATAGTGCTTCCCATATGGACGTAACATCAAGATGAATATATAAAAATACAATACACCCTGATAGGAGCCCTGTTTTCAGTGCGGTTTTTAAAAATGGCAGCCGATAATTTTTTTTAAATGTGCTGGGTTTCATAATATCATTTGGCCTGATCGGTCAAAAGATGGGCAAGCAGCTCCGCCGATGAACGGAATAGCTGTCCTGATTTGACTGAAGCCCGGAGGTGGTCCACTATATGTGCATTGATCGGGTTGCATTTATGGTAAAAGGGGAACCTCTATATAGTGATTATAAATTCTCAGCCCGGATGACTATAATTCAACCTTCTGGTGTTTCACATTTATACCGGTGGCGATGAACGCCACATGTTCGCCGATATTGGTGGAATGGTCTCCCACCCGTTCCAAGCACCGGGAAATGATGATGGTCTGAACGGACCGCCGGGTGTTGATCAGGCGTTTCTCACCCTCCGGGGTGTTTTGCACCATATTGCCAATGAGTGCCTGGAGTACCGACATGGTCCACTGATCGGCGGCGTCGTCCATTTCCCGTATACTCATGGCCAGTTTGGGATCCTGATCCACAAAAGACCGGATGGCCCGATCCAGCATATTGCCGGTCACTTCCATGAGCCGGTCCATGGCTGGAATCGCCGCCAGTGGCGGATGCTGACACAAAAACAGGGTCCGTTCTGCGATATTGACCGCCTGGTCCGCGATACGTTCCAGTTCGCTGCTGATCCGCGTGACGCCGATAATAAACCTGAGATCCCGGGCTATGGGCTGCTCCAGAGCCATCAACCGCAGGGACAGATTGTCGATCTGAACCTCAATGTCGTTGATTTCCCTGTCCCCGTCAATAATCTCCCGGGACAGGGCTTCGTCACGGGTAAGAAACGCCTCATTCGCTCTTGTGAAGGCCCGCTGGGTCAGCGCCGCCATATTTAAAAGCAGCATTTTCAGTTTTTCAAGTTCGGTTATAAAATGTTTTCTGTCTTCCATGAGAGTTCTCCTGTGGTTATCAACCGAATCGTCCGGTGATGTAATCTTCCGTCTGCTGAAGGGACGGGCGGGTAAATACGGTCTCGGTATCGCCGGTTTCAATGAGTTTTCCCATATAAAAGAATGCGGTGATATCCGACACCCTGGCGGCCTGTTGCATGCTGTGGGTGACGATGATAATGGTGAAATTTTTCTTCAGCTCATGGATCAGGTCTTCAATCTTCTGGGTGGCGATGGGGTCAAGGGCCGAGGCCGGTTCATCCATGAGCAGCACATCCGGTTCCACGGCCAGGGCCCGGGCGATGCACAGCCGTTGCTGCTGGCCGCCGGAAAGCCCCAGGGCCGAATTGTTGATCCGGTCTTTGACTTCCTCCCACAACGCGGCCTGATGCAGGCTTTTTTCCACCTGCTGCTGAAGCTTTTTTTTGTCTGTAACGCCATTGACCCGCAGCCCGTAGGCCACGTTTTCAAATATGGTTTTGGGAAAGGGGTTGGGTTTCTGGAATACCATGCCCACCCGCCGCCGGAGGTTGACCACATCCACGGACGGCTCATAAATGTCTTCCCCGTCCAGTTGGATAGTTCCCTGCACACGGATGTCCGGGATCAGATCGTTCATGCGGTTTAAGCACCGCAAAAAGGTGCTTTTCCCGCATCCCGAAGGACCGATCAGGGCTGTTACCTGGTTTTTGTTGATGGTGATTGAAATATCCTCCAGCGCTTTAAAACCGCCATAAAAAAAATCGAGATCCCGGGCGCTGAATTTGGGTATGTTTTCCATTTAAAAGTCCTTATATTTTTTTCTTCAGGGAAAAATAAAAAACCGATCCTTTGGCGCGATTTTCAGGGGGGCTTTGGGCCCAGATATCGCCGCCCATTTTCTGGACGGCGTTGCGGCAGATGGCGAGACCCAGGCCCGTGCCTCCGGATGCCCGGCTTCTTTCCTTGTCCACCCGGTAAAACCGTTCGAAAATCCGTTTCAGGTGTTGCCGGGGGATGCCGGTGCCTTCATCTTCAACGGCAAAAACGACCATGTCGTTTGTATCTTTTGAAGACACCGTGATGCAGCTTCCGTCCGGGCTGTGGCGGATGGCGTTATCCAGAAGGTTCCGGAAAACCTGAACCAGCGAATGCTCGTCACCCTGAACGGTTATGGAGGTGGCGAGAAGGTTCATGATGCGGATATGCTTTTCGCCCAGCATGGGCATGCAGGTGTCTAAGGCCGAACGGAAACAGGCGGCGGCATTGAAAACCGCAGGCTTTTCCGGCTGGGGGCTCTTTTGCTGAAGCTTGGTGAGTTCAAGGAGGTCGGCCACCACCCGGGACATCTGATCGGCGTTTTTGACGATAATATTGACAAATTCGCCGGCCTGGTCGCCGGCCCTGAAGGACGGGTTCTGAAGCGTTTCCGCATATCCCTTGATGGATGTGAGGGGGGTGCGGAGCTCATGGGAAACATTGGCCACAAAATCCTGCCGGACTTTTTCAAGCCTTACCAGCTCAGAGATATCATGAAACACCACCACGGCGCCGTCTTCCGGGATTTTGACAAGGTTGACTTCATACACCCGGTCGTTCCGCATGGCCGCTTTCAGGCGCATGTGTTCTTTTTCGGAAAGGATCTGATCACAGGCGGCCTGAATTTCCGCGTCCAGAAAAACTTCCATGGGGCGGCGCCCCACACAGGAAGGAAGGCATCTGGCGATTCCCGTCAGGGCCTGGTTTACGGCCTTTATTTTTCCGTCCCTGTCCAGCAGCATCACGCCTTCCTGCATGCCCTCAAGCACCGCCTCCAATTCCTGTTTCTGGGCGGTGATCATGTCAATATTCTGTCCGATTTTTCCAGCCATATCATTGATACAGCGGACTAGCGGCGAAAATTCCGTGCCGGTTTCAATTTCAAACTCAAGACGCCGGCTATAATCGCCCTCACCAATGTCCGTAGCCGCCTGAATTATTTTACGGATAGGGGCTTCCAGTTTCTGCGCCAAAATCAGGCTGAGAATTGTGGTGGAAGCAAAAATGGCCAGCAAAATGCCCCAGAATTGATGGCTGAAACTCTCCAACCGGGCTTCGACGCCGGATAACGGGATCGCCACCCGAAGTACGCCGGAAGGGGATATGGGGTAATTGATGTTTTTGGCCGCATAGATTAGATTTTTTCCCAGAGTTTCACTATAGCGAATGCTGGATGCCTGCCCTAGTTTACGCGCGCCGATGATTTCCTCACGGTCTGCGTGATTGTCCAGTTCCGGGATCATCCGGCCCTCGACTTCTGAATCAGCGAGCACTCTTCCACCTGCCGCAATCACCGTGATACGATAATTCAACTGGGTGCCAAGTTCTTTGCACCATTTATCAAGCGTCAGACTGTTTTCAAATTCAGGGTTTTTTTCCAGGAGCCAACCGACAAAATTGAGTTCCGTAAAGGCGTTTGCGGTCGCCTCATGGATGATATCGGTTTTCAATGTCTGAAAGATATACCAGGCTGGAGCGCACAGGCCTGGTATTAAAATTATCCAGAAAGAGAGCAGCAGCCTTGTCCTGAAACGCATCGTTCTCATAGTATTAATTTTCCTTGAATCTGTATCCGATTCCCCGAACAGTCTCGATGGTATCCGAATATTCTTCCCCAAGTTTCTGGCGTAGCCGTCGGACATGGGTGTCCACGGTCCGTGCATATCCATCGAACTGATAACCCCAGACCCGGTCCAGCAACTGGTCACGGGTTCTAACTCTCCCCTGGTTCTGGATCAGCTCCTTCAGTAGTTTGAATTCCGTTACAGTCAGAACAGCCTCTTTTTCACCCACCCATACCCGGTGGCTATCCATGTCCATTCGAAGATTCTGATACTGAATGTTTTTTTCTTCATCTGGCTGGGTGACGTCGGTGCGCTTGAGGACGGCACGCACCCTTAAGGTGAGCTCTCTGGGAGAAAACGGTTTGACCATGTAATCATCCGCGCCCAGTTCGAGCCCCACAATACGATCCACTTCTTCCCCCTTAGCGGTGAGCATAATCACTTGGATATGCTCGGTTTTCGGGTTGCGTTTCAATGTCTTGCAAATTTCCAGGCCGTCCATGCCGGGGAGCATCAGGTCCAGAACAATCAAGTCCGGCAACTGTTTAATGGCTGTTTCCAAACCTTTGATACCGTCGGTTGCGGTCAGCACCGTGTAATTTTCGGCGCGTAAATACCATTCGATGAGATTAAGAATATCGGTTTCATCTTCTACAATGAGTATGGTTCGTGTCATTTTTTCGCACCCGCCTTTTTATAATTAATGGAATTATAAGCATTGATATCGATAGATCATCACAAAACCGTGAAGAGTCTGTGACTTTTTGATGACCCCGACAATTCTTCAATGTCATAATATCTTCGGTATTCTGTAACATGATTGTCAAAAACGAGTTTTATATTACCGCCAGAAAATGGAAATTTTCGACAAAAACATTTACGGCGTAGGAATGACAGGTAATGAATACAAACCGGAATTTCCGATACGTTCAAGGAAAAAAGGCGTAATCATTTGACAATAACAAAAAAAAAGGAAATTCGCAATGAAGGTCAATCATCTGAAAAAAATCGTAATGGGTTGTTTGTGTGTATTGTGTTTTAGCGCCGGGGCCTGGGCCGAAAATCTGGAAATTAACGGTTCCACCACAGTTTTGCCCATCGCCCAGAAGGCGGCGGAAGCGTTCATGAAAGTGTATCCGGATGTGAATGTGTCGGTTTCCGGCGGCGGGTCCGGCAACGGCATCAAGGCCATTATCGACGGCACAACGGACATCGCCGATTCTTCCCGCTTTATAAAGGACAAGGAAGTGGCCCTGGCGGTTGAAAAAGGCGTTTATCCGGTTCCTTTCGGCGTGGCCTATGACTGCATCGTTCCGGTGGTTCATCCCTCCAACCCGGTTAAGAACCTGACCCTCGCCCAGCTCAAGGCCATTTATATGGGACAGGTCAAAAACTGGAAGGAAGTCGGCGGGAAAGACAAGGAAATCGTGATTATTTCCAGGGACACGTCGTCCGGCACCTATGAAGTGTGGGAAGAAAAGATCATGAACAAAGAGAAAGTCTCTCCTGCCGCACTGCTTCAGGCATCCAACGGGGCCGTGGCCCAGGCGGTGGCGAAAAACACCTACGCCCTGGGATATGTGGGCTTAAGCTATCTCAACAAAGACATGAAAGCCCTGACGGTGGACGGTGTGGAAGGGTCTGCTGAAAGCGCCCTGTCCGGGTCTTATCCGGTCAGCCGCGTACTGTATATGTTCACCAAAGGATGGCCTGAGGGCATGACATTGCAGTTCATCAATTTTATGATGCATCCGGCCAAGGGCCAGAAGATTGTTGCGGAAACGGGTTATGTGCCGTTATACTAATCAATTGAAGGCAGTCATTCATCCTTAAAATCAGGGCCGGAGACATGTCTCCGGCCCCTGTATTTACAATATTCCAATCTGCGCGCAGGTTATTATGAACAAACGTCAATTAAAAGGAAATATCATCCGCTATATTTTTTTCGGGTTCGCTTTTGTCTCCATCGCCATTCTCTGCATGATTCTGTTTTTTCTGGTGAGGGAAGGCATGCCGATTTTCGGGCAGGTGTCGGTCCGGGGCTTTCTTTTCGGCGACTACTGGTATCCCACATCGGACCCGCCGGAATTCGGTATTTTCCCGCTGATCATGGCGTCGCTTCTGGTGACCCTGTGTTCCGCCGTCGTGGCCATTCCGCTGGGGGTTATGACTGCCATTTATCTGGCGGAAATCGCCTCCCGGCGCGTCAAGGAAATCGCCAAACCCATGGTGGAGCTGCTGGCGTCCCTGCCGTCGGTGGTGATCGGATTTTTCGGCATGGTGGTGGTGGCCCCGTTTCTGCAGGAGACATTTGATATCCCAACGGGCTTAAACCTGTTTAATGCATCCCTGATGCTGGCGTTCATGTCGGTGCCCACCATCTGCACAATTTCCGAGGACGCCATCACCAGCGTGCCGGTGGAACTCAAGGAAGCCTCCCTGGCCCTGGGAGCCACCCACTGGGAGAGCATTGTCCGGGTGGTGCTTCCCGCCTCTCTGTCGGGCCTGTCCACCGCCGTTATTCTGGGCATGTCCAGGGCCATCGGAGAAACCATGGTTGTGCTTATGGTGGCGGGCGGCGCGGCTATGATGCCGTCATCCCTGTTTTCGCCGGTGCGGCCCATGCCCGCCAGCATTGCCGCGGAAATGGCCGAAGCCCCGTTCCGGGGGGATCATTATTACGCGCTGTTCGCCACCGGCATGGTTTTGTTTGTGTTCACCCTCATATTCAATTTTATTGCAGATTACCTGTCCAACAAACACCGGCAGGTGGGGGCGGCGACGCTGTAAGAAATGATGAATGATGAGTGATGAATGAGGAAAGGATTGAAAAAATGACCCCATCAACGATTGCCCTGACACAACAAACCGCCGCGCGCAGGAAATTTTCCCAGTCCGCCATGTTCGGCCTGTTCCGGATCGCTTCGGTGGTCAACGGTCTGGCCCTGTTCGTCATCCTGTTTTTCCTGATAAAAAACGGGTGGCGGGCCATCAACTGGACGTTTTTGACCCAGCCGCCGATCAACTCCATGACCCAGGGCGGGATTCTGCCCTGCATTGTCGGCACGATATATTTGAGCATCGGCGCGATGCTCATCGCCATTCCGCTGGGCACTGCGTCCGCGATTTATCTAAATGAATATGCCCGGCAGGGCGCTGTCTTAAGAGTTATCCGGTTCGGCATCAACAATCTGGCCGGTGTGCCGTCAGTGGTTTTCGGTCTGTTCGGTCTGGCCCTCTTTGTAACGTGGATGAAAATGGGGGTGAGCATTCTGGCCGGATCACTCACCCTCGGGTTTTTAACCCTGCCGGTGATTATCGGCACGGCGGAAGAGGCCTTAAGATCTGTTCCGGCCACCTACCGGGAAGCGTCACTGGCCCTGGGTGCGTCCAAATGGCAGACGATTTACCGGGTGGTGCTGCCTGCTGCCCTGCCGTCCATGCTCACTGGTGGCATTCTGGCCCTGAGCCGTGCGGCCGGGGAGACTGCGGCCATCATGTTCACCGCTGCCGTGTTTTTTACAAAGAAAATGCCGGATTCCATTTTTGACAAGGTGATGGCACTGCCGTATCACATCTATGTGCTGGCCACCGCTGGAACGGATATTGAGCAGACCCGCCATTTGCAGTACGGAACCGCTCTGGTGCTGATATTTCTGGTTTTGGGCATGAATCTGGCGGCCATTATTTACCGGTCAAAACTTCGGAAAAACAGATAAACCGCGAGTCTCCTTGTTGTCATCACCTGATCCCTCGTGAAACAATTTCACTTTCCAAGTACAGCCCTGCCATTATCGGAATCTCCTTGCCGATCTGCGCTATAACTCCCTGATAAAAATATTTCCTAACGGGATGTTTTTCTCCATTTCCTGTCTTATTTCATAAGCAAAGAAATGTTCGGATTCCTGTTGTCTTTTTATCTCCTGAATTCTGCATCAGGTTACTGAAAAAGATTGAAAAGTCATTCGGGATTGGGGTTAACTAAATGAGCGGCACAACTCGCGTTGGCATCAACCCCGGCATAAGAATTTTGATCGTCTTGAAAAAAGAATAAAAAATCAATAATTTAACCGAAGGCATCGTAAAAGACATTCTGACAAAATCCCCAACCCATCACCATGGAGTCAAGGTCCGTCTGGAAAGTGTTGAGATTGGCAGGGTTAAAGAGATACTGAACTGAAATTATTACAACCAAGGTAATGGAGAATCCCGCTATGGCATTGACGAAAATTGAAATGATTTCAAAACTTTGTGAAGATGTGAAACTGGATAGAAAAAAAGCAAGTGAATCTGTTGAAAAAATTATTGAGGTTATCAAATCCGCACTGGCTTCAGATGGTGAGGTTTTGATCAGTGGGTTCGGAAAATTTTCCGTGAATCAAAAGAATGAAAGGAAAGGCAGAAACCCGGCGACAGATGAAGCTCTGATGCTGCCGGCCCGCAAAGTGGTGGTTTTCAAATATTCGGGGAAGTTGCGTGACCGGATGAATGGAAAGAAGGGCATTTGAAATATTGGGAACCCTGTGTTTTTTGAACTGGATATGAAATCCAAATGTGGTAATTTTGATGGTTTCGTAAAAAGTATTTTTAATTAACTATCTGAAATTATTAATTTTTTTATAAAAATGTGCTTGCCTTTTCTTTGGTTTTATTATAATATCATATAATAAAATCAATAATTTATAAGGAAA
>JBAQUK010000181.1:0-25873 GCA_049297455.1 Desulfosalsimonadaceae bacterium | reverse complement strand
GCTGCTGGTTGGGGGGGACGATGCCGTCGTCATTGACGGTGACGGTCACCGTATCCGTGTCCGTTGCGCCATCGTCATCGGTCACTGTCAACGTAAAGGTCAGAACCGTGGCCGTGCTGACGCTCGGTGCCGTGAAGCCGGGGTTGACGGCAAATTTATTGGATAACGTCACTGTCGGCGATCCGCCGGTTTGCGTCCACTCGCGGGTGGCGATGGTGCCGTCGGCATCGGTTGAGCCGGACCCATCCAGGGTGACGCTTCCGCCTTCCGTCACGGTTTGATCCGCTCCGGCATTGGCTACGGGCGGCTGATTAACCGGTTGCCCGCCCTGTTGAACCGTAATTTTAACAGTATCCGTATCTGATAATCCGCCGTTGTCCGTAACCGTCAATTGGCACAACACCCAGCCGCTGGTATTGGGAGCCGTAAAACTCGGGGTAGCTGTTGCACTGTCGGACAGGGCCGGATTGATGGTGCCAGATGAAGCGATCCACTGATAACTGAGCGTATTGTTTTCCGGGTCGGTGGAACCTGACCCGTTCAGTTGCACTGCATCGCCGTATTCAACGGTTTGATCGGCACCGGCATTGGCGGTCGGAGCGAGATTATTCCAGTGGACCGTCACGGTAACGCTGTCCGTATCTGTTTTGCCGCCAGCATCCGTCACCGTGAGATGGAAAACCAGGGTATCGGTTGCAGCCGGTCCATTCAGGTCCGGTGCCATAAATGTGGGATTTGAAGCCGCCGGATTTGAAAGCGTCACGCTGACGCCTTCCACCTGCACCCAAGAGGCTGTGCCGGCACTGGAACCGGACCCATTCAGGGTGACATTTTGATTTTCATTCACCGTCTGATCGGTACCGGCATAGGCTTTAGGCCCAAGGCTGGTGCAGACGTCCGCATCTTCCGCCGTGGTGAATGTTTCATATCCTGCCACCATCCAATCATACAGCCCGTCCGTCATATATCTGACGGATGTAAAGCCCTGACCGGCCAGATTGTTTGCCGCGCCTTCACTTTTTATGCCGGTTTGATCATAAACCAGAATGTCCATTGTCTTGTAAGCGCTTAAACTGGCAATGCTGGTCAAAAAAGTCTGGGTCGAGGAACTCCACTCATAATTTTTCGCACAAAGCAGATGGCTTGCGACAAATTCTGCCGCAGTGCTGACGTCCACCACCAGAACATCCCGGCTGCCGTCAAGCAGGGTTTTAGCCCCCTCAAGCGTGACCGGCTGAGTATTTAATACAAAATAGGCGGTCACGTTTTTGGGAACATCGGTTACAGTAATGGGATTCGCGGTTCCGGTGACATCGCCGCCCCACCGATCAAACCTGTAATTTTCTGCAGAATTTGGCTTTGCCGTGAGTTCATAAGTCGTAGCGCACGTATAAATCTGAGGATTTGTTGTCATTGGAATGGAAAATTGCGGCGATTCAATAATCCCGCCGGTAAGTCCCGGGCTGACATTCACGGTCAGCGGTGGATTGCCTCACCCGGCCTCAGCCGTTACAGGCGTCATGAAACTTAATGTGATCAAAATCAGAAAAGCGGCCATCAGAAACAGTCTGTGGTTTGAACGTGTACCATCTTTTTTCATGAATGCGTTTCCTTATCTCAGGTAATTGAAAATTAAAAACAATGCCAATCTATATCACATTGTGATAGACATCAACCAAAAAAAATAACAGGGAATCGAATAATGCGTTTTCCGGCAAAACAATGAATCCTGTTCAGCCAAAATTACATTGTTATTGATTTAAAAATAACGTTTGCGGCTATTGACACTGTTATTTTTTTTTAGTACTCATGTATGAACTTTTTTTGGGCACCGTGCATGATGCGTCAGTCATTACATCGATCGTCACATCAATATTATATACTCATCACTGTTAATGGATCCTGAATCAAACGGATCCTGTTTTCTGGAGGATGCTATGGACCTGAAGCGCAGCCTGGAAGCCGGGGATTTTGTCGTTATCGCGGAAATGGAGCCGCCGAAAGGGGTGGATGTCGCCGCAATGGTAGGCAATGCGGCGAAAGTCAAAGAAGAAGTCACCGCATTTATGGTGCCTGAAATGAGCAACGCCGTCATGCGCATGAGCGCCCTGGGTGGGGCCATGGTGCTTTCCGGAAACCGAATGGATACCATTATGCAGATCTGCTGCCGGGACCGGAACCGGATCGCCCTGCAGGCAGACCTGCTGGCAGCGTCTGCCTGCGGCATCCGCAATATCATGGCCGTTACCGGTGAAGCACCCAGCTTTGGCGATCATCATCAGGCGGCTGCTGTGTATGACATCACACTGGATGATCTCTTAACAGTCATCCAGGGGCTTCAGGCAGGCCGTGACATGGCGGGCATCGAGCTGACAGGCTCCCCCGAATTTCTGGTGGGCGCGACTCTCAATACCGGACTGCAAGGCAGCGACATGTTTCCGGAGATCGAATCCATGAAACACAAAATCGACGCCGGGGTCCGTTTTTTCATCACCCCGCCGCTGTTTGACGTGGCCGCCATCAAGCCGTTTATGAACGAAGTCGAGAAAATAAAAACATCCGCCCCGGTTCATATCATTCCCACGGTGGTGCTTCTCAAATCTCTGGGCATGGCCCGGTATATGGCAAAGAACATGAAACATATCCGCATTTCAGACGCACTCATCAAACGCATCCAGAATGCCCCGGACAAGGTTCGGGAATGCGTCCGGATCGCGTCCGAAACAGTCGCGGAAATCAAATCCAGCGGGTTCAGCGGCGTCATGATTTCCACCATGGGCTGGGAAGACCGGCTGCCTGAAATTATCCAAGGCATCTAAAAAAATATTCACAGGGAGAGCGGAATGGATCAGAAACCCGAATCTGCGAAAATTTCATCCAAAAGCGATACCGTCGGTGCGGCCATGGTGGTCGGGGCCGGCATTGCAGGCATGCAGGCGGCCATTGATCTGGCCAATTCAGGATATTATGTCTATCTTCTTGAAAAATCATCCGCCATCGGCGGGCTCATGTCACAACTGGACAAGACCTTTCCCACCAATGACTGCGCCATGTGAGTCATCTCCCCCAAACTGGTCGAGGTCGGCCGGCATTTAAATATTGAGCTCAGAACCGGAACGGAAGTGCTGGCCCTGGAGGGGCAGCCGGGCAACTTCAAGGCAAAGATCCGTCAGGAAGCCAGGTATGTGGACCTTTCCAAATGCACAAGCTGCGGGGAATGCGCCAAGGTCTGCCCCATTGAGGTCCCGAACGAACAGGACAAGGGTCTAAGCACCCGCAAAGCGGTCTACAAAAAATATCCCCAGGCCATTCCCGGCGCGTTCGCCATCAGCAAACGCGGCACCGCCCCCTGCAAGGCCACCTGCCCGGCCCATGTCAGCATCCAGGGCTATATCGCCTTAACAAATCAGGGGAAATACGCGGAAGCCTTAAAATTGTTTAAACAGGAACACCCTTTTCCCGGCATCTGCGGACGGGTCTGCCATCACCCCTGCGAAGGCATCTGCACCCGGGGCAGTTATGATGAGCCACTGGCCATCCGGGAGCTTCACCGGTTTCTGGCGGACTGGGAACATACTTTAGATACGCCTTACATCCCTGCGGTGCCTGAAAAAAGAGATGAAAAAGTCGCCATCGTCGGCTCCGGGCCTGCGGGCCTGGCAGCCGCTTATTTTCTGGCCCTTCAGGGATACGGCGTCACCATCTTTGAAAAACTGCCTGTGGCCGGCGGCATGATGGCCGTGGGTATTCCCGAATACCGGCTGCCCCGCCACATTCTTAAAAACGAGATCGACACCATCGAAAAAATGGGTGTGACCATCCAAACCGGGGTGACCTTCGGTAAGGACATTACCCTGGACAGCCTGAAGTCCGACGGATTTTCCGCCGTGTTCATGGCCATCGGTCTGCACGGGGGCCGGCGTCTGGGAGTTAAAAACGAAGACGCCCAAGGTGTGCTTCAGGGCGTTGATTTTCTCCGGGATGTGGCTTTGGGCAACCCCGTTTCCATCGGCAAGGACGTTCTGGTCATCGGCGGCGGCAATGTGGCCATTGACGTGGCCCTGTGCGCCAAACGCAAGGGGGCGGAAAACGTGACCCTGGTCTGCCTGGAACCCAGGGATAAAATGCCCGCCTGGGAACATGAAATCCGGGAAGCCCTGGAAGGGGACATCAAAATCGTCAACAGCTTCGGCCCCAAGGACTTTTTTATCGATAACAGCAACCGGGTGTCGGGCATTGAATTCAAGACCTGCACCGCAGTGTTTGACGAAAATGGCCGATTTAACCCCAGCTACGACGAATCCGCGTGCCAGGCGTTTTTCGGGGACACCATTATTGTTTCCATCGGACAAAGCACGAACCGGGAATTTATCAGTGAGCAGGGCATCGAACTCAGTCGCGTGGGCGGCCTTGTCGCTGACCCGGTGACGCTTCAGACGCCCATTCCCTGGGTATTTGCCGGCGGGGATGCGTTTTACGGGCCAAAATCCGTGGTGGACGCAGTGGCCTGCGGCAAGGAAGCGGCGGAAAGCATCCATAGGTATGTCAACGGCCTTGATTTGCGGGAAAACCGCGAAAAAACATGGGAATACGAAAAACCGGATATTGTCAATGAACCCTTAAAACCGCGAACAACCGTGCGGTGCCTGGATCCTGCCGCCAGGGAATGCAATTTTCTGGAAGTGTCTTTCGGGTACAATGAAACCGAAGCGAAAAATGAAGCGGACCGGTGTCTCAAATGCGGCATCTGCTCGGAGTGTTACCAATGCGTGGACGCCTGCCTGGCAGGGGCCATCGACCACTCCCAGAAGGCCATTGAACAAACCGTTGAGATAGGCTCCGTTATCTTATGTCCGGGAAACGATGTGTTCGACCCGTCCACATTAGATGACATTTATCATTATAAAACCAGCCCCAACGTGCTTACCAGCCTGGAGTTTGAGCGCATCCTCTCGGCATCCGGCCCCACCATGGGTCATCTGGTACGGCCGTCCGACAAAAAGGAACCGGAACGCATCGCCTGGCTCCAGTGCATCGGTTCCCGGGACAACAACCGATGCGGCAACGGCTATTGCTCTTCCGTATGCTGCATGTACGCGGTCAAGGAAGCCATGATCGCGAAAGAGCATTCCAAGCACCCGCTGGACGCCGTGATTTTCAATATGGACATCCGGACCTTCGGCAAGGATTATGAAAAATATTATCTCCGGGCCAAAAACGACAGCGGCGTGCGGTTTGAAAAAGCCCGCATCCATACCATCGATGCAATCGGCGACACCGGGAACCTCCGCCTCCGGTACGCGGAAGAGTCCGGCGCCATCCGGGAAGAAGAATTCGACATGGTGGTGCTGTCCGTGGGCCTTCAGTCATCGCCTTCCGCCATCCACACGGCGCGTCTTCTGGACATCGATCTGGACAAAAACAATTTTGCGGTCACCCACCCGTTCACGCCCGTGGAAACCAGCCGGCCCGGCGTTTTCGCCTGCGGCGTGTTCCAGGGCCCCAAGGACATCCCCTCTTCCGTCACCGAAGCCAGCGCCGCAGCCTGCGCCGCCGGCCGGTATATGGCCGAAGCCAGGGGCACCCGCATACGCCAGGTGGTGATCCCCGATGAAATCGATGTGAGCGGTGAGCCCCGCATCGGTGTGTTTGTGTGCGACTGCGGCATCAATATCGCGGGCGTGATCGATGTGCCCGGAGTCCGGGAATATGCCACCACCCTGCCGAACGTGGTTTATGCGGGAGAAAACCTCTTCACGTGCAGCCAGGACGCCCAGGACCAGATGAAGGAAATCATCAAGGAACACCGGCTGAACCGCATTGTGGTTTCTTCCTGCACCCCCAAAACCCATGAGCCGATTTTCATGGATACTTTGGAAAAGTGCGGGCTCAACAAATACCTGTTTGAAATGGCCAATATCCGCAACCAGGGTTCCTGGGTGCATTCCGGATCGCCGGAAGCAGCCACCCAAAAAGCCAAGGATCTCATCAGAATGTCCGTGGCCCGGGCAGCGTCCCTCAAACCCCTGCACGAACGCCAAATCCCGGTCACCTACCGGGCGCTCGTCGTGGGCGGCGGGGTCGCCGGAATGAACGCGGCCATCGGTCTCGCGGACCAGGGTTTTGAAGTGGTGCTGGTGGAAAAGGAAGCCCAACTGGGCGGTCTTGCCAACCGGCTCACCAAAACCATTGAGGGGGCCGATATCGGGGCATACATCGCACGGCTGGCGGAAACCGTCAAAAACCACCCCAAAATCCAGGTATTGACCCAGTCCCTGATTGTTAATTTTTCCGGGTTCAAAGGCAATTTTAAAACGGAAGTCCTGGTGGGCCCCGGCATGTATGAACGCAAAATCGATCACGGGGTCATCATCCTGGCCACCGGCGGCACGGAATACCAGCCCAAAGAATACCTCTACGGCCAGCATCCGGGGGTCATGACCCAGATCGAGCTGTCCGGCCGCCTTGAAAAGGACGGGGCCGCGGGTATCGACCAGGTGGTCATGATCCAGTGCGTGGGTTCCCGGAACGAAGAAAACCCCAACTGCTCCCGGATCTGCTGCCAGGCCGCGATTAAGAACGCCATCCACATCAAGGAACTGAGTCCCGAAACCCAGGTGTTCATCCTCTACCGCGACATCCGCACCTACGGGCTCATGGAAAAATATTATACCCGGGCCAGGGAGCTGGGGGTCTTCTTCTTCCGGTTCAAAGAGCAGGACCCGCCGGAGGTCATCCAGTCGGACGACGGGCTTACCGTGAACTTCACGGATCATATCCTGGGCCGGAAACTCTCCGTGGACACGGACCTTGTGATCTTGAGCGCGGGGGTCCGGGCCGAGGACACAGAGGAACTCGCCTCCATCATGAAGCTGGGCCGGAATGCGGAAAATTACTTTATCGAGGCCCACGTCAAGCTCCGGCCCGTGGAAATGGCCACGGAAGGCATTTTTGTCTGCGGCACGGCCCACAGCCCGAAACTGATCACGGAAACCATTGCCCAGGCCCAGGCCGCCGCGTCCCGGGCCACCACCTTCCTGTCCCAGCCCTTTCTTACCCTTTCTGCGGTCACGGCCCGGGTGGACCAGGAACGGTGCGCCTCCTGCCTGATTTGTGTCCGGACTTGTCCGTACAATGTTCCCCGGATCACCGAGGAAGGCGTCAGTTATATCGACGACGCGCTGTGCCAGGGCTGCGGGGCCTGCGCCGCCGAATGTCCGGCCAAGGCCATTGATCTCAACTGGTATGAAGATGAACAACTGATGAGCAAGGTGGACGCCTTGCTGGAGGGAGTGCTATGAGCCAGGAATTTGAGCCCGTTATTCTCGCGTTCTGCTGCAACTACTGAGGGTATTCCGCCGCGGACCTGGCAGGTTCGATGAGACTGAATTATCCCACCAGCATTAAAATCATCCGGGTGCCCTGCACCGGCAAAGTCGATGTGATTCACATGCTCCGGGCCTTTGAAAAAGGGGCCGACGGCGTGTGCATCGTCGGGTGCATGGAAGGCGACTGTCATTTTAAATCCGGAAATTTCAGGGCACGCAAACGGACGGAACAGGTGGCGAAAATTCTCGACACCATCGGCATCGGCGGCGGGCGGGTGAAAATGTATAATCTCTCATCCGGCGAAGGCCCGACCTTCGCCCGCTATGCCAACGAAATTCATGGAATCATTATGGAATTGGGGCCAAACCCCATCAAATTAAAAAAGGATAAGGCCGCGTAAGGGCCTGCGTAAAATTATGGATCAGGCGCGATAAACATCGAACATCCATGGCAAATAATGAACAATTCGTTGACTTGCTAATTTATTCTTGATATTCTATTCGCAATGTGCTAATATATGGATGTCTATAAGCTGATCTTCACCAAAGAAGCTCAAAAAGCATTGCTACGATTGCCCAAAAATACCGCTGTACTGGTGCGTCAAAAATTGGAACAATTAACGATTGACCCCTATGCATCCAATACAAACGTCAAAAAGCTGCAAAACCGATGGGGCTATCGTTTACGAATAGGTGATTGGCGGGTGATTTATGAAATACAAAACGATGATCTCACGATCTTGATCTTGAAAATAGCGCAACGTGGAGAAGTCTACAGATGAACGCACCTGTGCAAATAATCGAGCGCGATGGTAAGCCGGAATGGGCAGTATTACCGTATGAGGTATATGTGCAACTGGCCGAAAAAGCAGAAATGTTGCAAGATATACGCGACTATGATTCTGTAAAAACGGCAATTGAACAGGGAAAAGAAGAACTCATTCCCGGTGAAGTCACATTTGCGTTACTGGATGGTGAAAATCCAATTAAAGTCTGGCGTGAATATCGCGGGCTAACACAACAGCAGTTAGCGGCAATAGCGGAGATAAGTACTCCATATTTATCCCAAATTGAAACCAATAAGCGAACTGGAACTACGGATGTATTATTAGCTATTGCCAAAGCGCTATCAGTAACGCTGGATGACATTGTCATCCAACCTGAGTAAGCGCCTGTGTAAAACTCTTGAGTACACGCGATGCACAAAAGAAACGCACAGAATAAGCAGTTGGTCTTGGCTCCTGACTTATTTTTCATGTTATCGGCGTGCAACCATAGACAACGCGGGATGACTTTTTCCATGCTGCCTATCTCAACGTGAGGATAGATGGAAAATTTTTTACCTATTCAAACTGTTAGGCCACATCCACTATGCATGACGAGCGCCTTTACACCAAAGTAATACAAGAACTGAATCTTAGAGGCCCAATCCCCGGCCTTTGGGAAAAGGCATACGCCGAGTCAAATGGAAGCGAGCCACAAGCCAAAGCACTGTATGTCCGCTATCGTATTGAGCAGCTTGCTCAGGCAGAGCCCCGTATTCTCGAACAGAGATCGTCACTCAAAATCATGATCGATATTCTGCACAACCAAATTCGAACCATAGAAGAAATAATAGAGAATATGGGAAACAACGAAGAGGATAAATATAGAGCAGAATTCTCAAAGACTCTAATGGACACTATATACACACTTGCGAATTATTCTGGAAGATCATATGTCATTGAACATAGCATTAAGAACCTCTTGAATGATCTTGGCGTCGATGATGACAATGATGTCACATATCGGGCTCTTAAGGACATAAATCAACGCTTAAATATTGTTTACAATAAGCTGGGTGGCCAAGGTAAAGTAAGCTTATGAGGCATATGATTTTATTCCTGCGCAGACTAATATACTGAAGAGTCAATGGGCAGTATCGATTGATATTTGTAATCAGCCTAACCTGGCGCTCAAGTGGGACGCCGCAAAAGCGTGGCGCCCCTTAGCTCGGCGTTAACCGCCTAAAATCATACACCATGTTTATCCATTGGCATGAAATCTTTTATAAGGAAAGGTCGAATTTATGATTGTTGCTGATCGAAAGCCGGTTGAGGAAATCATTGGCTATGTTGAAAATTGCCGGAAAATCCTCATTCTGGGCTGCAATGAATGCGTCACCGTATGCGAAGCCGGCGGAAAAAAAGAAGCCGGCGTACTGGCGTCGACCCTTCGGATGTATTTCCTGAACCAGGGGAAAGACGTCAAGATTGACGAAATCACACTGGAAAGACAGTGCGACCATGAATACTTAGAAGAAATCCGCGATGTGGCCGACACCTATGACGCCATCGTGTCCATCGCCTGCGGTGTCGGCGTCCAGTTCATGGCGGAAAAATACCATTCCACCCCCATTTATCCGGGGGTGAACACCTGCTTTCTGGGTGCCACGGAACACCGGGGACTCTGGACCGAACGTTGCCAGGCCTGCGGCAACTGTATGCTGGCAGTCACCGGCGGCATCTGTCCGGTTTCCCGATGCGCCAAACGCCTGTTCAACGGACCGTGCGGCGGATCATCCAAAGGCAAATGCGAAATCAGTGCCGACCTGCCCTGTGCGTGGCAGTTGATCATTGATCGGCTGAAGGCGCTGGACAGGCTGGATGACTATGAAAAAGTCATTCCCATCAAGGACTGGTCCACGGACCGGGCCGGCGGACCCCGAAAAGTCGTGAGGGAGGATGTGCAGATATGAACGCGAAAACACCCAGCAAACTCGAAAAGATTTTCGCCGCAGGGCACCTTGGCGTCACCTCCGAATGCGGACCGCCCCGGGGCAGCGATCCGGAAGAAGTCAGAAAAAAGGCCAATTTGCTTAAAGACCACGTGGACGCCGTGAACGTGACGGACAACCAGACATCGGTCACCCGCATGTCCTCCCTGGCCGCGTGCATCCATCTCAAGCTCATGGGGGTCGAGCCGATACTGCAAATGGTGACCCGGGACCGGAACCGCATCGCCCTGCAGAGCGACATTTTGGGTGCGGCTTCCTTTGATATTTTCAACCTGCTCTGCCTGTCCGGTGACCACCAGAGTTTCGGCGACAACCCCAAAGGGCAGAATGTCCATGATCTCGACTCCATGCAGCTCGTCCAGACCGTCCGCCTCATGCGGGACGAGGGGAAATTCTTAGGCGGCGCCGATATCCACCGTCCCCCGAAAATGTTTGTGGGGGCTGCCGCCAACCCCTTTGCCGACCCCTTTGAAATCCGGGTGCCGAGGCTTGCCAAAAAGATCGCCTGCGGCGCGGAATTCATCCAGACCCAGTGCATTTATAATCTGGAAAAATTCGAAGAATGGATGAAGCGGATCAGGGACCGGGGACTGCATGAAAAGGTCTATATCATGGCCGGTGTTACGCCTTTAAAATCCGCCGCCATGGCCAAGTTCATGAAAAACCGGGTGCCCGGCATGGATGTGCCGGATGATGTGATCAAACGCATGGCCGGGGTTCCCAAGGAACAGCAGGCCGATGAAGGCATCAATATCTGCGTGGAAACCATCGAGCGCCTCAAATCCGTTGAAGGCGTGAAAGGGTTCCATATCATGGCCATCGAATGGGAAGAAAAGGTGCCGGGCATTGTGGAGAGGGCCGGATTGTATCCCAGACCGAAAATTGATTGATTTTAGGATTCCATTTCAATACAATAAATCCAAAAATGGTTTTAAAATCGGTTTTCGGTTTTTGCATAGGTTGCAAGCAGATGCAACTCACTGATTGGAAGATGAAAAGGAGAATAAAATGAGCGAAAAAAAGAGAATTCTTGTGGTTGATGATGAGCCGGATTTCGTCTCCATTGTTAAAAAAAATCTGGAAAAAGCGGGCTATGCGGTTGAAGTGGCATACGACGGCGTGGAAGGCATTAAAAAAGTAAAGGCCAATCCGCCGGACGCGATTGTCCTGGACGTCATGATGCCGGAAAAAGACGGCTACAAGGTCTGCTCCGAACTCAAAGCGGACAAGGATTACAAGGATATTCCCATCCTGCTCCTGACTGCTGTGGCGGACCATGTCACCTCAACCCGGTATTCCCATTATGACGGCATGAGCACGGAAGCGGACGATTATCTGCCCAAACCGGCTTCGGCGGATGATATTCTGGATTCCGTACAAAGCCTGTTGAAAAAGTAGTAGGCCCATCAACCCGCATATCGGATCACCCGGAACCGCTGAACGCTCGCTGACAGCGATTGTTCAGCGGTTCCGCTGTTTTTCGGCGCGCATGTGTCATTTCCCCCCAAAAAGGATGGACCTATTTTGCCCGGAAAAAGCCATCACTTCACTCTGGAACAGTCTTCATACGGAAAACAGCACCTGGTTTTTTGCATCTTAAGCGATGAACGGGTGTATTCTTCCAAATCGCCGGAAATATTCAACCAGGTGATGAGACACACCGGCATCAACGGCACCTACGTCCCGTTCATGGTCCAGCCGGACAGAATCGGAGAGGCCATGATGAGTTTACGGGCCTTAAACATCGCCGGCGCCAACGTCACTGTTCCCTACAAGGAAGCCGTGGCTCCCTTTATGGATTCCGTATCTGAAAGCGCTGAGATCATCGGGGCCATCAACACCATCGCCCGGAACAAGGAAAAGCTCAAAGGCTACAACACCAACGCCATCGCCTTGATGGACGCCCTGGACGAAATCCCGTTTAACCCGGCGGGCAAAACCGCCCTGATCCTGGGGGCCGGAGGGGCCGCCAAAGCCGCCGCCTTTGTGCTGAAATGGCTGAAAGCCGACAAAATATTCGTGGCCGGCCGGAGCGAGGCAAGGGCTCGCCAGGTGGCGGTCCGGGCCAGCGGCGAATTTCTGCTGATTGACGACCTGCTGAACCACAAATTCCCCATCCACATGCTCATCAACGCCACCACCGCCTCCAGCCCGGAAGAATCGCCGGAACTGGCCGATATCGCTTCCAAATTAAACCTTCCGGACTGCGAACTGATTTATGACCTGAACTATGGCAGACCCCGGAACATCTGGCAGGACAAAGCCAAAAAAAACGGTATCCTATTCAGGGACGGCCTCCTGACCCTGGTGCATATGGCCAAGAACAGCTTGTCGCTGTGGACCGGACTGGATATTGAAACGGATGAGTTTCGGAAGGCTTTGGAAGCCGCGGTTTAGGGGGGAAGGTTGATAGACTGTAGGGGTTTAGCTGAAGGCTGAAGCTATAAAGATATGGACACGGACACCCATATTTTGAACCGGATTGGATTGAGGCGAAAAATCCAATGATCATCCTGTTATAAAAAAACAATAGGTGTGTCTTTGCTATGTTTCAAAGGAAGAGAGATGCAACTCAAGGAAATTCCGGCCTGTGCCTGGGGCCGCAGGGTTGGTATCTGCCTTTGGATGGTGGTCGTAGTCCTCGCAGCATGGATGTATCCGCAGCAACCAGAAGGCGACGAAGCGGCCGGATTGGTCTTACTCCTATTTGGACTGCCGATGTCGATTTTGGGAACCCCACTCGGTGTTTTCGGTATCGCTGCCGCCGGGTTCCTGCAGTGGGCTTTGATTGGTTATTGGTGTGGCAAACTGGTAACGAGAATTCAACAAAAGGAAAAGAAGGAGACCAACATCCGATGAGCCAATAGGAGAGCTACCTGCGGGGAATCGGGGGCGGGGAATCGGGGGTCAAATCTTTAATCTTGACTAATGCTATGGCGTAAGCAAAACAGGTAAGTCATAAAATGAGAATTTATCTTGATTGTTGTAGTCTGCAACGTCCCTTTGATGATAAATCCCAGCCGAGAATAGCTGTTGAAGCTGAGGCAGTACTCGTTATTCTCGCATTGTGCGAGTCAGGCCGGTCGAAGTTAATATCAAAGGCGAGAAAGATACCTGCCCCAACGGGGCTGCGGAATTTAGCCCAGGGTTGCGCCCCGCCGCTACCCTGGGTTGCCATAAACCATGTGTTATCAACCCCAACGGGATTGTGTCAGAAGATGAAATGGAATTAGCGGGTTGTACAGGAATGACGCAACCCCGTTGGGGTTGGGGATCGGTTTGTTGGGGACGTTCCCAGGGTAGCGGTGGGGCCGCAACCCTGGGCTATGGGACATAATCCCGTTGGGATTTCATAAGCCCATCCAGATCAACGCTTAAACTGACGGCTATGGTTGGTATCCCCCACCGAATTGGTGATGGAGTTAGACATATGAATACGGAAACAAGACCGATATCTGAAATCAGCCGCCGGGCGACACAGATTCTATTCAAAGAAATGGGTGTCGTTGAAACCATTCGCTTTCTGAATCAGTTTTCGGTGGGCCGGGGCGACTATACAAAAGAGCGTGAGAAGTGGCTGGGTGATATATCCCTGGATGATGCCATCTCTCAAATTAAAGCTGGAAAAAATAAATCCCAGCCATCGGATTAAGGCTGACCGAAAAACCCACGCCGGTTTTTACTGTTTTTAAAGGCTTTCATATGAAATGTGCCTTTATTCGGTATTCATCAATCGACTTTTTCGTCAACGAATCCAAAATGTTAATGAACAAAAAGAGGGCAAATATGGCGGAACACGGCGAATGGAATCGGAAGGGCGCAACGCTCAGTGAAGTAACGGCGGCGGATGAATATGGAGTGGACCGCGACTTCATTATCAAAGGCATAAATGCCGAAAAATTGGAATTTCGAGAAGGATCAATGTGGGGCAACCCATATATCAGGGTATTGCGATCACAACTCGAAAAATATATAGCGGATGCGCTTGGTCCAGAGTATCTCAAGAAAGTCAGGAACGAATTCGAGCTCAAAACGATTAAAAAGCAGATATCCGCGACCAAGAAAAAACTCAATGCGCTTGAGCTTCAAAAGAAAAAGATTGAGAGTTCGATGTTTTCGACGTCGAAATAGCCGAATATCATTGAATCGTTAAGCCCCTTCAAAAACAGGAGGTTAAAAATGGACACGCAAAAATTGATCGAGACCTACCACAACGCATGGACCACCGGCGACTTCGTCGCGGCACGCCGCTGCCTCTCCGATGATCTGGATTTCAGAGGCAGCATTGACACATTCCACAAGGCCGACGACTTCATCGGTGCGCTGAAGGGGTTCCAGGGCATGCTGAAAGGCGTAAAGATTCTCAAGAGTTTCTTCGACCCGGATGGCGCCGCCCTGTTGTATGACTGCGACACCGTGACGCCGGCAGGAGTGATCCGAACCGCTGAGTTTTTCTCCATAACCAACGGCAAAATCAGCGAAATCAGGCTTGTCTTTGACTCATCGGAACTACGCAAACTCATGTAGACGTTTGAGTTCCCGCTTCACGCAACACCCGACATGGGCTTAATAAATCAAACCGGCTTCGGCTTCGTGGCCGTTTCCCATCGCCGGATATGCTATTAAGCCTCGCTACAAAAATCACACAATTCTTTTTTTCCAGCCATTCTCGCTTGACGATATTATCCTTTCACGATAATATCCCGCTATGATCAAGTCCTTCAAATGCAAAGAGACTGAAAAGCTTTTTCACGGTCGGTTTTCAACACGGTTGCCCCAGACAATACAACGGGCGGCTGTCATGAAACTGAAGATTATTAACGCGGCCAGTCTTCTCGAAACACTCCGCATCCCGCCGTCGAATCATCTGGAGGCGCTTTGCGGCGACAGAGAGGGACAACACAGCATCCGCATTAACAAACAATGGCGAATTTGTTTCGTATGGCAAGGCAGTGATGCTTTCGACATCGAAATAACCGACTATCATTAAAAGAGGTCATGATGACTAAACGCGATTTCCCGCCCATTCACCCCGGCGAAATTCTTCTGTCAGAATTTTTAGAGCCATTGGGCGTCAGCCAGTACCGGCTTGCCAAAGACATCGGCGTCACCCCCCGGCGCATCAATGAAATTGTTCATGGCCGCCGGGCCGTCACCGCCGATACCGCGCTGAGGCTCGGGCGGTATTTCAACATGGAGGCGCAATTCTGGCTCAACCTCCAATCACATTATGATATGGAAGTCGCTTTAGAGTCACTTGAGGGCAGGCTTGAAAAGGAAGTGCAGCCGCTCTCGCGGGCAGCATAATTTTCCAACTTCCGAGGAGCCGGGGGTCAGATCTTTAATATTGACAATTTATCCACGATAATCTCAATAACCAGCGTTCGAATGAGCAATTCATCCAGAAATATCAGGATTCAAACCCCGGCCCAAAACGTCCCGGATTGGTGATGGCTTCATGATCATCGTTTCGGTTATTCGTAGGGTGGATTAGCGAAGCGTAATCCACCAGTTATGCGAAAAATTTCGGCCCATACAGGATCATACCGCAAAAAAATCGCTATCGACGCAAGCTCCATCTTCGCCTTGGGCGATATTCCAGATACGCCGAGAAAAATCGGTGGATTACGCTTCGCTAATCCACCCTACAAACCTGACATAACCCCGTTGAAGTTCCATCAGAACACGCCTTGATCAGGGCTTAAGCCTGACGGCTATGGATGGTATCCCCACCGAATTGGTGATGGAGTTAGACATATGAATACGGAAACGAGACCGATATCTGAAATCAGCCGCCGGGCCACACAGATTCTATTCAAAGAAATGGGTGTCGCTGAAACCATTCGCTTTCTGAATCAGTTTTCGGTGGGCCGGGACGACTATACAAAAGAGCGGGAGAAGTGGCTGGGTGATATATCCCTGGATGATGCCATCTCTCAAATTAAAGCTGGAAAAAATAAAGCCCAGCCATCAGATTAGATCTCACCGCTTGCACGGTCCGATTGGCCCAATCGCTAAACACCAATGAAAAATAGGAGGTTAAAGATGAACGCGCAACAATTGATCGAAACCTATCACAACGCTTGGACCGCCGGTGACTTTGTTACTGCCCGTGGCTGCCTCGCAGGTGACTTGGACTTCAAAGGCAGCATCGACACATTCCACAAGGCCGATGACTTCGTCAACGCGCTGAAGGGGTTCCAGAGCATGCTGAAGGGCGTGAAGCTCATAAAAAGTTTCTTCGCCCCGGATGGCGCCGCCCTGTTGTATGACTGCGACACCGTGACGCCGGCCGGAGTGATCCGAACCGCTGAATTTTTCTCCGTAACCAATGGCAAAATCAGCGAAATCCGGCTGGTTTTTGATGCATCGGAGCTGCGCAAACTCATGTAGACGTTTGGGTTCCGGATTAAACGGTGTAAACGGAATTTAGGGATTCGAAAAATTTTAAAATACCACCATGCCGTTATTCATGCTCATGCTCTTGCTCTTAATCTTACTTTAAAATCTCAAGAATAAGAGAGCAAGAGCATGATTAAGATCAAGAGCATGAAAAGGGTATATTAGTAAATTTCAAATCCCTTACATTCCGATTACACCGGCAGCACCACCGTAAACGTGGTGCCCTTCCCCACATCGCTGTCCAGCGTGATTTTCCCGTTCATGGCGTCCACCAGCCCTTTGACGATGGGCAAGCCTAAGCCGGTGCCGGTGATATACCGGGTATTGTCGTCCTTGACCCGGTAAAACCGTTCAAATATCTGCTCGTGGTATTTGGGCGCGATGCCGAACCCATTGTCCGCCACCTGAACCTCAATCTGCCCGTCATCGGCTTTCCTTGCCTTAACGACAATCCTGCCGCCTTGGGGCGAATAATTGATGGCATTGGCAATGAGATTGCCGAATATGCTTTCCAGGGCCATGGGATCGGCTGAAATCATCGGCAATACTTCCCCAGCCTTCTCAAACGCCAGGCTCTGGCCTTTGGCCTTGGCCCTGACCCCCAGAAAATCCACGATGCTTGCCAGCAGCTCAGCCACCTGAATGGGCTGCACGTTGTGGGATATGCCGCCCGCCTCGATCCGGGACAGATCCAGCAAGTCGCCGATCAGGGAAATCAGGCCGTGGGTTTTTTCCTTGGCCCGCTCGATGAGGTGCTGGTCCACGTCGGTTTCATGGCCGGAGGTTTCCTTGAGCACCATGGCCAGTTGTTCGTGAATCGTGGACAACGGGGACCGCAATTCGTGGGAAACTTTCGCCACGAATTCCGATTTCAACTGATCCAGCATCTTCAGACTCGTGATATTGGAAAGCGTGACCACCGCGCCCATGCATTCATTGTTTTCATTGATGACCGACTGACCCCTGGCCATCAGGTATTTGTTCCCCGATACGGTCAGCTCATAGGTGGGCGCGTCCCCGCCCCTGCACGGATCACCGGTGGAAAGCCGAGTCACCATCTCGCAGAACCCGTCATCCGGCACATAAACGCACAGCTTCTGGCCGGGTATCAGGGTGGCGGGGTCCAGATCCAGGCTGTTCATAAACGCCGGGTTCATCAACACCACCTCACCGGCGATATTGGTCACCACCACGGCGGTGGGCAGGGCCTCCACAATGGTCCGCATCCGGCTTTTTTCCGTATCCAGGTCCATGAGGGTGCGGGCCCGCTCTGCCTGAAGTTTTTCCGATTCCTGCTTGAGCCGCAGTTTTTCATGGGCCCGGCGCACCACAATCCGTAAATGTTCCGGCTCAAAGGGTTTCGGGATAAAATCATAGGCCCCCTGCTTCATGGCTTCAATGGCCGTCTCAATGGTGGCGTATCCGGTGATGATGATGACGATGATCCGGTCATCAATGGCCCGCATGCGCTGATGAAGCTCCATGCCGTCCATGCCGGGCATTTTGAGATCCAGTATCGCCAGTTCCACGGTCTGATTTTCCAGGATCGCCAGGGCCGCTTCCCCCCTGTCTGCTATAAATACCTCATATCCCATACGTTTCAGGATACGTTCAACCCCTTCACGGATATCCTTTTCATCGTCAACCACAAGAATTTTCAGTGCATTCGACACATCAGCCAATTTGATTGCCTCCATTTCCACTTTCCGCTACGGGAAATTCAATAAAAAAAGTCGTGCCTTGGCCGGGCTCGCTTTCCGCGCGAATATGGCCCCCATGACTTTCCACAATGCCGTAAACAATGCTTAAGCCTAAGCCGGTCCCCTTGCCCTGTTCCTTGGTGGTGTAAAACGGCTCGAAAATATGCGGAATAACGTCTGGGAGAATGCCATGCCCCGTATCGCTGATTTCCACACGCACGATTTCATTCTCAGGGCAAACCGATGTTTTTATATTCAATTTACCGGACCCCGCCAACGCATCGGCCGCATTTAAAATGATATTCATAAACACATGGCTGAGCTGCTGGACATCGCCGAAAATCATTGGTGCACGTTCATCCAGATGTTTCCGGATATCGATATTATGAAATATGGACTGGTTTTCCAACAAAAACACGGTCCTGGAAATGATTTCGTTGAGGTTCTGGGGCTTCATGTCATGGGCGGTCTGGCGCGAGAACTCCAGCAGCTCCTTGACGATATCCTTGGCGCGCTTGGCGTCATCCAGCACCCGGTCCAGGTCTTTGAGAGCGTCCTCCGGCAGGCCGTATTCCTCCATCACCAGTTTGGTGAACAGGATGATGCCGGAAAGCGGATTGTTTAACTGATGGGCCACACCGGCCGCCATCTTTCCCATGGATGCCATTTTTTCCGCCTGAAGAAGCTGGACCTGGGTTTTTTCCAGTTCCTTCTGCATCCGGATCTCTTCCCGCCGGTCATGGAAGAAACCGATGGTGGCCACTTTTTTCCCGTTTTCATACACAATGGACGCATTGAGGCTGATGGGCACCACCTGGCCGTTTTTATTTTTCCCGTCAATATGATAGGAAATGAGCTTGCCCTCCCCGCCGTATTCCGGGCTCAGCAGCATGCGCATCACTTCCCGGGCACCTTCGCCGGGGTACACATCCCGGATGGTGATGTCGTTTAAGGCTTCGTGCACCGTATAGCCGGTGATCTGGGTGGCCGCTTCATTAAAAATAATGATTTTACCGGTGGGGTCCGAGGCGATGACGCCATCCACCGCGCTGTGTATCAGATTCCGCAGGAACCCATTGGAGCGGATGCGCCTTTCTTCAATGTTTTTAATTGCCTGCAAGTCAAAATCCAGCATCACCAGCGCGTCCACTTCGCCGTTCCGGTGAACCGGATAAGAATACAAACACAGCATGTCCGTCTTGATGGACAGATCATAGCAATGGTCATAACGCAGGGAAGCGTTTCCGGTTTTTAAGACTTCCTTGGCCGGACAATTGGCGCAGGGCCCGTCGCACCCGAGGATGATCTCATGGCAGGGCCTGCCGATAATGCTTTCGGAATGACCTTCCATGGCCACGTTGTTGGCGGCAAGGATGGTGTAATCCGGAGCGATGATCAAAAGTTTCCGGTTAAACGCATCAATGGCGTCGATCAGATATTTTTTTTCTTGTTCCGAACGGGGAATCTGGTTCATGGGGTCTCAGTCACGGGCGGTTAATGGTAAATTCTCAATATCGTTAATGATGGCATGTATCGCATCAAGCCTGTTCAGTCAAGGAAAAGTCCTGTAAAATACGGACCGATCCGGCCTTTTCCGTTGCCATAAAGTCATGTCATTATGGTCCCTTCAGAAGGGGGGGGCCGTCTCATGGTGCATGCCGTTAAAGAGCCTTTTTCTGTTGACTTTCCATACAAAAAAGGTAGGAATTAAAAAAATTTGAAACAGCCGAATTTATCTCTTTATGGGAAGATTCATATCACCCGGATCACTTAGGATAAAGTCATGACAAACATACCGCCAACCGGTCATCGGAAATTTATTTTCATCGTTCTTGCTGTCGCCGTTCTCCTGCTTCCGCGTTATGGGGCCGCATCTCAAAACACGGACACTCCCGACCTGATCCATATCCGGCTCACGGATGACGGAGTAAAGCATGAGATGCCCGATGCCGGGTTCCTTCACGACAAGCATACCGGCGTTCTCAAAGACCAGGATTGCAGCGCCTGTCACCTCAGGGAAAAGGGAAAGTTTGTTTTCAAATTTCAACGGACACAGGACGGCGGATACAATACGGACAAAACCCTGTATCATGAAAAATGCGTGGGCTGCCATCAGGAGCGCAGCGAAAAAAAACTTCCGGCCGGGCCCCTCACCAGCCAGTGCCGTTTGTGCCACTTGCCGGCAGACAAACGCACCGTCGACGCCCGGCCCATTGCCCCGTTTTTCCCGTTTTCCATGGACAAATCCCTTCATTACCGGCATGAAATTTCATCCGTCATCCGCCCGGCCGCTGTCGGGGAAGAAACCAACTGCAGCGCCTGCCATCACGGATATGACAAGGCGACGGACAAAACCGTCTATATCAAAGGCGAGGAAAGCACCTGCCGGTATTGTCATAAAGCAGCGCTTATTGAAAAAACACGTTCTTTTCAGACAGTGGCCCATGAAAGCTGCCTGAACTGCCATCATCAGGTTCTTTCCACCAAACAAAAAGCAGGCCCCACGGATTGTGCGGCATGCCATGATGCGAACCGGCGGGCAGGCATCTCTAAACTGGAAGACATTCCCCGCATCAAACGGAACCAGCCGGACAGTGTGCTCATGTCCTTATGGCTGAAGGAGGCCCAGGCATCCAAAAAACCGTCCAAACAATTTGTTAACCCCGTCGCCTTCAACCACAAATTGCATGAAGCCAAAGCGGAACACTGCTACACCTGCCACCATGCCTCCATGGAAACATGCGACACCTGCCACACCCGCATCGGTTCGGATAAGAGTCAACTGACGCGGCTGGATCAGGCCATGCATTCGGCCGGCAGCACCCGAAGCTGTATGGGCTGCCACTTTGAGCAAATGAAATCAAAGGACTGTTCCGGGTGCCATGCCCAGATGGTTCAAGCAGGTTTTACCACTGCCGATTGCACCAAATGCCATTCCACAGGCAAAAATCGGCTCGATCCGATGCCGGAAACCAAGGAGGCCTTAACACAAATCGCAGAACAGGACATCCGGCTGAGAACGGAGCGCAGGCTTCCCGCCACGGATACATGGATCAAAACCGACCAGATTCCGGAAGAAGTGACCATCGATATCCTGGCCGATCAGTATGAAGGGGCGAAATTCCCCCACCGGAAGATCGTTCAGTCCCTTTCCGATCGGATACAAAAAAGCGAACTGGCCAAACACTCCCATGATGGGATGGCCACTTTGTGTGCCGGATGTCACCACCATAGCCTGGACCCTGCGGCCCCGCCGAAATGCGCAGCCTGCCACGGCGTTTCCACCCAGTCGGAACCGGATGGAAGGCCCGGTTTGAAAGGCGCTTATCACGGCCAGTGCGCCACCTGCCATCAGCAGATGGGGATCGAAAAACCAGTGGTCACGGACTGCACCGCATGCCATAAAAAACGAACCAGATCAGCAGAACGATAAAACGGATGCTGCCTTAAAGGAACAACACACAATGGGAATTACGAGACGACAATTTTTTGGCTGGATGGGCGCGGCCGTCGGCAGCCAGGTGGCACTTACCGCTCAGGCAAAAGCGGCCGCCATGACCCATTTTACGGGGCACCCCGGAAGCATGGGGGTTCTTCATGACATCTCCCGGTGCATCGGATGCCGGAAATGCGAAGCCGCCTGCAATCAGGTCAACAAGCTGCCCGCACCGGAAGTCCCCTTTGACGACCTCACCGTACTCAGACAAATCCGGCGGACCCATGCGGACTCATTTACCCTGGTCAATCAATACACGCCAAAGGGCAAACCAGGGCCGGTTTTTGTCAAAACCCAATGCAACCATTGCCTGGAACCCGCCTGCGTATCCGCCTGTTTTGTCAAAGCCCTGACCAAGTCGAAAACCGGCGCGGTGGTCTATGACGCATCCTTATGCGTCGGGTGCCGCTATTGCATGATTGCATGCCCGTTTAACATTCCGGCCTTTGAATACGACAATCCCCTCACGCCGGAAATCACCAAATGCACCCTGTGCCAGCCGCGCATTCAAAAAGGGCAACTCCCCGGATGCGTGGAGGCCTGCCCCCAGGAAGCCCTCACCTTCGGGAGCCGGGAAGAGCTGATCAAAATCGCCGGGGACCGGATAGAAGCGCACCCGGACCGGTATGAGAAGCATATCTATGGGCAACATGAAATGGGCGGCTGCAACTGGCTGTATATTTCCAATACGCCGTTCGCCGATATTGACATGCGGGAAGACCTGGGCATCACCCCGGCCCCGGCCCTGACGTCCGGCGCGCTGGCGGCGGTTCCCGTGGTGGTCAGCCTGTGGGTGGTTTTCATCAACGGCTTGCGGGCGATTTCAAAACGGAAAGACCAGATCGCCAGTGACGAGAAAAACCAGGCCGTCAGCGCCGCTGTTGAAAGCGAACAGGCAAGATTCAATAATGAAATAAAACAGTTAAAAGAAAAAGCCAAGGCGGAAAAAGAAGCGGCGGTCAGCCGGGAAGTCAAAAAAGCCCTGGAAGCAGCGGCCCAGGCCCCCCCGGAAACATCCGGAACCCCGCAACCGGAAAAACAGGAGAACATATAAATGGAACACCCGACCCCTGCCCCGCCGGCGTCAACGACCGGACGAGATACGGTCTTCACCCCCTTTAATATTGTTGCCGGCATCATCATATTCATCGGCTGCATCCTGACCGTGCTGCGGTTCACCCGAGGCATCGGCGGCGTGAGCAATCTGAACGACACGAATCCCTGGGGCATCTGGATCGGATTTGACCTGCTGTGCGGTGTTGCCCTGGCTGCGGGCGGCTATGTGACTTGCGCCGCCTGCTATATTTTCGGCCTCAAACAATTCCGGTGCGCGGTAAGGCCCGCTGTCCTCACCGCGTTTCTGGGATACGGGCTGGTGGTTTTCGCCTTGAATTACGACGTGGGCCGTCCGTGGCGGCTGCCGTACCCGATTTTTTTATCCCAGGGCACCACGTCCATCCTGTTTGAAGTGGCATTGTGCGTTTTTCTTTACTTAAGCGTACTTATGATGGAATTTTCCCCTGTGGCATTTGAATGGCTCAACTGGAAACGCGCCCGTTACATCATCGGCAAGGTGTCGATGGTGCTCATCATCTTCGGCATTATCCTTTCCACCCTGCATCAATCCTCTCTCGGGGCCGTTTTCCTGATTGCACCGTCAAAACTTCATCCCCTGTGGTATTCCGGGTATCTACCGGTGTATTTCTTCATCTCCAGCATATTCGCGGGCATGTCCATGGTGATATTCGAGCATTCCCTGGTGGACCGGTTTCTCCATCACAAGCTCGATCTGGCGCACAAGGTGGAAAGCGACCATGTGGCGTTGGGTTTTGCCAAAGCCGCCGCGTTTCTGATGTCCGGATACGTCATGATTCAAGCCATCGGAATCGCCATGGACAATGACTGGAAATGTCTGGGAACCCGGTGGGGGCTCTGGTATCTGATTGAAATCATAGGATTTGTCGGACTGCCGGCAATTACTTACGCCATCGGTTTCCGTGAACGGAACATTAAACTGATCCATACGACATCCCTGTGGGCCGTTCTCGGCATTGTATTAAACCGCCTCAATGTCTCCATGATCGCTTTTAACTGGCAATTGCCCCTGGACCAGCGTTATTATCCGAGCTGGATGGAAATCATGACCACGATTTTCATCATCACTATCGGTGTGGTGGTATACAGATTCATCGTCACCCGCATGCCGGTGCTGTATGCGCATCCGGATTTTCCGGACGACCATTGACGATTTGACGTCCGGCCCTGGGAACCATTCAGGTATCCAGGAGACAGAATTCAGAAGCCGGGATAAGGGAACCGGCAAGTCGGTTTGAAGACTTGGACTTGATGGCGTGGCGGAAAGCCCACTCAGCAGGTGATTGTTGTTATTGATTACTTGACGCAATCCTTTAACTTTATATGAAAAAATAAAAAACCCTCTGCGCCCCTGCGTCTCTGCGGGAGAAAAAACATATCTCGCGCAGAGGCGCTGAGACGCAGAGAAAAATCAGTTATTTTTATTACGTTGTGCCCATCCGGGCATGGGGGTTACCGGAATTTTACTTGCGGGCCATTCTGAATGCTGACTCCTGAATTCTGAATACCTGAACAGTTACACCGATTTTTTTTACTTGAGGACTATATGGAAACGGATTTCAATACACTTCAGGAATTTATGACCCATACCAAGGGAATCGCCTATTTGCTGATCGGGGTGGCGCTGGTGGCGCTCCCCTTGTTCTGGCGATTCTTAACCGGCCGGGACGACAAGAAAAAAACATTTTAAATCGTCTCAAGCGCCTGCCGCTGATACATTGCGGGATTTAAAACTGCTCAGGTGGATAGGCTGTAGGCTGTAGGTAAATAGGGCAGACGGAATGGGCTATCTTTAAAATAATGATTTATTCAGACCGCCCTTCAGCCTAAACCCCTTCAGCCTAAATAACCTGCGTAATTACGCGGACTTTTAGTTCACCCAACACTTTTCCGGTTAATCCGGGTTAGGAGAATGGGATGGTTGACTTGCTGACCGGTTTCGGATTACGGCTTTCCATCGGGATATGCCTGATCGGCCTGCTGGTGCGGGGCGTAATCTATATCAAGGGATTGCACTGGCAACTGGATCGCGTGGCATACACCGCTCACCCGAAGGCAGGCTTAACAGGCGCGGCCCGCTCCATTTTCTTCTGGATACTGCCTTTCGCCACCCACGGCTGGCGAGCCCAACCGTGGATGACCCTTCTTTTTTTCGTCTTTCATGCCGGCGTCATTGGCATTTTCCTGTTTCTTTCCGCCCACAACATGATTTTCCAGAAAACCTTCGGCTTTTCGCTGGCAATACTTCCGCAGGCCGTTGCGGATATCCTGAGCTGGGGAGCCGTCATCAGCGCTTTTTTTCTGGCGGTCCGGCGGATGACGATGCCGGAGGTCCGCATACTGACCACCGCATCCGATTATATGATTCTGCTGCTGTCCGCCGCTCCCCTGATCACCGGATTGATCTGCCGTTATGAGCCGACGGGATATTCCTTCTGGCTGATCGCGCACATTCTTTCCGCAGAGATCCTCCTCATTGCCATTCCCTTTACCCGGCTGTCCCATGTGCTGATGTTTTTTCTGTCCCGGGCCCAACTGGGCATGGATTTCGGCATCAAGCGTGGCGGCATGAAAGGTAAGGGGATGGCTTGGTAGAAAATAAAGTCTCCGAACATGAAAAGGACTCTATCCAGATCATGCGGAATCTTCAACTTTCCTGATAATTATTATTTCAACATGATATACGGAAAGCGGAAAGTAAATGATTGCAAAATGCATGTCAAACATTTTATATGTATTTCAGGACAGTTACTAATGCGGTCATATGTATGTGGACATTTTTAATTTGGTAATACTTAATTATTTCAATTGGTAATAAGCGAAAAATTCTCCACTAAATGATAACCGAATTATGCTCGGATTAGTAAATCTGGTCAAGGGGATCTTGCGGCCCACGGCTTCAAGGCTCGCGACAAAATGATCGATACCGGCAGTCCATAGGTTCAGGAGTTCACCAGAAACTTTAGAATAACTTGTTGGGCAGCAATAAGAGGTACTTGAATATGTTTACTGAAGTTTCCCCAAAAAGCGTCATGCCGCCATGCGTAGTAGTACGGCTATTAGAGAATTAACGACG
>JBAQUK010000180.1:0-7332 GCA_049297455.1 Desulfosalsimonadaceae bacterium | reverse complement strand
ATGTCATCCAGGTCCGCCATTTACCGCCGGAAATTTTACTTTTTGAGGAATCCCGTAAAACCAGGCCGGGCCCGACATTAAAATTCAAAAAAGAGGATATCATGCTTGCCCTGACAAAGGCGGAAGGCAATAAAAAAAATGCATCCCGCATACTGGGTGTCGGGCGGGCAACATTTTATCGATACCTTGATCACTATGGGTTAAAATAGCCCCCTCCCTTTTCGTGTCTCAAGTCTCAAGTTGATCTCATAATCGTCATGTAAAACACCATAATATTAATTTTTTATTTAAAAAACAAATAGTTGAATCCATTTATCAACTGACTCCCTTTTCGTGTTCCTCAAGTTCATTTCCTCTGATCCGAATTCTATTTTTTGCTTGTTCTAATATAACAGCTTAAAAATATTATTAAATAATAAAAAATAAACCATGAATGCGGGTTGGCATAATAATTGTATTTATTTTGTAGATCAAATAAAAATTTTAAGTACTTAGCCGTAAAATGATCCACATGTGAATTGCGGCGGACAATAAAATTTTTAACAGAGAGACAGGGTAATTGAACAGAGCGTTTACCGGTTCATTAAAAGGTAAATTTCAATGAGTCATTCTGAAATACTCAGCCGGGAGAAGTCCGGCGAATTATACAAAGAGATTGTCAATCTATTGCCGATATATCTGACGATTCAGGACCGCGATCTTAATATCATTTTTGCCAATCAGACATTTTATGACGAATTCGGCACAGGGTTGGGTAGAAAATGTCATTTTGTATACAGAGGAACTTTAAATAAATGCCATAACTGTCCGGTTCAAAAGACATTTTCAGACAAGATGGTTCATCTCAGTGAAGAAACCATCAGGACGCATGATGGAAAAACCGCCCAGATGATTGTCTACTCTGCGCCCATTCTGAATCAATCCGGAAATGTCATCTCTGTTATGGAAATGGCCACCAATATTACCAAAGTAAAAGTTATGCAAAAAGAGCTGACCGAACTTGGACAGTCGATTGCCCTGATGTCCCACGGAATCAAAAATATTCTTGAAGGCCTTCAGGGCGGTTCTTATGTGGTTGACGAAGGCCTTCATGACGGTGATTTGAATTTGATCAACAGAGGATGGGGAATCGTTAAAAACAATATTACGGATATTTCACGTATTGTACAGAATGTCCTTTATTCCTCAAAAAAGAGGACGATTCGGCTGGAAAGGGCGGCTCCCGGCGACATTATCAAGGATTCCATAAATCTTTTCAGGGAAAAAGCCCGTTCAGAACAGATTGATATTTCGTATGAAATCAATCCTACCTTGCCGGAAGTCAATATGGATCCTTTCGCCATACGAAAAATGATGAATAACCTGATTTCAAACGCCATAGAAGCCTGCGCAAAAGACAAATCCAAATCGTCTCACCGGATTGTAGTAAGGGCAGATGATTACAATGAATTGCAGTTTAAATACGAGGTGGAGGATAACGGCATCGGAATGGATGAGAGGACCCGGCTACAGATATTTACGGAATTTTTTTCAACCAAAGGGACGGAAGGGACCGGGCTGGGTCTGGCGGTAGTGGATAAAATTGTAAAGGAACACAAAGGGAAAATAGAAGTTGACTCAATGCCTCTGGTCGGTACGCTTTTTAGAATTTTGTTTTTAAAAATGTAAAAAATTCCGGTTAACGCAATAAAAATTAATCCTTCTAACATGAAAGGGAGGAAAGATGGAAAAATTATTAAAAGTAGTCATTATCGATGACAATAAGGATTATTTGTTCTCCATGGAGACCTTTCTTTCCAGAAACGGATTTATCGCGCAAACAGCTTCTAATGGCAAGGACGGGTTGGACCTGATCAAAAAAGAACACCCGGATGTTATTTTACTGGATGTCATGATGGAATCGATGCTTGCCGGGTTAGAGGTCTGTAAGGCGGTGCGCAGCGATCCCCAACTGGAGTATATACCCATAGTCGGAATTTCAGGAATGGGAGAGGAATTAGGTCTAAAATATGAGCAATACAGGGATGATGAATATTTTACTCCGGATAAATTTGTTGAGAAGCCGGTGGACAAGCAGCATCTGCTATCGGTTATTGAGCAGGCCATTCAAAAGGCCCAGGCCCGGAGCAAACCACCGGCATGGCGCTTCGTATAAACAGCGACCAGAAATTGGATGAGAAAAGGATTAGCGGAAATATGAATAAGGGAAAACATCTGCTTCGTTTCGCCTGTATTCTGTCGGTTCCCATTATTTTAATATATTGCACCAGAACATACGGTTTAGGGCAGAGTTTAAAAATTTCATCCCAGACTCGGGCTGACGTCATTAAAATCGATTTCATAAAGACTTATGGCAAGCTTGAAAAACAGCCGATTGAATTTCTTCATGATGCTCATACCGAAGCCTTAGCCAAAAAAAACAAGAATTGCACAGCCTGCCATTTGACCGAAAAAGACCGGATTTCCCCCAAATTTATGCGAATCAAGGATACGGACAGAGTCGGGGTGATGAACGTCTACCATAAAGAATGCATTTCCTGTCATGGAGAAATGAAGGTGGCGTGTGAAAAGGCCGGGCCGGTTGAATGCGATGGCTGTCACAGGGAAAAAGCTCAATATTTATCTTCCAGGCAGCCGATGGGATTTGACACATCACTTCATTTCCGTCATTCCGAGACACAGGAAAAAAAATGCGAACGATGTCATCACGAATATGACGAAAAAGAAAAGAAACTTTTTTATGCCAAAAAAAAAGAAGGGACCTGCCGCTATTGTCATAAGCCTGAAACAACAGGCAAAATAATTTCAATGCGCCTGGCATCCCATATTGCCTGCATAAACTGCCATAACAAAAATCCGGCGAAAAATCTGGTCAGCGGCCCGGTTAAATGCTCGGGATGCCACGATCTTGCAGCACAACAGAAAATTAAAAAAATATCGCCCATCCCGAGAATGGACCGGGAACAACCGGATATTGTAGTTATTAAAACCGCTCAAAAGGGTCTTGAAACCGGTGTAGAGAACCCAAACAGGATGAATCTGGTTCCTTTTGATCATCAGGCACACGAGATTTATAACGACACCTGCCGGGGCTGCCACCATGAAAACCTCAAATCCTGCAATGAATGTCACACCCTTGCCGGAATAAAGGAGGGCAAAGAGGTAAATCTCGAAAATGCCATGCATCAGGCAGGTACAAACAAAAGCTGCCTGGGCTGCCATGGTGTAAAGCAGGAAGATGAAAACTGTGCGGGCTGCCATGCACCCATGGGCAAGGCGCTCAAGAAAGAAGACGATTCATGCCTCAGATGCCACATGATCGGCGGAATTGAACCTGGGAAAATATTAAACCCGGAATTAGAAAAAACGCTGGCCGCCGCAATGCTTAAATCAAGAAAACCGATAACCGGCACTTATAGTGAAGCGGATATTCCTGAAAAAGTTGTCATCAAGAATCTTTCAAAAGAATACGGGCCGGTTGATTTCCCTCATCGCAGGATTGTCAAAACCCTTGTAAACAATATCAAAGACAGCAAGCTTGCAGGATATTTCCACAGCCAGGAAGGCACCATCTGCAAAGGCTGCCACCATCACAGCCCTGTCTCCAAAAAACCCTCGCAATGCCGAAATTGCCATGGCAAAACCTTTGATGAAAAAAATCCGTTAAAACCCGGAATAATCGGCGCCTATCATCAGCAGTGCATGGGCTGCCATCAGGAGATGGGCATCGAAAAGCCCGCCGGGTGTACCGACTGTCATAAAAAGAAAACTTGACCAATAATATTTAAAATTTTGGAACTCAGGAGTCAGAATCCAGAATCCAGAATCCAGAATATTGAACAAAGAATGATGAATGATTTTAAACTTCGGTATTCGATATTACTTGTTTATTATTCAATATTTAAATTTTTTATTCTGGATTCTGGCTCCTGAATTCTGAATTCTTTGAACAAAAAATTGTAAATCTATGAGATGCAGATTGTAAGAGACAAACTCTCACAATTTAAGTTTGAGGTATACTTTATATGTCCATATCACGAAGGAAATTTCTATCCTGGATAGGCGCAGCGGGTCTGGGGTCTGCTGTGGGCAAATCGGCTCTTGCCGCCGGCAATAAACATTTTGAGGGCTATCCGGGGAGTTTCGGCGTATTGCATGACATTAGTCTTTGTGTCGGATGCCGGAGCTGCGAGGCTGCCTGCGCCAAGGTAAACGAGCTGCCGGTGCCTGATAAGCCATTTACGGACCTTTCCGTTCTGGATGAAAAAAGAAGAACAACGGAAACGGCATATACGGTGGTTAATAAGTATGAGGTCTCCGGTAAAAGAACGCCTTTATTCAGAAAAAATCAGTGTAATCATTGTCTTGAGCCTGCCTGCGCATCAGCGTGCTTTGTGAGGGCTTTCAAAAAGACGGAAACCGGTGCCGTTACCTATGACGCCTCCGTATGCGTGGGATGCCGATATTGCATGGTCGCCTGTCCGTTCGAGATTCCGGCCTTTGAATATGATGAGGCGCTGACGCCCCGCATCATGAAATGCACCATGTGCTATCCCCGGATTATAAAAGGACAACTTCCCGGATGCGTCGAAGCCTGTCCGAAAGAGGCCCTGACTTTTGGCAAACGGGAGGATTTGATCAGGATCGCACGGAAACGGTTCAATAAATATCCGGGCAGGTACATTGATCATATATATGGCGAGACTGAAATGGGCGGTACAAGCTGGCTCTATATTTCAAGTGTTCCTTTTTCAGAGATCGGGATGCGGGAAGACCTCGGCGTTACCCCTGCTCCCGAACTGACATCCGGCGTTCTTTCAGTGGTTCCTTTAGTCGTAGGGTTATGGCCTGTTTTTTTGATGGGAATCTACGCCATATCAAAGCGTAAAGAAATTATTTTCCAGCAGGAGCTTGAATCTGTCAACAAAGCTGCCCAGTCTCGAACCAAGGAGGATATCTGATGTCCGGCAAAGCTGTTATAGACGTCAAAACATGGTTGACCCCTTTTAATGTTGTGTCCGGATCGATCATCATCATCGGAATTGTTCTTACCGTCCTGAGGTTTACATCTGGATTGGGAGCTGTCACCAATCTTTCCAACGATAATCCCTGGGGATTATGGATCGCCTTTGATCTGCTTGTAGGTGTCGCCCTCGCTGCAGGCGGATATGTTACATCGGCCGCTGTCTATCTTTTCGGAATGAAAAAATACCATTCTGCGGTGAGGCCTGCGGTCCTGACGGGTTTTCTCGGCTATGCCCTCGTCGTTTTAGCCATTAATTATGATGTGGGCAGGCCCTGGCGTCTTCCATATCCCTTTATACAACTGGGAACAACTTCCCTTCTTTTTGAAGTGGCCGGATGCGTTGCGCTCTATCTGACGGTTTTATTTCTCGAGTTTATGCCGGCTCCGCTGGAATGGCTGGGCTTGAAAAAAGTGAGAGAACTTGCTGTAAAGCTAACCCTGGCGCTGACTGTATTGGGCGTTGTACTTTCCACATTGCATCAGTCATCTCTGGGCGCTATTTTCCTTATCGCGCCGTCAAAACTTCATCCCCTGTGGTATTCTCCTTATCTGCCGGTCTTCTTTTTCATATCGAGCATTATCGCAGGGTTATCCATGGTTATATTTGAAAGCTCGCTTTCCCATCATTATTTTGCAGATAAAATGGACGCGGCGCACCTGAATGAAAATGAAGGCGTGACGTTGGGTTTCGGTAAGGCCGCGTCTTTGGTTCTTGCGGGCTATTTCACAATAAAAGTGATGGGCATCGCCGGCGGAAACAACTGGCGACTGCTTGGCACCCCATACGGGCTCTGGTTTCTCGTCGAATTACTCGGGTTTGTTGCCTTGCCGTCATTTTTATATGCGGTCGGGGTCCGGAATAAGGATTTAGGGCTGATTAAATGGACTGCCGCTTTAACGGTGCTTGGCATTGTGATCAACCGGCTGAATGTATGCCTGATCGCATTCAACTGGCAGCTTCCTTCCGCAAGCAGATATTTTCCAAGCTGGATGGAAATCGTTACATCGATTTTTATCGTCACTCTCGGCATTGTGATTTTCAGGTTTATCGTAACGAGAATGCCTATTTTCTATGAACACCCGGAGTATAAAGATATCCACTAAAATACCGCGTATGGAGGCCATGTTTGTATGGAAACAATTTTTTATACCTATCAGAATTATTATACCTATACCAAGGGGGTTCTCTATGTTTTGATGTTTGTCGCCCTGATTGGCATTGCATTGTTCTGGAAGTTTCTTTCCGGAAAAGATGACGAAAAAAACTCCAACTGATAATTTGAAAGATCTTAGGAAGAAAAATGTTTTACAATGTCATGCTATATACGGCCCTGGCGGTCTTTGGGGTCGGTCTGATTTATAAAATTTCAGGTTGGTTCCGTTTCGATATAGGTATCAATGCCCAAAAATTTACGATATCGGAAAGAATCCTGGCCACGATTAAAGGGCTGCTTTCCGTCATATTCAGTCAAAAGCTGTTGACACTGATCAGGGTTTTGATCATTGATGTGCTTTTTCAGATACGGATACTGAAAAAAAATAAGCTCCGCTGGTTTATGCATATGCTCATTTATGCGGGCTTCATGTTCCTTCTGCTCACGCATGCCCTTGATAAAATCATAACGACTTCGCTTTTCGACAGGTATTATCTTAAGCTCAATCCATTCCTGATTTTTTCCGGATTTATGGTGATTTCAGGCATCGCCATTGCTGCCTTTCGCCGCTTTGTTTTGAAAGTGCCGCGCTTGAAAACCAATGCCATGGATCATTATGTCATCATCATATTGGCAATTATCATACTTTCAGGCATTGCATTAGAGTCTACCAAACTCACATCGTACAACCACTATCAGAAAATCTGGTATATTCATATCCTCACCTGTTTCCTGGGGCTCGCGTATTTGCCATTTTCCAAGATGTTTCACATATTTACAACGCCGGCAAGCCTGCTGGCCAATGCCGTCATGAGTAAAAATTCCGATCCGGCCAATATCATTACCCGCCAGGTGATGGAACTGGATTCCTGCATGCATTGTGGAACCTGCAGTTTCAACTGCTCTGTCGCGGTTGCGTTTGACAGCATTGGAAATGAAAACATTTTGCCCTCTGAAAGAATGATTTTTCTTAAGGAATACATCACCCAAAAAAATATTTACGCGCGGGGTATTGCAGCGATTTGGGAGGGGATATACCTTTGCACCAATTGTGATCGCTGCACGGTTTCCTGTCCGGCAGGCATCAACCTTCGGGACCTGTGGTTTAACGCCAGAGAGGAACTGCTTCGGCGCGGGCATTCTGTGCCTCTG
>JBAQUK010000179.1:0-9752 GCA_049297455.1 Desulfosalsimonadaceae bacterium | reverse complement strand
TTGAATACTGGATGCTCAATGGTCATTTTAGAAAAAAGCCCCTGAACATCGAACATTGAACGTCCAACATCGAACTTCGAATAAGGATGTCGCTATCGCTCCATGGTTTTTAACTCTTGGAGTTTGGCATACCCGTCCCGCCGTGGTGTTTACAGGTTTAACAGTAAAAATGATCGCCGCAGGCGTTCCACATTCGACGTTCAATGTTCGATGTTTCAAGGACAGATCAGTATTGAATCCAACCCACCGTATTCTATTGGCTTTCACAACAGAACAAAATCACCGTGCGTGCCCCCCGGCCAGACGGCCCGGATTTCGGTGCCGCTGTTTCCATCCGATGAGATACGGAGGCTTCCGCCGGACCCGCTGACGCGCTCCACCATGCTCAACAATCCGATGCCGCCTGCATCATTGCGATGGGTCCGCTTGGCTTTTACGTCAAATCCGCATCCATTGTCCGTGATGGTGAGAAAAATGTTGTCCCGGCGTTTTTCGAACAGGATATGGACGACGGTGGCATTGCTGTGTTTGGCCGCATTATTCAACGCTTCCTGAATCACCCGGTAGACCACTATTTTGATGGGCTCCGGGATCTCCTTCTCGTCCGCTTTCAGGTCGTTTTGAATGCGTATAGTTGAATAGATCTGACCGAATTTCCGGCAAAACCACTGAATGGCAATGATAATGCCGAGGTCATCCAGCACGGACGGCCGTAAACTCATGCATATCCGCCGCGTTTCCTCTATGGTTTCGTTCAGGAGATCATTTAAATTTGTAAAACAGGGGGGTGATGGAGGCGTTGCATCCGGGGAAAAGCTCATCTGCTGTTTTTGAATTTCAAATTTAATCGCCGCCAGGTTCGAGCCGATGCTGTCATGAAGATCCTTGGCGATGCGTTTTTTTTCCGATTCCTGGGCATCGATTAATCTGGCCGAAAGGACCCTCAACTGTTCCTCCGATTCCTTCAGTGATTCCAATATCTCTGACTGCGCAATGGCATACCGGATCACTTTTTCGAGGAGCGGCGGGGTAATCTTGTCTTTCTCCAGATAATCGGAGGCGCCCGCCGCCATTGCCTGAAGGTCGATCCCATGGTCCCCCTGGCCGGTCAGGACGATCACGGGCTTTCTTAACCCGTTGTTCCTGAATGCCCCTATCAGATCCAGCCCTGTAAATCCCCTCAGAAAATAATCGATGATGAAAATATCGTAGGCTCCGTTTTTAGCCGCTTCAAGGGCGGAATCGTAATTATCCGCCCATGTCAGTTCGATTTGCATATATTTGATTTCGGAAATGACATCCTGAATGATGACGTAGTCGTCTTCATCATCTTCCACCAGCAGGATACGGATACGGTCGTTCTTCATTCACCCTCCTTATATTCCGGTTCAACTTCCCATACCGCCTGAACCCGGGTCCCTTGCCCGGGAGAAGACGTGAAGGAAAAAGTTCCTCCGGAAAGCTCAACCCGCTCCCTGATGCCGGCAATTCCCATTGACTGCCCGAAATTTTTTCCTTCCCCGTTTGTCATTCCGGCAACATCAACCCCCACCCCTTTGTCTTCAATGAAAAGTGTAATTTTTCCATTTCGGTTGCGTAAAGAGAGGATTACCTCATCTGCCTGACTGTGTTTGGCGATGTTGTCAAAGGCCTCCTGGATGACGCGGAAAACAACGGTTTTGAGTTCGTCCGGCACTTCTTCCTCATTAATGTTCACATCAAATTCAACATGATGGACGGGATGGGCCTGGCAAAACCGGCGGCAGAACCATTGAATGGTCGCAAGAAGTCCCAGGTCATCCAAAAGGGTGGGCCTTAATCCCATGTAAAGGGTCCGGACATCGTCAATGGCGAGTTGAAGGGTGGGGATCTGTTTCTCCATGACCAGCACATCGGATATGGAAGGGTCTTTGCGCATGGTCTGAATGGCGGTCTCAAGGGAGATCTTCATGGCCGCAAGCATCTGGCCGACGCTGTCATGGAGTTCCTTTGCAATCCGCTTGCGCTCCTCTTCCTGCACTTCCAGCAGGCGGGAAGAAAGTTGCGTCATCTGCGCCTCGGAGTCCTTAAGCACATTGTATGCCCTCTCCATGGATTGCCGGGCGTTGATATTTTCCGAAATATCCATAAACGTGATGTTCCATCCCTGAAGCCGTCCTTTTTCATCATGGGAAGGGGCCATCTCAATGGAAATATAAAAGGGATCCCGGGCGCTTTTCAAAAGCCTGATCTCGCCGGCGCCCTTGGGCCTTGGTCCCCGTGCATAGATGATATGGTTGATGATTGAAAAATACAGCTTATGGTCCTCCGGGTGGATAAAACGGGAGAACCCCCGGCCGATGAGCCGGTCTGCGGACATGCCAAGCAGTTCCGAAGCCGAAAGGTTCGCATTGGTGATCAGGCCGGTCCGGTCAACGGTCACATATGCCACCGGCGCATTGTGATAAAGGTCGGCGTATCGCCTGAGCGACGTTTCAAGTTCCTCTAGTTGTGATGGATTCATCTGTCCCGCCCGTTTCCCTCCCCGAATTGCCGGCCCCCGGCCAGCCGTCGGCATTGATAAACGTGAGAATAGCACCTTCCTTCTGGCCTTTCCAGTCCAGAAAGGGGACGATCCTCATGGAATACCGATGGCCGTCTTTGGTGATAACCTGCCGTTCCAGGACTTCCGTGTTGCTGACCGCCGTCTTGATATCATCCGGAAGCAGCGGGTAATCCAGGTTGGTGGATATGTGGGTCAACGGACGGCCGATATCGGCGTCAATTAAATTGATGAGCCGGGTGGCTTCCTGGGTAAAGCGCATGACATTTAATTTGTTATCGACAAAGACGATGGCGATGCGGGTGCAGTTTAACACATGGGTAATGGAGTCATACGCCTGGGAAAGCTCCGTGATCTTGTCATGATGCTCGGCATTGACCGTGGTCAGCTCCTCATTTAACGACTGGAGCTCTTCCCTTGAGGATTCCAGTTCCTCGTTGGTGGATTGAAGCTCTTCATTGGAGGATTGCAGCTCTTCATTAACGGACTTGAGTTCCTCGTTGGAGGTCTCCAGTTCCTCCATGGCCGTCCGGTGGTCCTGCTGCACTTTGGCCATCTCCCGTTCCAGATCGACCACGCGCTGGGAGCTGGCGCCTTCGAGGGCCGTTTTTTGGTTTTTTGATTTTTTGGGTTGCCGCTCAACAGGGATTTCCTCAAAAATGACGACAATCATGTCTTTTAAGGATTCCGGCTTTCCCAGCGGTTTGACTGTGAGGTTGAAATCAAGGGAATCGCCGTTGGTCTTGACCCGAAGCCCTTCCCTTGTAATGATTTCTCCGGATGAGACCACTTTTCTCAATGCCGCGGCCAGGTCAAAACGAACGCCTTCCCGGGCCATGTCCACAATGTTGACGCTCATCCGTCCCTGGGCGGGCTCTAAAAACTTTCCGGTCCGGCCGTGGACGTAGTTGATCTCGCCCCGGCGGTTGACCACCACGCAGGCCGGGGTATGGTTTTCCAGAAGGAGATGCTCGGTGGCCTGGGCCACTGCTGGCTCGCCGGCATCCATGGGGTCGGCGCCCGTTCTGGCGCGTTCCAGCGCATTGGCCATGTCCTTTCCGCCGGTCGGGAAATGCACTGCAAGTTGCAGGGCGGGGCTCACATCGACTTTCCGGTAAAAATTCCACTTCTTCTGGAGGGGTATGAAGAGGTCGGTGAAATCACCGACCGTTTCGGATGACCCCAGAAAAAGAGCTCCGCCGGATTTGAGCGCATAATGGAACAAGGGCAAGAGCCGCTTCTGGGCCTTGGTCTCCAGGTAAATCAACAGGTTACGGCAGACCAGAAGATCCAGCCTTGAGAAAGGCGGGTCTTTTAAAAGATTCTGCACGGCGAACACCACCGACTCACGCACTCCTTTTCTCACGCGGTAGTGGATATGATCCTTCTCAAAAAAACGATTGAGCCGCTTCTCGGAGACATCCGCGGTGATGTTCTGGGAATAGAGTCCTTCGCGGGCCTTTTCAATGGCCGCCCGGTCGATGTCGGTCCCAAAGACCTGGATGTCCTTTCTGATATTGAGTTCTTCCTGAGCCTCCTGAAGAAGCATGATAATGGAATAGACTTCCTCTCCGGTGGCGCACCCGGGGATCCAGACCCGGAAAGGAAGATTCTCATCCTTTCGGGTCAGAAGATCGGGCAGAATCTCATTTTTTAAAAAATCGAACGCTTCCGGATCCCTGAAAAAACTCGTCACCCCGATCAACAGATCCTGGAACAGGGCCTCGATCTCAGCCGGGTTGCGATGGAGAAAGCTTAAATACTTCTCGGGGCTCTCCGTGTGGGTGATGCTCATCCGCCGCTGGATGCGTCTGACCAGGGTGTTTTTTTTGTACTGGGAGAAATCATGGCCGGTGTGGTTGCTGATGGTGATGACGATCTTTGAGAGAACCGGGAGGAAATCATCAGGGGGTTCGATTTCCCGATGCTGGATCAGGTTGATATCGTGTGAAAAGTGCTCTATCAACTGTTTCGGCATCTCAGAGGGACGAAGGACATAATCGGCCATGCCGGTCCCGATGGCGCTTTCCGGCATCCCTTCGTACCGGGCGGAGTCCCGGCTTTGGGCCATGGTCACCCCGCCGCTTTCCTTGATGAACCGCAATCCGTGGGTTCCGTCGCTGCCGGTGCCGGATAAGATGATGCAGCCGGCCCTTTCCCCCCTGCTTCCGGCCAGAGATTTTAAAAACGTGTCAATGGGGAGCCTCGGGATGGATCCCCGCTGCTGCTCTTTGAGCCGGAATACCCCTTCCTCCAGGATGAGATCCCGGTTGGACGGGGGCAGGTATACGGTGTTGGGTTCTACACCCATCCCATCTTCCACCAGGATGACCGGTATGTTGATTTTGCGCTGGATAATATCCGGAAGCAGGCTGGCGCGGCCGGGATCCGTATGCGAAACAACGACAAACGCCATGCCGCTGTCATCGGGGACGCTATGAAAGAATTCTTCAATGGCCTCCAATCCTCCGGCCGAAGCGCCGATCCCGATGACCGGATAGATCTTTTCCCGGGAAGCCCCGGTTGCGGCATCGGGATGTTGAGCCGGGGTTTCGGCATTACCTTCGGCTGCTTGAAGCCCGTGCAAGGCCGTTTCTTTTTTGACCGATTTTTTCTTTTCCATCTCTTTTCTCCTTGCGGTCATGTCGGCATCTCATTTCATCGGCGGGAATATGGCGTATAGTTGATCGATACCCCAAAACGCCATGTGATGCAACCGGAATTGAAACACCCCATGTTGCGCTTTGCCGTGGTGCAGGATTCAAAGTTAAGGATTGATATTGCATAATCCTTAATTTAAATTGGGGGTGTCTTTTTCCGCACCATTGCAAAAGGAGTCCGCTTTAAATGAACAAAAGGGAAACAAGTAAAAGCGTGTTCATGCAACTCATCTTGTGCACCCTGATTTTTTTTGCGGTTTATCTGATCGGCCTGAACAATTACCTTCTTTACCACACCCTGGCCGAAATGTTCGGCATTGTGGTTTCCATTGCGATTTTCATCATTGCCTGGAATACCCGGCAGCACCTGGACAATAGCGCTTTTTTGATGATCGGCATTGCGTACCTGTTTATCGGCGGCATCGACCTGCTTCACCTCCTGGCTTATAAAGGGATGGGGGTTTTTAAAACGCACGATGGCAACCTGCCCACGCAATTATGGATTTCCGCAAGGTTGCTCCAAAGCATTTCATTCCTTCTCGCACCGTTTCTCATCCATCGAAAAGTCCCGGCAAAGGCGATTCTTTTCGGATACGCCGGCCTGACGATGGTTTTGATCGCGTCTGTTTTTTACTGGAAGGTGTTTCCCGTCTGCTTTATTGAAGGGGCCGGGCTGACCCCTTTTAAAAGGGTCACGGAATATGCCATTTGCCTGATGCTTGCGCTATCCGTTGGGATGTTTTTTAAAAACAGGAAAGCTTTCGATGAAACCGTTTTATGGTATATCGTTGTTTCCGTCTGTCTAACCATCCTCAGCGAGATGAGTTTGACGCTGTATTCAACCCCTTATAGCTTTTTCAGCTTTATCGGGCACTATTTTAAAATCATTTCCTTCTACCTTATATATAAAGCCATTATCGAAACGGGCCTGCGCAGGCCTTATGGCGTCCTGTTCCGGAATCTTAAGAAAAATGAGCTGGAATGCCGCCGGGAGAGAGATAAAGCCGGGCTTTACCAAAGCGATCTGTTATGGGAACTGGAGGTCAATTCCGCTTTGTCTGAATTGTATATCCCATTGATTTCACATGAAATTTCCATGCAGGAAATCGGCGCCAAAATCCTTGAAAAAGGTAAGAAGATTACCCATAGCGAGAATGGATATATTTCCATCCTGGACCCCGATACCGGGGCTGATACCCGCCGCACCCTGGTGATGATGACGCAGTGCACCCCGGACGGAAAAAATAAGACCATCCATTTTTCCAAGGGAGATGATGGTTTGTATCCGGGCCTGTGGGGGTATTCTTTGAACACCCTGAAGCCTTTTTTCACCAACTCGCCGGCAAAGCACCCCTCATACCGGGGGCTTCCCGAGGGACACCCCCCCATCAGAAATTTCCTGTCCATTCCGGTATTGTTTAATGAGGCCCTTGTCGGCCAGATTGCCCTTTGCAATAATCAGGAAAATTTTGAGGAAAAGGATGTGGAAGCCGTCAGCCGCCTGGCGCAGTATTACGCTCTGGCGATTAACCGGTGGCAGATTACCGACTCCCTTCGTAAGGCCAAGGATGACCTGGAAATACGGGTGAAGGAGAGGACCAAGGCCCTTTCGGAAACCAATCTCATCCTGGTCAATGAGATAGAGGAGCGCAAAATATTGGCGGAGAATCTGTTGAAATCGGAAACGGAATTAAAAGATTTGTCCGCAAAACTGATATATTCTTATGAAGAAGAAAGAAGGCGCATCGGCAAGGAGATTCATGACGGACTTGCCCAGACCCTCAGCGCCATAAAAGTCTGGTCGGACGCGGCCATGGCTCAGATGGAAAAAAGCAGGCCCGAGGAATCCATGGAAGCCATCCGTTCCATACTTTTCCTGTCAAAGGCATCGGTGGAGGAGGTGCGCCATCTGATGAAAAATATGCGTCCCACGGTCCTGGACGATCTGGGCCTGGAAGCGGCGGTTTCATGGCTGTGCCAGGAATTCGAAAAAACGCATCCACATATTGTGCTGAAAAGAAAAATCAATTTTATGGATGAACGGATTCCTGAAAGTTTAAAAATTGTCATTTTTCGAATTACCCAGGAGGCGTTGAACAACGTTTCCAAACACAGCGAGGCGAAGTCGGTGTCCGTTCTCCTGAGTCAGTGCCCGGATACAATAGAGTTGACGGTTCATGACAATGGGATAGGCTTTGATATGGAAGATACAGCCAATGCCATGCAGCCCATGGAAAAGGGCTTAGGGCTTGCCAGCATGGAGGAACGGGCCCGGCTTTCCGGGGGTGTTTTTTCCATCATCGCCTCCCCCGCCAAGGGCGTCATGGTCCGGGTTCTCTGGAAGTTTTCGCAGGAGAAAGCGGCGGCAAACCGTCCTATCGTGTAACCAGGCCTTTTTCCATGGCATAGGCGGTAAGGTGGGCGGTGTTGTGGATATCCAGTTTTTTCATTAGGTTGGCACGGTGTTTTTCAACGGTCTTCAGGCTGACGCACAGGTAATCGGCGATGTTTTTGTTTTGATGGCCTTCGGCAATCAGTTTGAGAATTTCCCGCTCCCGGTGGGTGAGACCGTCCCATGCTGTTTTTGTTTTCAATCCTCCGTTTCCGGATGATAAATATCCTTCAATAATCTTTCCCGAAACTCCGGGGCTTAAGTACCGCTTTCCATTCAGCACATGCTTGACGGCGCCCAAAAGTTCCTGCCGGTCGGCGTCTTTGAGCACATATCCGTCCGCACCCGCCTGTAAAGCCGCCTGGATATATTCCTCGCTGTCGTGAACGGTCAGAACCAGAATCTTTATGGCGGGCTGGGTCCGTTTAATCTCCCGGATCGCCTCCAGACCGCCTGTTTTCGGCATGGAAAGATCCATCAGAACCAGGTCCGGCGAATACGTTTCCGCATATTTGATGGCCATGCGCCCGTCTTCCGCCTCACCAATCACTGTTATGTCCGGATCTACGGACAAAAGCGCCTTTAGTCCTTCCCTCAGGATCTTATGATCTTCAGCCAGCAGGATGCGGTGGCATTTTTTTGTCATGGGGGTGCCTGAATTTATATAATGATGAATATCGATTGGTTAAATGCATTATTAACCTGTTATGCCCGTTTTTTCAGGATTTGTTACCGCAACAATCCGGTATTTTTTCGGCAATAAATACACTGTTCACCGTATTTACCACAACTCGATGATCCTGTAAAGATATTGCAAAAAGAAGCCAATATATGGCCCATCGCGACAAAAATCGATTAACACCACAATGGATACAACAAGGGTGACCCGGATGAGCAGGGTGCTGATCATAGAACATAACCACAATTTTCGCAATGCCCTCAAAAGCCTCATGAACTCAAAATACCCGGCTGTGGTGTTTGAGGAAGCCGCCGACGCAATGGAAGCTTTTGAAAAAATCAACGCATGGATGCCGGATATCATATTCTCGGACATTTCCCTTTCCACTGAAAAAAGCCTGGAACTCATCGGACGCGCAAGAGAAAAATGCCCCTCCGCCATCATTGTGGCCCTGTCATCCGAAAACAGCGCTGAATATGAAAGCGCCGCCATAAAAAGCGGCGCGGATTACCATTTTTCCAAAGGCTCCCTGAACCTGGGCGTGATGGATGAACTGTTTGCAACCTGAGATTAAAAAACCTTCATCGCCTGAAAGGGGGGATGGCACAATTTCAAAATTTATTTGGCGGCACATGAAAATAGCAACATAACCCAAAACCACAAAGAAAAGGAAAAATGTCATGCATAAACGCAAACTTTACGGACTAATCGGTTTGGTCCTGGCAGGACTGGTACTTTTATGGGGTGTCGGCCAGGTTCTCGCCAAAGGTGAAAACCCACGGGCACCGGGGCAGGGAGAAAAAATAACGCAAGTCGAAAGGCAAGCCGCCGCCGAACGTGCGGATGCAGCCGGCTTTGAGTTGGAAGCGATGGGTATGGCAGCCATGCCCATGCCGGGCACCGCGCCGCATTATTTCAGCCACCCGAACTACGCCAACAGCCCGCTGCCGGGCAACATCGTGGCCGAGTGGAACGCCATCGCCCAGGATATCCTCCAGCCGGCGCCCATGCCGGGCATGCCGATGCCGATGGGCGGAACCTCCATGTCGGCGGCATTTGTCCACCTGTCCTACATGCAGGCTGCGGTCTATAACGCGCTGGTGGCCATTGAGGGCGGGTACGCACCATATAACTCGACGCTGACAGCCGATCCCGCCGCCTCCCGGGATGCTGCGGTGGCGACAGCCGCGTACGGTGTACTCAACCATTATTTTCCGTCAGCCACTCTCACCGGGAAGTACGCCGCTTCGCTTGCGGCGATTCCCGACAGCATCGCCAAGACAGACGGGATTGCTGTGGGTCAGGCTGCTGCCGATGAGATCATCGTGCTGCGATCCGGCGACGTTCTCACCGGAAATGGCGGGTACACCGTGCCGGCACCCGGTCCGGGCGTTTGGGAATCAACGATGACGCCTCCCGAACCCCCCGTGGATCCATGGATGGCCGTGTTGACGCCGTTCTTGCGTACCAACCCGGACC